>NZ_SSXA01000038.1 GCF_021698975.1 Blastococcus sp. KM273128 | reverse complement strand
GTCCTCCCCCACCGCGGAGCGTCCTCCCTCGGCGCAGACGGTGAGGGAGGACGCTCCGCGGTGGGGGAGGACGACGCCGCGAGGGAGCGGGCCGGCTCGGCGGGGGAGGGGCGCGGCATCCCGCACCGCCCCGGACGCGACGCGGGGCCGGTCCCGGGTGGGACCGGCCCCGCGGGGCGTGCTGAGGCTGCTGCTAGCGGCGGACGGGGGTGAGCCCCAGGGACATGCCCTGCAGCCCGCGCTGGCGGACGGCGAGCCCGTCGGCGATCTTCTCGAGCGCCTTCGCGGCCGGGGTCTCGGGGTCGGCCAGGACGATCGGCGCACCGGCGTCGCCGGCCTCGCGCAGCCGGGTGTCCAGCGGGATCTGGCCGAGCAGCGGTACCCGCGCACCGAGCGTGCGGGTGAGCGCGTCGGAGACGGTCTGACCGCCGCCGGAGCCGAAGACCTCGACACGCGAGCCGTCGGGCAGCTCCATCCAGCTCATGTTCTCGATGACGCCGACGACCTGCTGGTGGGTCTGGGTGGCGATCGCACCGGCGCGCTCGGCGACCTCGGCCGCGGCCAGCTGCGGCGTGGTCACGACGAGGATCTCGGCGTTCGGCAGCAGCTGGGCGATGGAGATCGCGACGTCGCCGGTGCCCGGGGGCAGGTCCAGCAGCAGCACGTCGAGGTCGCCCCACCAGACGTCGGCGAGGAACTGCTGCAGCGCGCGGTGCAGCATCGGCCCGCGCCACACGACCGGGGTGTTGCCCGGGGTGAACATGCCGATCGAGATGACCTTCACGCCCATCGACTGCGGCGGCATGATCATGTTGTCGACCTGCGTGGGCTTGTCGTCGACGCCCAGCATGCGCGGCACCGAGTGGCCGTAGATGTCGGCGTCCACGACACCCACCGAGAGCCCGCGCTTGGCCAGGGCGGCCGCGAGGTTCACCGTGACGCTGGACTTGCCGACGCCACCCTTGCCGGAGGCGACGGCGTAGACGCGGGTCAGCGAGCCGGGCTGGGCGAACGGGATCACCGGGTCGGCGGCGTCGGTGCCGCGCACCGTCTTCCGCAGCTCGGCCCGCTGCTCGTCGTTCATCACGTCGAGGGCGACCTGCACCGAGGTCACCCCCGGCACGGCGCCGACGGCGGAGGTGACCCGGTTGGTGATCGTCTCCCGCATCGGGCAGCCGGCGACGGTCAGGTAGACCTCGACGGCGACCGAGCCGTCGGGCCCGATCCGCACGTCCTTGACCATGCCCAGCTCGGTGAGCGGGCGGTTGATCTCCGGGTCCTGGACGGTGGCCAGAGCGGCGTTGACGGCGTCGAGCGCCGGGGTGCCGGTCAGCTGGTCGGACATCGTGTTCGTCTGTCTCCTCACGAGCGGGGGACCGGCGGCCGGAGGTCGCGGCCGGAGCGGCGACCCGCGCGATCGGTCGCCTGCCACTCTACGGCGGCACGCGGACCCGTCGGGCCGGCGGAGGGTGATCTGGCGCGCACCGGGGGCGCAACTAGGGTCGTCGGCGTGCAGCCCGACCGCGCCGAGACCCTGCGGGACGCGGTCGGCCTCGGGCTCGCCGTCGGCCTGTACGGGGTGGCATTCGGGGCCGCGGCCGACGCCGCCGGGCTCGACGTCTGGCAGGCCGTCGTCCTCTCCGCGGTCATGTTCACGGGGGCCTCGCAGTTCGCCCTCGTCGGCGTCCTCGGCGCCGGCGGCAGCCCGCTGGCCGCCGTCGGCAGCGCGCTGCTGCTGGGCACCCGCAACACCGTCTACGGCGTGCGGCTGGTGCCGCTGCTCCGGCCGCGGGGCCGGCTGCGCCGCGCCGGCACGGCGCACTGGGTCATCGACGAGACGACGGCGCTGTCGCTGGCGGCCCCCGACCGGGCGATGGCCGGGCTGGCGTTCCTGGTGGGCGGGGCGACGCTCTACCTGACCTGGAATGCCACGACCGTCGTCGGCGCGCTCGGTGCGGCCGCGCTGGGCGGCACTGCCCGGGCGGCGCTGGACGCGATCGTGCCGGCGGCCTTCCTCGCGCTGCTCTGGCCGCGGCTGGGCCGGGCCTTCCCCGAGCCGGCGGTGCAGCGGCGGGTCGCGCTCGGCGGCGCGGTGGTCGCGCTGGCGCTGACGCCGTTCGTCCCGCCCGGGGTGCAGGTGGTCGCCGCCGTGGTGGCGGTCGCCCTGGCCGGTCGGCCGCGCCGCGCGGTGGGGCCGTGAGCGGCACCTGGACGGCGGTGCTCGTCGCCTCGGTCGGCTGCTACCTGCTCAAGCTGGCCGGGATGTCGGTGCCGGCGTCCTGGGTGGAGCAGCCGTGGGTGGCGCGCGTCGTCGACTTCGTGCCCGCGGCGCTGCTGGCGGCGCTCGTCGTCGTGCAGGGGCTGACCAGCGGCGCGGAGATCGTCGTCGACGGCCGGCTGGCCGGGCTCGCCGTCGCCGCGCTGGCCCTGGCGCTGCGGGCGCCGTTCATCGTCGTGCTGCTGGTCGCCGGGGCGGCCGGCGCCGGGGTGCACCTGCTCACCGGCTGACGCGCGCGTCGCGGCGCCCCCGTGGGTGCCGTCGGGCACCATCCCCACCGATGGACGCCGTCCTCGCGCCGCCGCGCACCGCCCGGGAGCCCCTCCGCCTCGCCGTCGCCGCTCTCGGCGGGGTGCTGGCCGGGGTCGCGGCGAAGGCGGCCGACGAGTCCGGGTGGCGGTGGGCCGCCGACCTCGGCACCTACCCGGCCGCCTGGGTGCTGGCCGTCGCGCTCATCGGCCGGGCCGCGCCGTCGCTGCTGCCCGCCGCCGTCCGGGCCGCCGTCTTCTTCGCGGCGATGACGCTGGCGTACTACGCCTACGCGGCGTGGGTCCTGCACTTCGGCTGGAACCGGCTGCTGCCGGTGTGGCTCGGCCTCTCGGCCACGGCCGTGGCGCTCACCTCGGCCGGGGTGTGGTGGGCGACCCGCCGCAGCGGTCCGCTGCCGGGCGCGGTGCTCGCGCTCGCCGCCGGCATCGTGCTGGCCCGCGGCGAGTTCCTCGCGCTGTGGTGGGCGGTCACCGACCCCGTCGACGGCGCGCCTGCACCGGTCCACCCGGTGCAGGGCGTCGTCGATGCGGCGGTGGCGCTGGTGCTCGTCCTCGTGCTGCCCCGGTCGCGGTCGGCCCGGGTCTGGGGGCTCCTCCTGCTGGCCCCGGCCACGGTGCTCGCCCTGCGCTTGTCCCACGTCTTCGGCGGGCTGATCGGCTGAGCCGCGGGACGGCTAGGCCGGGGCCCCGCCGCGCGCCTCGGCCTCCTCGCGCTTCTTCCGCTTCTTCTCGCGCTTCTCGGCATCCTCGCCGTCGTCGCTGGCGAGGCGGGTGAGCTCGCTGCGGATGAAGTCGCGGGTGGCCAGCTCGCCGACGGCGACGCGCACCGCTGCCAGCTCCCGGGCCAGGTACTCGGTGTCGGCGCGGGTCGACGCCGCCCGGGCCCGGTCCTCCTCGGCCTGCACGCGGTCGCGGTCGGCCTGCCGGTTCTGCGCCAGCAGGATCAGCGGCGCGGCGTACGCGGCCTGGGTCGAGAAGGCCAGGTTGAGCAGGATGAAGGGGTAGGGGTCCCAGCGCAGCCGGACGGCGAAGACGTTGAGGGCGATCCACACCGCCACGACGATCGTCTGGACGGCGAGGAACCGGCCGGTGCCCAGGAACCGGGCGATGCTCTCGGCGAACTGGCCGACGGCGTCGGGGTTCAGCCGGAGGAAGCTGCCGAACCGGCGGGCCCCGCTGCGGGGGACGTCGAGCCGGGGGCCCTCAGCCACGGCGGGCACGCTCCCGCCAGTCCTCGGGGAGCAGGTGGTCCAGGACGTCGTCCACGCTCACCGCCCCCACCAGCCGGCCCTGCGCGTCGACGACCGGCGCGGCGACGAGGTTGTAGGTGGCGAAGTAGTGCGTGACCTCGGCCAGCGGGGCCTCGGGCCGCAGCGGCTCGAGGTCGTCGAGCACGCCGCTCACCAGCGTCGAGGGGGGTTCGCGGAGCAGCCGCTGGATGTGCGCGAGCCCCAGGTAGCGGCCGGTCGGCGTGGCCGACGGGGGCCGGCAGACGTAGACCTGGCTGGCCAGGGCCGGGGTGATCTCCTCCTCGCGGACGCGGGCCAGCGCCTCGGCGATGGTGGCGTCCGGTGCCAGGATCACCGGCTCGCTGGTCATCATCCCGCCGGCGGTGTCCTCGGAGTACTTGAGCAGCTGGCGCACCGACTCGGCCTCGTCGGGCTCCATCAGCTCCAGCAGCCGGTTCCGGTCGACGGCGTGCAGCTCGGAGAGCAGGTCCGCGGCGTCGTCGGGGTCCATCTCCTCGAGGACGTCGGCGGCCCGGCTCTCCTCCAGGGTGCCGAGGATGGTGATCTGCTCGGCCTCGGGCAGCTCGCCCAGCACGTCGGCCAGCCGGACGTCGTCCATCGCCTCGGCCACCTCGTGCCGGCGCTTGATCGGCAGCTCCTGCAACGCGTGCGCCATGTCGGCGGCATTGAGCTCGCGGTAGGTGGCGATCAGCGTCTCGGCGCCCTGCCCGGTCTGCGGCAGCGCCAGCCCGGTGACCTCGTCCCACTCCAGCTGGTGCAGCTGGCCGCGCCGGCCCAGCCGGCCGGGCTCCTGGACGGCGACCCGCGAGAGCAGCCAGTCACCGGTGCGGGTCTGCTCCATCCCGGCGTCGACGACGGTCGCCGGGCGGCCGGACTCGTTGATCGTCACACGCCGGTCGAGCAGCTCGCCGAGCACGAGGGTCTCCCCGGCGCGCTGCTCGAACCGCTTGAGGTTGAGGGTGCCCGAGGCGAGCAGGACCGCGCCCGGGTCGAGCGCGGTCACCCGGCCCATCGGCACGAAGATCCGCCGCCGGGCGACCACCTCCACCACCAGGCCCAGCACCCGGGGGCACGCCGTCCCGACCCGCAGGCCCACGACGACGTCGCGCACCTTGCCGACGCGGTCGCCGTTGGGGTCGAAGACGGTCAGCCCGGCGAGCCGGGAGACGTACGCCCTGGTCGCCGTCGTCACGATCGCAAAGGCTACCGTCGGGGCCGTGGCTGCCCCGGTCGAGCTGGAGTACGAGGTCGTCGACGTGTTCGCCCCGCGGGCGTTCGCCGGGAACCCGCTGGCCGTGGTGTTCGACGCCGACGAGCTGACCACCGGGCAGTGCCAGGCGCTGGCGAACGAGTTCGCGCTGTCGGAGACCTCCTTCCTCTGCGCGCCCACCGGGCCCGGCGCCGACTACCGGGTGCGGATCTTCACCCCGTACGCCGAGCTGCCCTTCGCCGGCCACCCGAGCGTCGGCGCCGCGCACACGCTGGTGCGCACCGGGCGGCTCCCGGCCGGGACCCTCCGCCAGGAGTGCGGCGCCGGGATCCTCGACGTCGTGGTGGACGGTGACGGCGCCACCCTCTCCGGGGGTGCGCCCACCCTGGAGGACGGCCCGGCGCCCGGCCGGCTCGCCGAGGCGATGGGGCTGGACGCCGCCGACCTGACCGGCGTGCCGTCGGACGTCGCCGGTTGCGGCCTGCCGTTCGCCTACCTCTCGGTCTGCCCTGACGCCGTCGACCGCGCCGTGCCCGACCCGCGGGCGCTGGCCGGGTTCGAGGTGGGCGAGGGCGTGTCGGTGGTGTCCTGGGACGCCGCGACCGCCACCGCCCGCGCCCGGGTGTTCGCCCGCGACCTGGTCTGGGGCGAGGACCCGGCCACCGGCTCCGCGGCCCTGGGCACCGGGGTGTGGCTGGTCGAGAGCGGGCTGCTGGCCGGGGAGGGCGCGTCCCGCTACACCGTGCGGCAGGGCGAGCGGATGGGGCGGCCCTCGGTGCTCGAGTGCACCGTCACCGCCGCGGGTGGCAGCGCGGTCGCGGCCACCGTGCGCGGCGCCGTCGTCCCGGTCGCCTCCGGCCGGATCCGGGTGCCCAGCTGAGCGCCGCACCCGCGGCCACCGCCTGGGCGCTGCACCGGCCCGGTAGCCGGGACTTCGGCCTGCTCTTCCTCGCGGTCGTCGGCGTCTCGCTCTCCGCCCCGCTGACCGCGATGGTCACCGCGCCGATGCTGGCGCTGGCGTTCTGGCGCAACGCCGCGGGCGCGGCGGCGCTCGTCCCCGTCCTGCTCACCCGGGAGCGCGCCACGCTCACCGGGCTGCGGTGGCGGGACCTGGGCAGCTCGGTCGTGGCGGGGCTGTTCCTCGCCGCCCACTTCGCCGCCTGGCTGCCCAGCCTGTCGATGACGACGGTGGCTGCCTCGGTCGCGCTGGTCACGACGACGCCGATCTGGACCGCGCTCGCCGCGCGCGTCTCCGGTGTGCGGCTGCCGTCCGCGGTGTGGTGGGGCCTGCTGCTGGCGTTCGCCGGGGTCGTGCTGATCGTCGGGGTGGACGTGACCGTGAGCGCCGAGGCGCTGGCCGGTGACGCGCTGGCCCTGCTCGGGGCGGTCTGCGCGGGCGGCTACGTGCTGGCCGGGGCCCGGGCGCGGCAGCGGTTGGCGACGTCGGCCTACGCGATCACCTGCTACTCGGTGTGCGCGGTGGTGATCGCGGTCGCGGCGCTGGTCGTCGACGCGCCGCTCACCGGCTTCGAGGCGCGGGACTGGTGGCTGATCGCCGGCATCACCGTCTCCGCGCAGCTGTTCGGGCACACCCTGCTCAACCTGGTGCTCTCCTCGGTGGGGCCCACGGTGGTGAGCCTCGCCGTCCTGCTCGAGGTGCCCGGGGCGCTGCTGTTCGCGCTCGTCCTGCTGCAGCAGGTGCCGCCGTTGCTGGCCCTGCCCGGGGTGCTGCTCGTGGTGGCCGGGGTGGCGCTGGTGGTGCGGGCCGGCCGCCCGGCGACCCTGGTCGAGCCGGCCACCTGAAGAAGGACCCCGTCGCCCCCCACCACTCGCAGGCTCTCGGCGGGCCCCTGCGACGGGGCCGGCTGGCGCTCATCGATGGGGGTCGGGGGCCGCGGAGCGGCGTCGCTACCCTCCGGTCACCAACGTCGTCGACCAGCGGAGGCACCGTGGCCGAGCTCCGATCCCGCCGTTCCAACCTCGCCGTCCCGGGCAGCAACCCCCGGTTCCTGGAGAAGGCCAAGGGCCTGCCGGCCGACCAGGTCTTCCTCGACCTGGAGGACGCGTGCGCGCCGCTGGCCAAGCCCGGTGCCCGCAAGAACATCGTGGCGGCCCTGAACGAGGGCGGCTGGGGCGAGAAGATCCGCACCGTCCGGGTCAACGACTGGACGACGGAGTGGACCTTCCAGGACGTGCTGGAGGTCGTCGGCGGGGCCGGCGCCAACCTCGACTGCATCATGCTGCCGAAGGTCCAGGACGCCGCCCAGGTCAAGGCGCTGGACATGCTGCTGACCCAGATCGAGAAGGCCAACGGCTACGAGGTCGGCCGGATCGGCATCGAGGCGCAGATCGAGACGGCGCAGGGCCTGATCAACGTCAACGACATCGCGTTCGCCAGCGACCGCATCGAGACGATCATCTTCGGCCCGGCCGACTTCATGGCCAGCATCAACATGAAGTCGCTGGTGGTCGGCGCCCTGCACCCCGACTACCCGGGCGACCCGTTCCACTACATCCTCATGCAGATCCTCATGGCCGCCCGCGCCCGCGGCGTCCAGGCGATCGACGGCCCCTTCCTGCAGGTGCGCGACGTGCCCGCCTTCGAGGAGGTCGCCAAGCGCTCGGCGATGCTCGGCTTCGACGGCAAGTGGGTGCTGCACCCGGGCCAGATCGACGCCGCGAACGAGATCTACGCGCCGTCGCAGGAGGACTACGACCACGCCGAGCTGATCCTCGACGCCTACGACTGGGCGACGTCGGAGGCCGGTGGCAAGAAGGGCTCGGCGATGCTGGGCGACGAGATGATCGACGAGGCCAGCCGCAAGATGGCGCTGGTCATCGCCGGCAAGGGCCGCGCGGCGGGCCTGCAGCGGACGTCGTCCTTCACCCCGCCGGAAGGCTGAGCTCTCCCTCCGGACGGGGCCCACGTCGGCCCCGTCCGGAGGCTCGGCCCCAGCGTACGAGGGGGTCCTTGCTCAGGGGCCGAAGCCGGTGCTGGTGAGCGTCGCGAAGGCGGCGATCCAGAGCAGGATGATCAGCACGAAGAAGCCGGTCACCACGCCGCCGACGATGATCCCGGCCAGCGCGAGCCCGGCGCCGTCCTCGCCGGTCCGGCTGATCTGCCGGCGGGCAACGACGCCCAGCACCAGCCCGGCCGGCGCGAAGACGAACGCCATGACCAGGGACAGGATCGCGAGGGTGTTGGTCGGCCGGCCCCACTGCGGCGGGCCGTACCCGGGAGGCGGCGGGCCGTAGGGCTGCCCGTAGCCGGGCGGTGGGCCGTAGCCGGGGGTGGTTCCGCCGTACGGCGACTCGTCGCGGGAGGTCACCCGCGGCACGCTAGCCCGCGTCGTCCGCCAGCGGTTCGACCACCGCACCTTCGCCCGGCATGCCGCGTTCCGTCGTGCACGTTGCCCGCGGCGCGGTCCGTCGTCCGGCCGCGCGCGGGAGTGACCGAGCGCACGCCGGAGGTGCCCTCCCGGTGGCCCATACTCACCGGTAGCCCGGACACCGAGGTCCCCCGAGGAGCGAACCTGTGACGCGACTGGCCCAGACCGCCGACCTGACCGACATCCAGCAGGAGATCCTGTCGACGGTCAGGAACTTCGTCGACAAGGAGATCATCCCGCACGCGCAGGAGCTCGAGCACGCTGACGCCTACCCGCAGGAGATCGTCGACGGCCTCAAGGAGCTCGGCATCTTCGGGCTCATGATCCCCGAGGAGTACGGCGGTCTCGGCGAGTCGCTGCTCACCTACGCCCTGGTGGTCGAGGAGATCGCCCGCGGGTGGATGAGCGTCTCCGGCGTCATCAACACGCACTTCATCGTCGCGTACATGATCAAGCAGCACGGCACGCGGGAGCAGAAGGAGCACTACCTGCCCCGCATGGCCACCGGCGAGGTGCGCGGCGCCTTCTCGATGTCCGAGCCGGGGCTGGGCTCCGACGTCGCCGGCATCCGCACCAAGGCGGTGAAGCAGGCCGACGGCGGCTACGTCATCGACGGCCAGAAGATGTGGCTGACCAACGGCGGCAGCTCCACCCTGGTCGCGGCCCTCGTGCGCACCGACGAGGGCGCGGAGAAGGCGCACCAGAACCTGACCACCTTCCTCGTGGAGAAGCCGGCCGGCTTCGGCGAGGTCAAGCCCGGGATCACCATCCCCGGCAAGATCGACAAGATGGGCTACAAGGGCGTCGACACCACCGAGCTGGTGTTCGACGGTTACCGCGCCGAGGCTTCCGACATCCTCGGCGGCGAGCCCGGCCGGGGCTTCGCCCAGATGATGGACGGCGTCGAGGTCGGCCGGGTCAACGTCGCGGCGCGCGCCTGCGGCATCTCCATCCGCGCCTTCGAGCTCGCCGTCGCCTACGCCCAGCAGCGGGAGACCTTCGGCAAGCCGATCGCCCAGCACCAGGCGATCGCCTTCCAGCTGGCCGAGATGGCGACCAAGGTCGAGGCCGCCCACCTGATGATGGTCAACGCCGCCCGCCTCAAGGACGCCGGCAAGCGCAACGACGTCGAGGCCGGCATGGCGAAGCTGATCGCCAGCGAGTACTGCGCCGAGGTGACCACGCAGTCCTTCCGCATCCACGGCGGCTACGGCTACTCCAAGGAGTACGAGATCGAGCGCCTCATGCGCGAGGCGCCGTTCCTGCTCATCGGTGAGGGCACCAGCGAGATCCAGAAGACGATCATCAGCCGGGGTCTGCTGAAGACCTACAAGCTCAAGGGCTGAGCCCGCGACCGCACGCACCGCGGCCCCCGTCCCGGTCCACCGGGCGGGGGCCGAGGTGCCTCCGGACGACCTCTGCCTCTGAGTGCACGGGCACTCAGAGGCAGAGGTCGGTGGACACCGAGGCCCCGGTGGGCCTCGTGGCCTCGACGTGCACGGCTGGTGCCCGATGTCGCCGGGCCGGGGACGCTGGCCGCGCGGTACCCGCCGAGGCGGGGGTGACGGGCCCGGGTGTAGGCAGGGGCATGCGCGCAGCGGGAGTGACCGAGTTCGGCGGGCCCGAGGCCCTGCACATCGTCGACGTGGAACCCGAGCCCCTCGGGCCGGGGCAGGTGCGGTTGCGGGTCCAGGCGGCCGCGGTCAGCCCCACCGACACCCACGCCCGCAGCGGGGCCTACGCCGAGCGCGACCCGGTGAAGAACCCGCCGTGGGTCCCGGGCATGGACGTCGCCGGCGTCGTCACCGAGCTCGGCGAGGGCGTGGACCACCTGGCCGTCGGCGACCTCGCGATGGGCATCGTCGTGCCCTTCGGCCCGTTCGGGGCCTACCGGGAGGACAAGGTGCTGGCCGGTGACTCCGTCGTCCGCGCGCCGGCCGGGGCCACCGCGGTGGAGGCGTCGACCCTGCCGATGAACGGGCTCACCGCCCGCTTCTCGCTCGACCTCATGGGGCTGCGGCCGGGGGAGGTGCTCGCGGTGACCGGGGCGGCCGGGGCCTACGGCGGCTACGTCGTCCAGCTGGCCAAGGCCGACGGGCTCACCGTGGTCGCGGACGCCTCCGAGGCCGATGAGGAGCTGGTGCGCGGCCTCGGCGCCGACGTCGTGGTCCGCCGCGGGGACGACGTCGCCGCCCGCATCCGGGAGCACGTGCCCGACGGCGTGCACGGGCTGGCCGACGGGTCGGTGCAGGACGCGGCGGTGCTCCCGGCGGTGCGCGACGGGGGCGCGGTCGCGACGGTGCGCGGCTACCGCGGCAACGGGGAGCGCGGGTTGCGGTTCTTCCCCACGATGGTCCGCAAGGTCGCCACCGACCGCGCGGCCCTCGACCGGCTCCGGCAGCAGGTGGAGGAGGGGGCGCTGACCCTCCGGGTCGCGCGCATCTTCCCGGCCGAACAGGCGGCCGAGGCCCACCGGCTGCTCGAGGCCGGCGGGGTGCGCGGCCGGCTCGTGCTGACCTTCTGAGCGCCGCCGGCCGGTTGGGCGCCGGGCGGGAGGGGCAGGAGCGGCGGGACGCCCAGCGACGGACGGAGACCCGCATGACCTTCTCGATCGTGGCCCGCTGCCCGCACACCGGCGAGTTCGGGGTCGGCGCCCTGACCGCGCTCATGGGGGTCGGCAAGCTGGTGGGGCACGCGTCGCCCGGCGTCGGCGCCGTTGCGTCCCAGGCGTCGATGAACCCCTACCTCGCCATCGACGGGCTCCGGCTCATGGCCGAGGGGCTGGAGGCGCCGGCCGCGCTGGAGGAGGTGCTGCGGCGCGACCCCGGGCGCGACGTGCGCCAGTGCGGGATCGTCGACCGCAACGGCTGCACCGCCGCGTGGACCGGCGAGCGCACGCTGGGCTGGTCGGGCCACCTGGAGGACGACGCGGTGGTCGTCTCGGGCAACCGCCTGGTCGGCCGGCACACGCTCGAGGCGGCGCTGGAGGCGTTCCACGCCCACCGCGACCGGGAGCTCGCCGAGCGGCTGGTGCTCGCCGTGGAGGCCGGCGAGTCCACCGGCGCCGACACCCATGGTGCCCGCTCGGGGCACGTGCTGGTGCTCGGCACGGAGGCCTACCCGCTCTGGGACATCCGGGTGGACTCGGAGAAGGACCCGGCCCTGCGCCTGCGCGAGCTGTTCGAGGAGTACCGCACCGACTTCCTGCCCGAGGTGCAGCGGCTGCCGACCCGGCGGGACCCGGTGGGCGCGGCCACCCGTGAGCTGCTGGGGGAGGACGCCGGCGACTGACCCGGCGCCCGCGCCCGGAGTTGTCCACAGCCGCGACGGCCCGGGACCGGCGCGTCCGCCTACCGTCCGGGCGTGCGGGTCCAGCTGAGCATCGCGAAGGACGACGGCTCGTCGCTCGACGTCGTCGTCGACGTGGACGACGACCTCCCGGTCGGCCGGGTCGGCGAGGAGCTGGCCCGGGTGGCCGGTGTCCCCGCGTACGGGGTGTGGCTCGCCGGCACCCGGCTCGACGACCTCCAGCCGGTCGGGGAGAGCGACCTCGTCGACGGCGCCGTCGTGCACCTGGTCCCCACCGCGACGGCGCCGCCGGCCCGCGGCTGGCAGCTGCGGGTGCTGAGCGGCCCGGCGAGCGGCCTGGTGGCCGAGCTGCCGATCGGGCAGCACGAGCTCGGCCGCGGCGGACCGTTCGGCCTCGCCGACCGCGCGGTGTCCCGCCGGCACGCCCGGCTGCGGCTGGGGGCGGACGGCGCCACGCTGCGCGACCTCGGCTCCGCCAACGGCACCACGCTCGAGGGCGAGCCCGTGCCCGAGGACCAGGACGTGCCGGTGGCGCCCGGGCAGGTCGTGCAGCTCGGCGACACCCAGCTGGTCGTCGGGCCGGCCCCGGTCGCCGACGCCGCGGTCGAGCCGGCCGGGCCGGGGACGCGCGCGTTCGTCCGCGCACCCCGGCTGCTGCCGTCGGCGCGCGAGGTGCGGGTGCAGCTGCCGCAGGCGCCGAGGGGCCGCGAACCCCGCCGGCTGCCCTGGTTGATGGTGCTGGCGCCGCTGCTGGTCGGCATCGTGCTCGCCGTCGTCATGCGCTCGCCGCTCTACCTGGTCTTCGCCGTGGCCGGCCCGCTGATGATGCTCGGCAACACCGTCGCGGACCGGCGGCAGAGCGCTCGCGAGCAGCGCCGCGAGCGGGCGGAGTTCGAGCGGGCGCTCGCCCGCGCCCGGGAACGGATCGACGCGGCGCTGGCCGAGGAGACCGCCCGCCGGCGCGACGCCCACCCCGACCCGGCGACCGCCCTGCTCACCGCCGTCCTGCCCGGCCGCCGGCTGTGGGAGCGGCGCCGCACCGACCCCGACGCCCTCGACCTGCGCCTGGGCTCGGCCGACCTCCCCGCCCACGTGGTCGTCGACCGCGCGGGCGCCGGCGAGCCGCCCGGGCAGCACACCGGGCACGCCGTCCCCGTGGTGGTGCCGCTGCGCGAGGCCGGTGTCGTCGGCCTGGCCGGGCCCGCCGGGCCGCTGGCCGGGCTGCTGCGGTGGGTGGTGCTGCACCTCGCGGTGACCCACCCGCCTCGGGACCTCGGGCTGACGCTGCTCGCGCCGGGGGGTGGGGCGGGCTGGGGCTGGGTGCGCTGGCTGCCGCACGCGCGGCCGGCCGACGACGGGCCGGTCGCGCTCGTCGGTACCGGCACCGAGACGGTGACCGCCCGCGTCGCGGAGCTGACGGCGCTGATCCGGGCCCGGCGCGCCGCGAGCACCGGCCGGGTCCTCCCGGAGTCGTTCCCCGCGCACGTGCTGGTCGTCGACGGGTACCGGGCGCTGCGCGCCACCCCCGGGCTGGCGCAGGTGCTGCAGGACGGCCCCGCGGTCGGGGTGTACGCCGTCTGCGCCGACGAGGAGGAGCGCTTCCTGCCGGAGGCGGCGACGGCCACGGCGGTGCTCGACCCGGCCGAGGAGGCCCGGCTGGTGCTGCGCCGCAGCGGGCACGACCCGGTGCCGGCGGTGCTGGCCGAGCCGGTGCCCGTGGAGCTCGCCGAGCGGGCGGCCCGTGCGCTGGCCCCGCTGCGCGACGTGAGCCTCGAGGAGGACGACGCCGTCCTGCCGGGCAGCGTGCGGCTGCTCGACCTGCTGGGCCTGGAGCCCCCCACCGCCGACGGCGTGCGGGCGCGCTGGCAGCTCGAGGGGCGCAGCACCCGGCTGGTCGCCGGCGCCGGGCTGCACGGGCCGTTCACCCTCGACCTGCGCACCGACGGGCCGCACGGGCTGGTCGCGGGGACCACCGGTGCGGGCAAGTCCGAGCTGCTGCAGACGGTGATCGCCTCGCTGGCGGTGGCCAACCGGCCGGACGCGCTCAACCTGGTGCTCGTCGACTACAAGGGCGGCAGCGCCTTCGGGGAGTGCGTGCACCTGCCGCACACCGTCGGCATGGTGACCGATCTGGACGCCCACCTCGTGCAGCGGGCGCTCACCTCGCTGCGGGCCGAGCTCACCCACCGCGAGCACCGGCTGGCCGACGCCGGGGTGAAGGACGTCGAGGACTACGTCGAGCTGCAGGCCCGCGAGCCGGCCCGGCCGCCCCTGCCGCGGCTGCTCATCGTGATCGACGAGTTCGCGTCGCTGGCGCGGGAGCTGCCCGAGTTCGTGACCGGCCTGGTCGACGTCGCGCAGCGGGGGCGGTCGCTGGGCATCCACCTGCTGCTGGCCACCCAGCGGCCCAGCGGCGTGGTGTCGCCGGAGATCCGCGCCAACACCAACCTGCGCATCTCGCTCCGGGTGACCGACGGCGCGGACAGCAGCGACGTGCTCGACGCGCCCGACGCCGCCCGGATCCCGAAGGCGGCGCCGGGCCGCGGGTTCGCCCGGCTCGGGCACGGCGGGCTCGTGCCGTTCCAGGCCGCCCGCATCGGGGGGCGCCGGCCGGATCGGCGCAGCACCGCCCCGGCCGCGCCGCTCGTCGTCCCGGTGGGCTGGCACCAGCTCGGCCACGCGCCGCCGCGGCGACCGGCGACGGCCGCCCGCGCCGCCGACGCCGAGGTCACCGACCTCTCGGTGCTGGTGCAGGCCGTGCGGGCGGCGGCGGAGGCCGACGGCGTGCCCGCGCAGCGCAGCCCGTGGCTGCCGGCGCTGCCCGCGCGGGTGGCGGCCGCCGACCTCCTCGCGGCCGGGGCCGCCCCCACCTGGTTGCCCTACGGCCTGCAGGACCTCCCGTCGAGCCAGGAGCGGCGGGTGGCCGCCTTCGACCCGGCGGTCGACGGGCACCTGCTGGTCGTCGGCTCGCCGAGGAGCGGGCGCTCGCAGCTGCTGCGCACCCTGGCGGGCGCCGCCGGGGCCCGCTGCTCGACGGCCGACCTGCACCTCTACGCGCTCGACTGCGGCAACGGGGCGCTGCTGCCGCTGGCCGACCTGCCGCACTGCGGCGCGGTTGTGACCCGCATGCAGACCGAGCGCGCCGCCCGGCTGCTCGACCGGCTCGCCCGCGAGCTGGAGCGCCGCCAGCAGGTGCTGGCCGAGGGCGGCTTCGCCGACGTCGCCGAGCAGCGCCGCTCGGTGCCGGCGGGGGAGCGGCTGCCGCACGTCCTGCTGCTGCTCGACCGGTGGGAGGGCTTCACCCCGGTGCTCGGCGAGCTCGACGGCGGCCGGCTCACCGACGTCGTCACGGCGCTGGTGCGCGAGGGCGGCTCGGCAGGGATCTCGGTGGTGGTCACCGGCGACCGTTCGCTGGGCACCGGGCGGCTCTCCTCCCTCGTCGACGGCCGGCTGGTGCTGCGGCTGGCCGACCGCGGCGACTACCCGCTCGTCGGCGTGCCCGGCCGGCAGGTGCCCGAGTGGCTGCCGCCGGGCCGGGCGGTCACCGTCGAGGGCGCGGTGGAGACGCAGGTGGCGCTGCTCGGCGAGGACGCGTCCGGGCAGGGTCAGGCGGCGGCGCTCGCCGCGATCGCGAAGGAGGCGCACGTCCGGGACGCGCTGCTGCCGCCGGCGGCCCGCCCGTTCCGCGTCGACGTGCTGCCCGCGCGGCTGGGCTTCGAGGCCGCCTGGGACCTGCGCCCGCCCGGCGCCGGCCGGGGCTTCGCACTGGTCGGCGTGGGTGGCGACGAGCTGGCCGCCACCGGCCCCGACCTGGTCGAGCGGGGGCCGGCGTTCGTCGTCGCCGGTCCGCCGCGGTCGGGCCGCAGCACGCTGCTGGCCGTGATGGCGGAGTCGCTGCTGCGGCAGGGCACCGCCGTCGTCGTCGGTGCGCCGCGGCCCTCCCCGCTGCGGGCGCTGGCCGGCCGGCCCGGGGTGCTCGACGTCGTGGACGACCCCGCGGCGCCCGCCCGCCGGTGGCAGGAGCTGCTGGCCGCCGACCCCGGCCGGCCGCTGGTGCTGCTGCTGGACGACGGCGAGGTGCTGCGGGACTGCCCCGCGGGTGAGGTGTTCCGCGCGGTCGTGCGCGGGGACGTACCGGGGCGGGGGCTGGTGCTGGGCGGGAACGCCGACGCGCTGTGCACGGGGCTGTCGGGCTGGCAGGTGGAGGCGCGGAAGGCCCGGCAGGGGGTGCTGCTCTCACCGCAGGGCAGCACCGACGGTGACCTGATCGGGGTGCGGGTCCCCCGCAGCGCCCTCGGCGGCGCGGTGCGGCCCGGGCGCGGGCTGCTGCACCTCGGCGACGGGGCTCTGCGCACGATCGCCGTCCCCACCGCGCCCTGACCGCGGCCGGCCCCGGGAACGGCGACGGCCGCCTCGCGCGGAGCGGGGCGGCCGTCGGCGGTGCGCCGGTGCGGTCAGCGGCCGAGGGCCCCGGCGAGCTGGGCGTCGGCCTCGCGGAAGGTGGCGGCGGCCTGGGTCAGGTACTGAGCCATGCCGTCGAGGCCGGCGACGGTGTTGCGGGCGCCGGCGGTGAACTCGTCGTAGGCGGCGGCAAAGCTGCGGCTGGAGGCGTCGGTGACGTAGCCCTCGGCGACGAGCTGGTCGACCAGGCCCTTCAGCTGCGCGAGCATGCCGTCGATCTCGGCCCGCCCGCCGGCGAGCCGGCCACCGGCGTCTTCCATCTGCTGGTAGGTGACGTTGACGTTCGCCATGGGGTTCCAATCAGGAGGTCCGGGTGCACCGGGCACCGGCGGGAGCGGATGTGCGGCGGAACGTAACAGCGCTGAGCAGCCGGTCCGCCCGCTCGGCGGGGGCCTGTGGACAACCGCGCGGCGGTGGACGGCGGACTCGCGCCGCGGCCCGATGAGCTGTTTGCTGGCGGGCGGAGACCCGCGGAAGGAGTTCGGGATGGTGCACAGGCTCGTGGTCAGCTACGGACAGCCGGAGGACCCGGCGGCGTTCGACGCCTACTACCGGGAGACGCACACGCCGCTGGCGCTGCGGCAGCCCGGCCTGGTGCGGCTGACCTACGGCAAGGCGGTGGCGCTGGACCCGGCGCAGCCCGCGCCGTACCTGGTCGCCGAGCTCGACTTCGACTCCGAGGACGCGATGAAGCAGGCCCTGGGGTCGCCGGAGGGGCGGGCGGCCGGGCAGGACCTCGCCAACTTCGCCACCGGCGGCGCCACGTTCGCCCACTTCGACGTCCAGCAGGTGAGCTGACCCGGTGAACGGCGCACAGGCACTGATCCGGACCCTGGTCGACGCGGGCGTCGACGTCTGCTTCGCCAACCCCGGCACGTCGGAGATGCACTTCGTCGCCGCCCTGGACGACGTCCCGGAGATGCGCGGGGTGCTGACGCTGTTCGAGGGCGTCGCCACCGGTGCCGCCGACGGCTGGGCGCGCATGACCGGCCGGCCCGCGGCGACGCTGCTGCACCTGGGCCCGGGCATGGGCAACGGGCTGGCCAACCTGCACAACGCCCGCCGCGGCCGGGCGCCGATGCTCAACGTCGTCGGCGACCACGCGCGCACGCACAAGCGGCTGGACGCGCCGCTGGAGTCCGACATCGACGCCGTCGCCGGCACCTTCTCCTCGTGGGTGCGCCGCTCGCTGTCCCCGGCCGACGTCGCCGCCGACGCCGCCGACGCCGTGGCCGCGGTCGCCACCGGCGGCATCGCCACGCTGGTCCTCCCCGCCGACGTGTCGTGGGAGGAGGGCGGCGAGGTCGCCGCCCCGCGCCCGGCCCGGCCGCGGCCGCGGGTCGCGCCGTCCGTGGTGGAGGACGTCGCCGCGGTGGTGCGCGCCGACGAGCCGGTGGTGCTCCTGCTCGGCGGCGACGTCATGGGCGAGGAGGGCCAGCTGGCCGCCGCGCAGGTCGCCGCGGGCACCGGGGTGCGGCTGATGGTGGAGACCTTCCCGGCCCGGTCCACGCGCGGTGCCGGGCTGCCCGACCTGCACCGGCTGCCCTACCCGCCGGAGATGGCGATGGCCGCGCTCGCCGGCACCCGCCACCTCGTGCTGGCCGGCGCCACGGCGCCCGTGCACTTCTTCGGCTACCCCGGCGTGCCCGGCCACCCGGTGCCCGAGGACTGCTCGGTGCACGTGCTCAGCGCGCCGGGGGAGGACGGCACCGCGGCGCTGCGGGCGCTGGCCGACCTGGTCGCGCCCGACGCCAAGCCGGAGGTCGCCGAGTTCGAGCGGCCCGAACTGCCCACCGGCCAGCTGACCCCGCGCACGATGGCCGCGGTCGTCGGCGCGCTGCTGCCGGAGGGGGCGATCGTCGTCGACGAGGCGCTCACCTCCGGGGCCGGGCTCACCGAGATGACCTCGGCCGGCCCGCGGCACGACTGGCTGGCGCTCACCGGCGGCGCCATCGGCGACGGCCTGCCGATGGCGCTGGGCGCGGCGGTGGCCTGCCCGGACCGCCCGGTGATCGGCATCCAGGCCGACGGCAGCGCGATGTACACGATCTCGGCGCTGTGGAGCTACGCCCGCGAGCAGGCCGACATCACGACGATCGTCTGCGACAACGGCTCGTACAAGATCCTCGAGCACGAGCTCTCCCGGGTCGGCGCGGCCAACGACGGCGAGCGCGCCCGCAAGCTGCTCGACCTGGGTGGCCCGCGGCTGGACTTCGTCGGGATCGCAGAGGGGATGGGCGTGCCGGCGAGCCGAGCGGGGACGGCGGAGGAGCTGGCCGAGCAGCTGCGCCAGGCGCTCGCCGAGCCCGGCCCGCACCTGATCGTCGCCACGCTGCGCTGAGGGGCCCGGGCCCGAGTACGCGGTTCACCCGGCCGTGGGGTAGACAGAGGCGCCCTAGTGACGCGCAGCACAGTGCCGACGAAGGAGTCGCATCTTGTCCCTGCACCGCAACCGGTTGGTCCCCCTCGCCCTCGCCGCAGGCGTCGGCCTCGGGGCCTTCACCGTCGGGGGCCCGGCCCTCGCCGCCCCGGAGTCGTCGAACCCGGAGTGGCAGCCGGTCCAGCAGTCCCCGAAGGAGCCCGTCTACAATCTCCGCTGGACGGTCGCCGACCCGCGGTACGACTACGTGAACGGCGGGCAGGGCGCGGAGTTCGTGCCGCTCACCGACGAGGCCGGCAACCCGATCAGCAAGGTGCTCTACGGCATCGACCGCGGCTCGGCCTACCGCATCGAGGTGCCGCTGGACTGGAACGGCGACGTCGTCTTCTGGGAGCACGGCTACCGCGGCACCGGCACCACCGTCTACGTCAGCGACCCGAGCTACGACCTGCGGCGCACCTACATCGAGAACGGCTTCGCCTGGGCGGCGTCGTCCTACGGGGAGAACCGGTACGACATCGAGGCCGGCGCGCTCGCCACCGAGCGGCTGGCGCAGGTCTTCGACGCGCGGGTGGGGAAGGCCGACCATCGCTACCTGCAGGGCGTCTCGATGGGCGGGCACGTCATCGGCACGCTGCTCGAGCGGGACCGCGGCGTGGAGTGGGACGGCGCGGCGCCGATGTGCGGCGTCATGGGCGACTACGAGCTCTACGACTTCTTCCTCGACTACAACCTGCTGGCGCAGACGCTCTCCGGCGTGGACGCCTACCCGTTCCCCTCGCAGGCGGAGTACTTCTCGCAGGCGGTGCCTCAGTTCAAGGCCGCGCTGGGCACCCCCACCACGGCGACCCCGGTGTACTCGGGGCTCACCGAGGAGGGCGAGGTCTTCCGCGACAACATCACGGCGATCACCGGCGGCGAGCGCCCCGGCGACGACGAGGCCTTCGGCTACTGGGAGGGCCAGAACTTCGTGTACGGCGTCGTGACCACCGAGCCGGGTGGGCTCGACGGCGTGCTGCCGGGCGCGGTCTGGACCAACGCCGACCAGGACTACCCGGTGGACTACGCGTTCGAGGACGGCAGCACCCTCGACCAGCGCATCGAGCGGGTGGCGCCGGCGCCGAAGACCCGGTCGACGTACCTGTCGGTGCCGGTGCCGGCGATCACCGGTGACATCGACGTCCCGGTGCTCTCCTCGCACACCCTCGGCGACTACTACGTGCCGTTCTCGATGGAGCAGTACTACGCCCGCGACGTCGCCGCCCAGGGCAACGCCGACCTGCTGGTCCAGCGGCCGATCCGCGCCGCCGGGCACTGCGAGTACACCCCGGAGGAGGCGGCCAGCCAGTTCCTCGACCTGGTGAACTGGGTGGAGAACGGCGTGAAGCCGGCCGGCGCCTCGGTGCTCGACCCCGAGGTCGTCGCCGACCCGGACTACGGGTGCGAGTTCACCACCCCGGTGCGCACCGGCACCCGCGTCTTCTACGACGAGTGCCCGACCCCGTGATGTAGCGCGCCACCGCACGACCTGAGGGCCCTCCTCCCCGCCCGGGGAGGAGGGCCCTCGGCCGTCCGGGGTGGTCGGCGCCGTCGTCCGCCCCGCCGGCGCCGTCGATCGCCGGGATGCGTCTCCCGGTGGTCATGAAGCCCGCAGAACCGCAGCGAGGCGCATGCCGGTGAGGAGGCGGCCGCCCCCGACCCCGGGTGACCGGCGTCCGGCGGGGCTGCCTAGATTGCGTGGCAGTGGACGGCGGAGGAGAACCGGGGCCCGGGCCCGCCGCACCCCGCCCGTCCCGCCGGCTGGTCACCGACCCCGTCTTCGGGCCCTACTGGGCCGGCAAGCTGCTGGCCAACGTCGGCATCTGGATCCAGAACATCGCCAGCGCCGCGCTCGTCTGGCAGCTCACCGCGTCGGCGTTCCTCGTCGGGCTGGTGAGCTTCGCGCAGTTCGTGCCGCAGCTGGTGCTGACCCCGCTGAGCGGCGCGATGGCCGACCGCGGCAGCCCGCGCCGGCAGATCCTGCTCGGCCGCACCCTGTGCACGCTGGGTGCGGCGATCCTCTCCGGCTGGGTGCTGCTGACCCCCGACGTCTCCGACGTGCCGCCGTGGGTGGTCATGGTCACCGCACTGGTGGTCGGGCTCGGGTTCTCCGTGGGCGGGCCGGCGATGCAGGCGCTGCTGCCGTCGCTGGTGCGGCCGGGCGAGGTGGCCCGGGCCGTGGCGCTGGACAACCTCACCTTCTCGGTGGGCCGGGCGGTCGGGCCGGCGGTGGGCGGCGTGGTGGCCGCGACCGCGGGCTACGGCGTCGCCTTCGGGCTCGCCGCCGTCGGCCACCTGGTGTTCCTGATCGCGGTGTTCCGGCTGCGGACGCCGGGTGCGGCCACCGCCCCCGGGCCGCGGCTGTCGGTCATCGCGGGGGTGCGGTACCTGCGCACCGACCCGGTGGTGGGCGTCCTGCTGCTCGGCGTCACCGCGGTGGGCGTCGGGGCCGACCCGGCCGTCACCCTGGGGCCCTCGCTGGCCGACGTCCTCGGCGGTGGTCCGGAGCTCGTCGGCGTGCTGGCGTCGGCGTTCGGTGCCGGTGCCTTCCTCGGCTTCTTCGCGCAGGTGGCCCTGGTCCGGTGGCTCGACCACGCGCAACTGGCGACGACGGGGCTGGTGCTGCTGGCCGGCTCGGCGGTGGGGCTCGCGGCGAGCTGGAACGTGCCCGCCGCCGTCGTCGCGTTCGTCGTCGGTGGCATCGGGCTGACGCTGGCGATGAACGGCATCACGACGCTGCTCTACGACCGGGTGCCGCGGGAGTACATCGGCCGGATCATGGCGCTCTGGCTGATGGGCTTCGTCGGCTCCCGGCCGCTGGCCGCTGCGCTGAACGGCGCGCTGGCCGACCTGCTCACGGTCGGTGCGGCGCTGGTGGTGACGGCGGTGCTGGTGCTCGGCGCGGCCGTGGTGTGCCGCCCCTCGGTGCTGCGCCGTCCCGTGCCCCCCGGGAGCTGAGCCGCGCCGGTCAGCGGGCCGGTGCGTCCCGGGTGAGGACGACCGAGGCAACGACGAGCCACAGGCCGCCGAACACGAAGCCGAGCAGCCCGGACGGTCCGACGGCGGTGAGGGCCACGAGCAGCGGCACCAGGGTCGCGGCGCTGAACCAGCTGAACCAGCGCGGGAAGCAGCCGGAGCCGAACCCGGCGACGACCACCGCGAGCACCATGACCAGCGAGGGCACGGCCGCGGTGCGCGCGCTCTCCCAGCCGGTGGTGAGCAGCACCTGCGCCGTCGCACCGTTGCCCACGTCGGCGGCGGTGGCCAGGCCGATCCCGTCGGTGGCGAAGGCGAGCCACTGGGCGGCGGCGAGCACCGCGCCCGCGGCCCCGACGACGGCCACCGGCCCCGACGCCGCGCGCAGCCGCTGCCAGAGCGGCCCGGCGAAGACGGCGGCGAGCACCGCGCCCACCGACAGCAGGGAGGCGCCCGCCCGCAGGCTGCCGACGTGCTCCTGCAGGCGGGCGGCGAGCAGGTCGGGTGCCATCGACGGGTTCAACCCCGCGCCGCCCAGGTCCCCCAGCGAGGCGCCCGCGTAGGCGGCGACGACGGAGGCCGCGCCGGCCAGCGGCACCAGCCGCCGGAGGACGCCGGTGCGCGTGCCCTGCATGGGGGCGGTGCTCGTGGTCATGCGTGCTCCGGTAAGGCTCGGCGGCTGGGTTCGCGGTCGCAGCACTGTGGTGGACGGGACGCGCACGCGCAAGGGGTCGGGGGCGCGCACGAGGGTCGATCGGCACCGGTCCCGGGGGCCGACGAACCCTGCCGCGGGGCGCTACCGCGGAGCACCATCGGGAACGGCGGTGCGGGGAGCGGGCCGACGCGGCCCGGCCACCGCCGCAGGAGGGCGGTCGCCATGTGGGTCCGTGCCGGGTCGAGGCCGCTGACGGCCCTGCTGGTCGCCCTCCTGGCTGCCGGTGGCAGCTTCCTCCCGGGTGCGGCCGCGGCGACGTGCACCCAGACCGATCCGATCGAGCGCCACTACTGCGAGCTCGGTGGGGCGACGTCCTTCCTGGGGGCACCGGTGGGCGCGCCGTTCGCCGCCGCCGGAGGGCGTGCCCAGGACTACGGCGGGGGGACGATCTCCTGGTCCCAGGCCACCGGCGCGCACGAGGTGCACGGCGCGGTGCTCGGGAAGTGGCAGGCCCTCGGCCGCGAGAGCAGCGTTCTGGGCTTCCCGCTGACCGATGAGCTGGGGACGCCGGACGGGCGGGGGCGGTTCAACGACTTCCAGCGGGGGTCGATCAGCTTCACCCCGGCGACGGGGGCGCACGAGGTGCGTGGGGCGATCTGGGGGACGTGGAACGCGCTGGGCCGGGAGTCCAGCCCACTCGGGTACCCGATCACCGACGAGCGAGGCACCCCCGACGGCATCGGCCGCTACAGCAACTTCGAGCGCGGCACGATCTACTTCACGCCGCGTACGGGCGCGCACGAGGTCCGCGGGGCGATCTGGGCCCGCTACGGGTTGCTCGGCTGGGAGCGGAGCGCCCTCGGGTACCCCATCACCGACGAGCGCGGGACCCCGGACGGGATCGGCCGGTACGGCAACTTCGAGCACGGCACCATCTACTTCACGCCGCGGACCGGCGCGCACGAGGTCCGCGGGGCGATCTGGGCCCGGTACGGCTCCCTCGGCTGGGAGCGCAGCCCGCTGGGCTACCCGATCACTGACGAGTACGCCGTTCCCGGAGGCCGGCAGAGCGACTTCGAGGGCGGCTTCATCCGGTTCGACGCGGCCACCGGCGCGACGCGGGTCGCCCTCCTCGACCCCTACGACCGGTCGGGGACGTGGGTGACCCGCTTCCGGTTCAGCCGGGAGTTCGCGGGGGAGAACCCGCCGATCGCACCGGCGGCGGTGGACGCCATGGCCGACGCGGGAGTGGACACCATCTACCTGCAGGCAGCCGCCGACGACCCGCGCTACCCGGACCTGATCAGCCCGGACCTGCTGGGCCAGTTCCTCACTCGCGCCCACGCGCGCGGCGTGCAGGTGGTCGGCTGGTACCTGCCCCACCTGACCGACGTCGAGGCGGACCTGCGCCGGCTGCGGGCCATGGTCGCCTTCCGCGCGTCGGGGCAGGCCTTCGACGCGGTCGCCGTCGACATCGAGGACCTCACGGTCGCGGACGTCGACACGCGCAACGCACGGCTGGTCGAGCTGTCCAGGCGGCTCTACGCCGAGACGCCCGGTGTGACGCTCGGGGCGATCGTGCTGCCGCCGGTGGTCACCGACGTGCTCAACACCGCCTACTGGCCGCGGTTCCCGTGGCGTGAGCTGGCGCCGTATTACCAGGTCTGGATGCCCATGGCGTACTGGAGCAACCGGACGGCGGCGTCGGGCTGGCGGGACGCCTACCGGTACACCAGCGAGAACATCGCCAGGGTGCGCAGCAACCTCGGGGAGCCGTGCGCCGCGGTCTCGATCATCGGCGGGTACGGCCTGGAGATCGGGGCCGCCGACTACGCCGCGATGGCCCGGGCGGCGGCCGACCAGGGGGCGGTGGGCGTCTCGGTATTCGACTGGACGACGACGCCCCCTTCGTCCTGGCCCCCGCTGCGCGACTACGCGGTCCGGGGCTGCTGAGGGTCGAGATCGGGGTCTTCCCCGATGTGCCGGGAGGGCCTGGTCGCGAATGCTCGGGGCATGGCAGCAGCGGTCCTCGAGCGCCCCTCCGTCGTCCCGGCGGGCATCGGCATCGAGGTCCGGCCCGTGCCGGTGGCGGCGTGGCTGCGGAGCGACCGGACGCCGGCGCAGTTCGCCCGGTTCGTGGTCGTCGGTGGCTCGTCCAACCTGGTCTACCTGGGGCTGTTCCTGCTCCTGGCCGGCCTGGGCGACCAGGCGGCCAACCTCGGGGGCGTCCTCGTCTCGACCGCCGTCGCCAACGAGCTGCACCGCCGGCTGACCTTCCGCGCCACCGACCGCGCCGGCTGGGCGACGGCCCAGTGGGCCGGCGGCGGGCTGGCGCTGGCCGGGCTGGCGGCCACGAGCCTGGCGCTGGCCGCGTCCGACCCGTGGACCGCCTCGGCCGGCCCGCTGGGGGCGGTGGCGGTGGTGTGGACGGTGACCGCCGCCGTGGGGGCCGCCCGGTTCGTGGGGCTGCGGTGGGCGGTCGGCGGCGGAGCCGTCACCGCGGGGTGCTGAGGCCGTCCCCGGTCGCGGCCGGCGCGGGGCGCCGTCCCTGCTGGACGGCGAGGACCGCCGCCACCGCGACGACGACGCCGACGACCGGCGGGATGAACCAGCCCTGCTCGTTGCTCCACCAGGCGGCGAACGCGGCGACGACGTAGGCGGCGAGGTTGCGCCACTCGACGGCGGGCAGCGTCGAGGCGCCCGGCATGCCGCCCCGCCACCGGGCGAGGAAGTCGCCGATGACGACGCCGCCCAGCGGCGGGATGAGGATGCCCAGCCAGACCAGGTACTCGATGAGGTTGTCGTAGATGCCGGTGATCGCCAGCAGCGTGCCTAGGACGACGCCGCCGATGACGAACGGCTTCTTCGACCGCGAGTTGGCGATCTCCGCGCCCGCGACGCCGAAGTTGTAGGCGGTGTTGTCGTTGGTGGTCCACAGGTTGGCGACCAGGAACACCAGACCCCAGCCGACCAGCCCCAGCTGGTAGAGGACGAGCACGAAGTCGCCCTCGCCGAAGGAGATCGCGCCGACCGCGCCGAACCCGAGCATGAGCAGCTCGCCGATGAGGAAGGCGACGACGCAGGCCCAGAAGCCGGCCGACGGCGTCTTGGCGAACCGGGTCCAGTTCGGGGCCTGGGTGCCACCGGAGGCGAAGGTGCCGACGACGATGGTGACCGCGGCGGCGATCGTCATGGTCGACGTGGGCTCGACGGCGGTCAGGCCGCTCCACCCGCCGACCTCCTCCAGCGACCGCCAGGTCACCCACCCGGCCAGGACCAGCAGCAGCGGGACGGAGACGACCGACAGGGCGTACATGCCCTTGTAGCCGTAGTAGGCGGTGACGCCCATGATCGCGCCGCCGGCCACCATGAGCGCGATCTCGGTGCCCCGGCCCGACCAGTCCAGCGCGCTCGCGGTGAGCCCGGCCAGCGTCGCGACCGTGACCCCGTACCAGCCGACCTGCGTGCCGCCGAGCAGCAGCGAGGCGAGCTTGGCGCCCGTGGTGCCGAGCGAGTAGCGGCACATCATCACCGTGGTCAGCCCGGTGCGCGCGCCGATGCCACCGATGGCGGCGACGTACACGCCGAGGACGGCGCTGCCGAGCAGGAGCACCCAGATCAGCGTGCCGACCTCGAAGGCGGCCCCGATCTGGGCGCCGGCGAGCATCGTCGGCGTGAAGAACGTGAAGCCCAGCAGCACGACCGCCAGGGAGAACAGCGACTTGCGGGCGTGCCGGGGGACCGGGTCGATGGGGTAGTCGGGATCGATCTCGCCGGCCACCGGCGCGACGTCGTCCCGACTGCTGGTGCTGCTGCTCATCTGCCGGCCTCCTGCTCGTCCTCGCCGATGTCCTCGTTCCACAGGCGCGGGTGCGCGGCGATGAACTCCGTCATCATCTGCACGCACTCGGGGTCGTCGAGGACCAGCACCTCGACGCCGTGCTCGGCCAGCCAGTCGTGGCCGCCGGTGAAGGTGCGGGACTCACCCACGACGAGGCGGGAGATGCCGAACTGGCGCACCAGCCCGCTGCAGTACCAGCAGGGGGAGAGGGTGGTGACCATCGTCGTGCCGCGGTAGGTCGCCTGGCGCCCGGCGTTGCGGAAGGCGTCGGTCTCCCCGTGCACGGAGGGGTCGTCGTCCTGCACCCGGCGGTTGTGCCCGCGGCCGAGAACCGTGCCGTCCGGCCCGATCAGCGCACCGCCGATCGGGATGCCCCCCTCGGCCAGCCCGGTCCGGGCCTCCTCGATCGCGACCGCCAGCCACTTGCGGGCGGTTTGCTCGTCCAGTGGGACCGTCATGCGTCTCCCCGTTCCGGTCGGCGTGGTGCCGAACCATGGCAGGGACGGTGCCCGACGTCCATGACCTGTGCGTTCCCGTCAGGTCACGACTGGGCATCGGCGGTCCCGCCGGAGGGGGTGTCGACGCCGGGACGGCGTCAGCTCGGGGCCCGCGGGCATCACCCGGCGATGCGCGTGCACTCCTCGCACCGACTGGAACCGGGCACGGTGACCCAGTCCTCCTGGGACCGGACGCTCACCAGGACGCCGCACAGCGACTGGTCGAGACCGTCGACGACCGGCCGCGCGACGGCATGGGTGAGGGGCCTGGCACCGGGGAGGTGGGCCGCCGAGGCGGCGTAGGAGCTCGTCGCGTGGAGTGTCGCCGTCATGCGCGAGAGCGTGCCGGAGCCATATGACGATCTGACTGCGGCCGTGCGGTGATCCCGTGATGATCTGCCGCACCGACGGCATCCCGGGCCGCCGCCGGGGGCGTCCGGTCAGCGACGGCGCCGCCGGGTGCCGAACAGCCCGCGGGTGAGCTCCCGGCCGAGCGCGGAGGCCGCCGACCGGGCGAACGATCGGAAGACCGGCGACTCCAGCACCCGGCTGAGCCCGCCCTCCTCCGACGGGGGCGCCGGGGCCGCTCGTCGGCGCGGCGTCGACCGCTCCGCGTTCTCGGGGAGCTCGGCGTCAGGGGTGGGCCGGGACGGGGAGACCCGGGCGGCGAGGCGCTCGTAGGCGGAGTCGCGGTCGACCGGCTGCCCGTACTTGGCCTGCAACGGTGAGCTTCGGACCGCCTCCGCCATCGCGGCCGGCTCGATCGGCGCCATGAGCGAGCGCGGGGCCCGGAGCATCGTCCAGGCGACCGGCGTGGGGGTGCCGCGGTCGGACAGCACGGTCACCGCCGCCTCGCCGATCCCGAGGCCGGTGAGCAGCTCCTCGAGGTCGTAGTCCGCCGTCCTCGGGAAGGTGGAGACCGTCTTCCGCAGCGCCGTCGCGTCCTCGGGGGTGAAGGTCCGCAGCGCGTGCTGCACCCGGTTGCCGAGCTGGCCGAGGACGGCGCTGGGCACGTCGGTCGGGTTCTGCGTGACGAAGAAGATCCCGACACCCTTCGAGCGGATCAGCCGCACGGTCTGCGTGACCGACTCCAGGAACGCCTTGCTCGCGTTGCTGAACAGCAGGTGCGCCTCGTCGAAGAAGAAGACCAGCTTCGGCTTGTCGACGTCGCCGACCTCGGGCAGCTCCTCGAACAGCTCGGCGAGCAGCCACATGAGGAAGGTGGAGAACAGCGCCGGCCGGTCCTGCACGGCGGCGAGCTCGACGGCGGTGACGACCCCGCGGCCGTCCTCGGCGGTGCGCATCAGGTCGGCGGGATCGAATTCAGGCTCGCCGAAGAAGACGTCCCCGCCCAGCTCGGCCAGGGCGATCAGCTTGCGCAGGATGACCCCGGCCGTCGCGGTGGAGAGCCCACCGAGGTTCTTCAGCTCCGGCTTGCCCTCGTCCGACAGCAGCCACTGGACGACCGCGCGCAGGTCCTGGAGGTCGAGCAGCGGGAGGCCCGCGCCGTCGGCGTAGTGGTAGATGAGCCCGAGCGAGCTCTCCTGGGTGGCGTTGAGGTCCAGGACCTTCGACAGCAGCAGGGGCCCGAAGTCGGTGAGCGTGCAGCGCACCGGCACACCCGTGCCGAGCCCGCCGAGCGCGAGGAACTCCACCGGGTAGGCCGTGGGCTGCCACTGGTCACCGGTCTGGGCGGCGCGCTGGGTGATCCGGTCGCCGGGCGTGCCAGCCCGGGCGAGGCCGCTGAGGTCACCCTTGATGTCGGCGACCACGACGGGCACGCCGGCCGCGGAGAGCTGCTCGGCCAGCAGTTGCAGCGTCTTGGTCTTGCCGGTGCCCGTCGCGCCGGCGATCAGCCCGTGCCGGTTGAGCATGGCGAGGGGCACCCGCACGGCCGCCCCGGGGTGCGGCCGGCCGTCGTGCATCACCGCACCGAGCTCCACCGCGGGCCCGGCGGTGGCGTACCCGGCCGCGATCCTCCCGGCCGCGTCGTCGGTGGTGGTCACGGGGGCTGCGTCGTCCTCGCTCACGGCGCGCACGCTATCCCGGAGCACCGCAGGTGCGCCGTCCGAAGCGGGTCCCCTCGAGGTCTGGCGGAGCGCCTCGGCAGCCCTGACGATGGGGACGCCACCCGCCGGGGTCGGCCACGTCCCGGGAGGTCGGATGGACGCCGCGCGACTGCGTGAACTGCAGGCACCGCTCAAGCAGCGCTACCGCGACGACCCGCCGTCGGCGTGCGCGCAGATGGAGGCGAGCGCCGAGTTCGCCGACCCGGGGATCACTGCACGGTGCAGACCTGGTCGGGGCCGGCCCGCGCCGGCCTGCACCCGGCCACCGGTGGGGACGGCTCGGACGCCTGCTCGGGCGACATGCTGCTGCAGGCGCTGCTGGCCTGCACCGGCGTGACGATGCGCAGCGTGGCGACGGCGATGGGCGTGGAGATCCGGTCGGCGTCGCTCTCGGCGCGCGCCACCATGGACGCCCGCGGCACGCTCGGCGTCTCGCGGGAGGTGCCGGTCGGGCTCGGCCCGGTCACCGTGGACGCCGAGCTGGACACCGACGCCGACGACGCGACGCTGGCGAAGCTCGCCCAGCTCACCGAGCGGTACTGCGTGGTGGCGCAGTCGCTGGCCGCACCGCCGCAGCTGGCCGTGCGTCGCGCCGGCTGACGCGTCCGGCGCACCTCGACCGCCCGCACTGTCACCCGGCTGGGTGTTCCTGGCCCCGATCGGGCCGGGGTCTGTCCACAGATCGCCTGACGTCACCCCATCGGACTGATCCGTTTCCTTACAGTCCGCTGCGATTCGACTGCTCGCGGCTCGACGGGGGATGGGCGTGCCGACTGCTCTGGACGTCGTGGACGGTGAGGTCCGCGAGCTGATCCGCCGGCGTGGGCTGGACCCGTTCACCGACCCGGGCCCGGTGCGGCTGCTGGTGCGCGACGTCGTCGCCGACTACTCCGAGCGGTCGCTGACCTCCGCGCTGCCGCCGATCGGCGACGTCGAGTCCGTGGTGCGCGACGTGCTGGACCGGGTGGCCGGGTTCGGGCCGCTGCAGCGCTACCTGGACGACCCCGAGGTCGAGGAGATCTGGGTCAACGAGCCCGGCCGGGTGTTCGTCGCCCGCCGAGGCCGGAGCGAGCTGACCACGACGATCCTGGCGCCGGGTGAGCTGGCCGACCTGGTGGAGCGGATGCTGCGCACCTCGGGTCGACGCATCGACATGTCGACCCCGTTCGTGGACGCGATGATGCCCGACGGCTCGCGGCTGCACGTGGTCATCCCCGACATGATTATGCCGCTCTCCCCTGAGCAGCATAGTTCGCGCAAACTCCCGTTCTGAGCTGCATGTATAGGCGTGAAGTGTCGTTGGTCGAGGACGGCGCGTTCTGGGTGTCTTGCGGACTTTCTGCGGACTATGTGCGGACCGAGATTGTGAGACAGTCCGCCCGTCAGCCCCGCGCCTGGTCTCGGGGGCGTGACCGCTGTGGCGCCGGGGCGGCGGCCTGGTCCACTACCGCGCAGGTCAGTCAGGAGCCCGGTGTGGGATGACTTGGGTCAGGCCTGCCTGGGCGGGACGGCGCGGAGCTGGCGTGGGTCGGCCGGCAGCGTGTTCCAGGTCTCCTCGGTGCGCACCACCGGCATCTCCCGCAGGGTGATCCGTTCCCGGAAGAGCGCGAGCGTCTCGCCCAGGCCGGTGGCCGAGGGGGCGAGGACGGCATGCAGCTCGAGCTGGTGGGCGGCGGCGGCGACGCGCTGGCAGGCGGCGTAGTCGTCGACCTCGGACCTCAGGTCGGCAGCGGAGAGTCCCACGGCGGCGACGTTGTGGGGGTTGGTGAGGTCGAGCACCGCGTCGACATCCACGGTGACGGTATAGAAGCGGCGCGGCTGCACAAGCTCGACGGGGATCCCGTAGGCCTCGACCAGGTGCCTGTAGGCCTCGGCGGTGACTGACGTCGGTGGACGGCCGAGGTAGATGACGGGAAACGTCTCTCCCCAGCGTCCCTGGTCGCCGCCGGCGAAGGCGTCGCGGTTGACCGCCGCGTGTCGGTAGAAGGTGCCGTGCACGCTGATCGGTGGCACGGCCGCGACGCGTTCGGCGATGGAGCGCTGCACGCCTTACCGAACCTTCGGCCCGCCGGCGAGGCGCTGCACCAGTCGCAGCACGGTCTCGAAGTCGCCTGCCTTCAGTACGTCGATCGGGCGGCGGTCGCCTAGGGCGCGTTGTCGGGCGTGCAGCCAGATGTCGATGCCTTCGGGCTTGTAGACGTCGGAGAGCTCTGCGATGACGTACTGCAGCTCCAGCAGCCGGTCGCGCTTGGTGCCCTCGGGCCGCGCGGCGCCGGCGGCCCATTTCTGCACTGCGCGCTCTCCGGCGCCGACGATCTCCCCGATCTCGGCGAGGGTGAGCGCGCGGCGCGTGTCGGCCACGACATGGCGGTAGACGGGGGAGTCTCCGGCCGGGTCGTGCGACGCAGGCTGGGACGCCGCCGCCGCGGCGGTGCGGGTCGGGCTCATCTGACTGGTCTCCTTCTGAGGCAGCGCCGATCGGTCCGTTCGGCCTGCGAGGTAGACGCTATACATCCTCACCGTTCGCCGCTAGGTACATCGTCAAGTTCGTGCTAACGTTCACCCCGCAAGCGTCACAGTTCGGTAACTCTGTGGTAGGAGACTCACCGATGGATCTGTTGATCAGGGCCGGTCGCGGTGACCACCTGCTCGTCAAGGATCTGTGCGCCCCGGCCGCCAGCGGACTGTGGCCCCTGCGGGAGCTGCCGCTCACCGGGGTGGTTGCCGATGCGCAGGTGGCGATGGAGCGGCCGGGCCTCCGGGAGACTGCGGATGCAGCCGGGGTGCCGTTCTTGGTCGACCCGCTCACCCCGCTGCTGGCCGATCAGCAGTCGCCGAGCAATGGCTGGGCGCGACTGCCGTACGCCACCGCAGACAAGCTGACCCCGGCAGACCTCGGCCACCACGAACTGCAGGACGAACTGGTCGACCAGGTAATCGGCTTCCAGCGCGAGCAGGGCGCTACGGTGCTCATTCCGCCCTACGTCTACGTCGACCGGCGAAACAGCGCCTGGCTGGAGGTCAACCGCAGCCTGTTGATCCGGACCGCCCGCTATCTGGAGCGCGAAGACATCGACCTGCCCGTCGCGCCGGTCTTCGCCGCGTCCCTGCACCAGTTCGGCCCCCAGTCCACCTGGCCGGCCGGGCTGGACCCGTTCCTCGCTACCGCTGATGAGATGAACACCCGCTACGTGGCGCTGTCGATGTCCTGGTCCAAGCAGCGGACCGCCAGCTACGACGCCATCGCCACGCTGATGACCGCCACCCAGCACGCCGCCGCCGGACGGCGGGTGCTGTCCTGGCGCCAAGGCCTCTACGGTGCAGCCCTTACCGGCGTGGGAGCCGCCGGCTACGAGACCGGTCCCGGGCACGGCGAGGCCGGCCACTTTCCCCAGTTGCTGGCCCGCAGGCGTCCCAGCGACAAGCCCCGCACGGGCGGCGGCGAGGCCAACGTGTACTTCACCGCCTTCGGCCGCAGCCTCGACCGCAGCCATGGCCAGAAGCTGCTCGAGAACCGGCTGCTACGGGCCACGCTGGTCTGCCCGGAGAGCTCCTGCTGCCCGGACGGCGCCAGCAGCATGATAAACAGCTGGCGCGAGCACGCCGTGCGCGCACGCCACCGCGAACTGTCCGAGATCGACCGCATGCCCGCCTCGCCCAGCTGGCGACTCAACAAGATCTCCCGGGATGCCGAGCAAGCCGCACTGTCCACCCGAGCGGGGAACGACGTCCTCGCCGAGGCGGGAATCGGCTGGCGGCTGCCCACCGACACCTACCGGCATCTCTCGGACGTGGCCGCCGACATCCGCGCCAACCTCGGCCGGCGAGTGGCGTGACCAGGACGGGCGGTCACCGTCGACTCCGGCGCCGGGCAGGGTGAGCGCGTACTCGTAGCGGCCGTCCGGGGCGAGCAGCCGGCCGCACCGTGGTGGCCGGGACTGGGTGGGCGCCAGGGCGCTTAGCAGGCGCTGGACAGCGGCGAGGGCGACCCGGTTGGCCAGTGGCGCCGGCAATCGCAGCGGCTCGGTCTCGGTGCCCGGATCCTGCTGGTCGTCGTCCTCCCACGTGCCCAGGCGCAGCAGGATCTCTTCCAGGGCGCGCAGCGGGGCCAGCGGCTCGCCGTCGAGGTCGACGACGAGCGGGATGCGCCGCCCTTGACGGGATTTGCTCGTTCGGTCCGGGCTGGCCGGTCGGCTGCTCAGCCACGGGGGGACCACCGCTCGGCCGCCGACCGGCCGGTCAGGCCGGTGACCCGGCCGATGTCGGCCCACGAGGCCCCGGCCGCGACGGCGGCGCGCACCGCCTCGTCCAGCGCGCGGGCGGCGGCGGCCTGCCCGGCGGCGGCCGCCTCGACGTCCTCGAGGGCTTGCCATCCGGCGATGTGCCGGCGCCACTCGGCGATGACCTGCGTCTCGTCGGCGGCCTCCAGGTCGGCCCACGGACCGGCAACGACCAGCTGCCGCGCCGCCGGGTCGGCCAGCTCCCATGCGGTCACGCGGGCCCAGGGGATGCCGCGCCAGCCACAGGTGCAGCCGGCGACCCAGCCGACCACCTCCGCGTCCGGACGCCACTGGTCGGCCTCCTCGATCACCTCGCAGTGCACCGGGTCGCCGGCGTCGGCGGGCATGATCCCGTCATCGCCGATGACCGTGCCGTCGGACCAGACGCCCTCGGCGGTGGCACCGTTGCGGTAGGTCAGCCGGACCCGGTCGCCGTCGCAGGGCCCGTCGTCGGGCCGGCGGGCGATCAGCACCCCGCGGGCGCTGGTGGTGCCGGCGCCTTGCGCGCCGTCGGCGAACAGCGGCACCACCCAGCCCTCGTGCTCCTGGCCGCCCACGACCGGGCCCATCCATCCCATCGCTGCTCCTCTCGGTGATGCGAGCGTCGCCGTTCCGGCGCCGCCGGAGCCTGTCCCGGCCGGCTTCTGTGCACGGCCGTCGTCGTCCACAGACAGGGCTGGCCACACGGCCGCACCGTCTGCCGGGAGTCCGACGCGGCTTCGCGCCCCGCCCAGCCGCCCTCCGCCGGGCGCGGGGCTATCGGCGGGGGGACTGGTCAGCTTGTGCGTCGATCCAGGCGCGCAGGTCGACGCGGCGGTAGAGGACGCGCCGGCCGAGCCGGAAGCTGTTCGGGCCGGTGCCGAGGTGTCGCCAGTACCGGAGAGTGGCCACCGGCGCGCGCAGCACGTCGGCGGCCTCGGTGATGGTCAGCAGCTCCGGCTCGTGGCCGGCGGTGGGGTCGGGCATGGCTGGCTCCCCGGAAGTCGTCGGTGGCGGTGCCTTCACCACAGAAGGCGCCATTTCGGGCCCGCTGGTGACACCTCACAGCCAGCCTTTTCTGACGGGCTCCGGTTCTTCCCCTGTACGGCCACCGGTGGGGGGCACCTGCTAGCGACGGAGACCGGCCGGTGGACAGCCTCCCGGTACTACGGCCGGGTTCGGCCCCGTCTCGATCAGGGGGTCTCCCCGGACCGCCTCCTGTTCGTCTCCGGTTGATCCCCGGTTGTCGCTCCGCGGCCCTGTCCCTGACCGGCCTGCGCCGCCCGCGCTTGGGAACCACGTTCTGCGGATGGCCTTCCTCCGGTTCTCCTCCTGTTGTCCTGCAGCCAGCCGGTGCAGGCCCGGGCATCGGGACGCTCCCGCGCAACCGGTCCCTGTGGACGATGGCTCCTGTCCACAACATCGGGACCGACACCATTGGGCGGGCGCTGGCCTGGCCACGCTCGACTCATGGCGCACGACACCGCACCCGGGGCCCGGCGGGACGGCAGTGCCCGTGGCCGGTCCCTCTGGTCTCTCCGCGACGTGTCGGGTGATGGGGCTCGCTGACCGGTGGGCGCGCCGTCGCCGTCGTCGCGCCGGGGCCGGTGGGGTGGGCCAGGAGCACACATCGGGCCACGCTGCGCGCGGCGCCGGCTGCGCCGTCGTCACCGTCCGCCTGCGGCGGGCTGTCCTTGCTGGTCCCCCGACCCGTCCGGCAGCTCAGCGTAAGGGCCTCCCGCGCCGTCTCCTCCCGACCGGACCAAGATCCTTCCGCCCTTCGGGCGCTGCGCTGCGGAAGCAGTCTTGGTCCGGTCGTCCCCCGCCGTCGCTCCCGGCCCCTGAGCAGAGCTCTGTGCCGGACGGGCCGGGGGAATGGGTGGCAGGACACCTGTTCCGCAGTCCCTTCCGTACCGGCTTCGGCTCCAGTTCCGGGAGGGTCCAGATGACCAGCACCAACAGCACAACCAGTAGCAGCCGCACCGGCAAGGACGAGCGGGGTAGGCGCGCCCGCCTCAGCGAGCCGCAACGGGAAGCCGCCGACGCCGCGCGCGCAGCGAAGATCGCCGCCCTGCACGACCAGATCGGCGAGCAGGTCGAGCAGCTGACCGCCGATCCGCAGTGGCGGGCGATGCTCGATGCCGCCGCGAAGTTCCACACCTACAGCCTCAACAACCAGATGCTGATCGAGCTGCAGGCCGCGCGGCTGGGCATCAGCCCGACCCGGGTTGCCGGGTTCGGCACCTGGAAGGCGCTGGGCCGCAGCGTGGTCAAGGGGTCCACCGGGCTCGCGGTCCTGGCGCCGTGCACCTACACCCCCAAGAACACCGACCCCGGCCAGGCGGCACCCGCCGCCGCGACGGCGACGGGCACGGCGAGGGAGCCGGCCGGCGGGGACGCCGACCAGCGTGCCGGGGCGCGGGTGCTGCGCGGGTTCCGGGTCGCGCACGTCTTCGACATCTCCCAGACCGACGGCGACCCGCTGCCCGACATCGTCCCCGAGCTGCTCACCGGTGACGCCCCCGCCGCCCTGTGGGACGCGCTGGCCACCCAGGTCGCCGGCCACGGCTACACGCTCGTCCGCGAGGCCTGCGAGCAGGCCAACGGCCTCACCGACCCGGCCGCCCGCACCGTCCGCGTGCGCCCGGACGTCCCCGAGGCGCAGGCGGTCAAGACCCTCGCTCACGAACTGGCGCACATCGAGTGCGGGCACACCGCCGACGACTTCGACTACCGGGGGTGCCGCGGGCGGGCCGAGGCCGAAGCCGGGTCGATCGCCTACATCGTCACCGCCTGGGCCGGGCTGGACGCCGGCGCCTACACCGTCCCCTACGTCGCCGCCTGGTCAGCCGGGGACACCGACATCGTCCGCGCCGCCGCCGCGACGGTGACCGCCGCCGCCCGCCGCATCCTCGACCACCTCGACGGCGCCGAGAGCACCGAGAACGCCGCACGGGGGACGGGGACGCGGCCCCGCCAGCCGGACCGGCCGGGCCGACCGCCGGTGCCCGCGTCTCTTGCCACCACCTGAGCGGGGAGAGCGCGACATGGCCGCCACCAGCACCCCACCGAGAGCACCGCCACCCCACAGAAACATCGAAGGAGAACCCACGATGACCACGACAGTTGCCGCCCTGACCACCGGCCGGGAGAGTAAAGGTGGCCAAGTCGACAGGGCTGGCCCGGAAGCGGGTCGCCAAGGCAGCCGTGGTCCCCCGGCTGGACGGCGACCCGCCGCAGTCGCCGTTGCCGGGCCGCCCCTGGACCAGGCCGCCGCCGCCCTCGTCGCGGCAGCGGCGGAGGGGCCGGGCGGTTCCCCCCATGCCCTGACCCGCGCCAAGCAGGCGAGGCAGGAAGCGGAGAAGGCCGCCGCGCTCCTTGCTGAGCTGACCGCTGCCGTTGACCCGATGACTAGGTCGACGCCCTGCCGAAGGGCCCATGCGGCCGCCGCGGCGGGGAGCCACGTTCGCCGCAGGGCCTCGGTAGCCTGCGTGGCGGGTCAGCGGGGAACATGCTCCCCGACGCCCTCGGACGGCGACGGCGCAGGCTGGCCGCTCGCCGCTAGCCCGGTGACCGGGTCGAGCAGAACCAACCCTCGGGTGCCCGTCCGGCCCGCGGCGCGGGGGCCGCAGACGACGACCTCGGCGCCGGCCCGTCGCGCGGCTCGCAGTGCCGCGGTGAGGGCCGGCGTCCGGGCACGGACTGGGCGGTAGGTGACCACGTGCGCGGGCGCCGGCCGCCCGCCGAGGGCGGGGGTGATCCGGCCGAGCACCGCTGCCGCATCGCGCTCGCGGCGCCGGCGTGCGACCTCGTGCAGCGCTGGGTCCAGAGACAGCCCGGTACCAGGCAGAGGGACGAGGAGCAGAAGGGGCCGGTCCCAGTCGCGCGCCAGGCGGACGGCGTGTCGAACGGCGCGTACCGCCTCCAGATCGTCGGTGACGACCGCGGCCACCGGCCCCGGGATGGCCCGTGTCACCTCCGCCGCCTGGCGTCCGGCTCGCGCTCGGTGTCCGCCGTCGCCTGCCGCTGCGACGCACGACCCCAGACCGGCTGGAGCGCGGCGATCTCCTCGTCGGTCGCGACGCGGAACGGGGGCGTGACC
>NZ_SSXA01000037.1 GCF_021698975.1 Blastococcus sp. KM273128 | reverse complement strand
GCGCAGAGGCGACCCGGCCCGGCCCGCCGCCCGCCGGGCCGGGTCGCCTCTGCGCACGTGCACGCCCGAGGCGGTGCGGGCGATGACCAGCCGGGTGCGCAGACGCCGGCGGCCGCCGCCCCGGGGAGGGACGGCGGCCGCCGTGGGTGGAGCGTCGGGTCAGCCGGCGGCGCCCCGGCGTCGGCCGGCGAGCACCAGCGCGCCGCCGACCGCGAGCGCGGCCACGCCGCCGATGGCCGGGAAGGCGATGTCGGCACCCGTGTACGCGAGGCCGCCGGAACCGGTGGTCCCACCGGAGACGGTGATCGGCAGGGTCAGGGTGTACGGGTGGCCCGCCGCATCGACGCCTATGGCGACGAGCGTGTGGTCGCCCGCGGCGAGCCCGGCGGGAACCGTCACCTCGACCGAGATGCGACCGTCACCGTCCGCGACCGTGGTGGCGAGCACCTGCGGCTCCGAGTAGACGAGCACCGTCACCTCCGACCCCGGGCTGAACCCTGCACCGGTCAGGGTGACCTTCTGCCCCGGTGCGACGGTGCTGCCGGCGGCCCCGGCCTTCTGCAGCCGGCCGTTCGCGGCCGGGACGGTCGCGGGGAAGGGGATCACACCCGTCGTGACCTCGGCGGGCGCGCCGTACAGCCCGTCGGTGCCGAGCGCGACCACCCGGAGCGTGTACTCCCTGCCCGGCGCCAGGTACCCGGTGCACGTGCGGACGTCCCGGTCGGTGCCGCAGAACCAGCCGCCGAGCTCACCGCCCGAGGTGTGGACGACCTCGTAGGAGTCGACGGCGGCCGCGCCGGGGACCGGCGCAGGGGCGTCCCAGGTGATCGTGGTCGACGACGAACCGGGGGTGACCACGACGTTGGTCGGGGTCCCGACCGGCGCGTACGGGGTGGCGGTCAGCGGGTTGCTGGGCTCGCTGGGGACCGTGTCGGAGCCACCGAGGGCCCGCAGCTGGACGGTGTAGGCGGTGCCGTTGGTCAGGCCGGTGATCGTCACCCAGGACGTGTCGTCCGCGGGGTCGGCGGCCAACGGCAGCCACGTCACGCCGCCGTCGATCGTGTACTCGAAGCCGACCGTGGGCGCCGCGGCTGGGCCGCTGGTCGGCATGTCGGCGAAGTGCAGGGACAGCGCCCGGTCGCCGGACTCCATGCCGATGAAGTAGGGCGGGAGAGGCGCGCACGGGATCCCCTCCGCGGTGATCGAGCCTGCGCCCGGGACCTCGGCCGGGCCCTTCTGCCAGGCGTCGAGCGGCCTCGGACCGACGTTCACCTCGTCGCCGCCACCTGCGCCCCCGGTGGCACCGCCCCCGTCGCCGCCGTAGGCGAGCAGGTACACCGAGCCGCCGTCCTGGACGACGCTGGCCGCGCCGCCGCCACCGGATCCGTCGCTACCGCCGGTGCCGCCCTGCGTCGAGCTCTCACCACTGGCGTTCGTGCCACCGGCGGCGGCGCTTCCGTCGGCGACACCGACGGCGCCCGCGCTGCCCGGGCTCAGCGTGTACACGTCCCCGACGGTGGCGAGGGTCCAGATCTCCAGCTCGCCGCCGAGGGCCCCGGCGGTGCCGTCGCTCGCGTCCCCGCCGGAGGCCCCGGTCACCTTCCAGTGGACCTGGCAGATCCCGGCCGGCACGGGCGCGGTGTCGCCGGACCCGGACGCGGACCAGGACGGCGCCGGCGCCGCCTGGGCGACCCCGCCGAGGGCGAAGACGGTGGTGGACATGGCGATGGCGCCGACGGCCGTGAGGCCGAGCGCACGCCGGGACGGTGGGGCGAGGTGCACGCCGACTCCCTGGAGGGGCCCGGATGGCGCCCGGGACGCGCGCCCGCTCGTCGGACGCGGCGTTACGAGACCACTCCGTCGCAGACGGCGAGCGCCCCCGACATGCGCCCGGTGACGCCTGTGGTGGCGCGTGGCCGGACCGTGATCATCCGCGGGAAACCGCTGCTGGGCGTCGCGGTATCCAGCCGAGAAGGCGACGAAAGACCCGGTCCGGCTCGTGCGGATCTGCCCACCGCTGCCGGGCTGCCGGCGCGGGACGGGCGGACCCGCGGCGCCCTCAGCGCGGCCGGATCGCCGCCACCAGGTGCTCGGTGCCGCTCCTCGCGTTGCGGACCGCGGCGTCCCAGCCGCCACCGGCCTGCGCCGTCGACAGCGTGACCGTCGAGGGCAGGAAGAGCGGTTTGCGGAAGGCGACGTCGACGGTGGAGAACTCGGGCAACCGGTTCTCCAGCGCGGCCAGCACCCGCGCCTTGACCCACATGCCGTGGGCGATCGCCCGCTTGAAGCCGAACGCCTTGGCGGCCAGCCCCGAGAGGTGGATCGGGTTCACGTCACCGGAGACCGCGGCGTAGCGGCGGCCGGCGTCGGCGGGCACCCGCCACGTCGCGACCGCGCGGTCCAGGTCGCCCACCGCCACCGTCACATCGGATTCCGGTGCCCCTTCGGGCGCCCGCGCACCGCGCGCCAGGTACGTCGACCGCGACCGCCACACCTCGGCGCCCGCCGACCGCACCGACGCGCACAGGTCGACCGTCGCCCCGCTGCGGTGCCGGGCGAACCGCTCGGCCCAGACCTCGAGGTCCAGCGTCTCGGTCGTGGCGATCGGGCGCAGCACGTCGATGCGGTTGCGCACGTGCACCAGCCCGGGGAGGGCCAGCGGGAACGCGCGGTCGCTCATCAGCGCGATCTGCAGCGGGAAGGCGAGCACGTGCGGGTAGGTCGCCGGCAACGCATCGGCCAGCGGGAACCGGCAGACGCGGGCGTACCCGGCGAGGTTCGCCGGATCGACGGTCACACCGGTGCGCGCGAGCCGGGTGCCGGGCAGCTCGCCGCCCCGGCCGCGCGCGGTGAGGACGGCCTTGGCGAAGAGCGCCGGCATGCTCGGCGGCTGCTCGAGGACGGTCCGCCCGGGGGAGGGGTCAGCCATCTCAGGCCCCCAGCATCGACTGGCCGCAGACCCGCACGGTCTGGCCGTTGACCCCGGCGCTGGCCGGCTGCGCCAGCCAGGCGATGGTCTCGGCGACGTCGACCGGCAGCCCGCCCTGCTGCAGCGAGTTGATCCGCGACCCGATCTCCCGGGTGCCGAAGGGCATCTTGGCGGTCATCTCGGTGACGATGAACCCCGGTGCGACGGCGTTGATGGTGGCCCCGCGGGACGCGAACTCCGGCGCCCAGGCGCGCACCATGCCGATGACGCCGGCCTTGCTCGCCGCGTAGTTCGTCTGGCCCCGGTTGCCGGCGATGCCCGACTGCGAGGAGACGCAGACGACCCGCGCACCGTCCCGGAGCAGCCCGTCGGCGTCCAGCAGCGCCTGGGTGATGTCCAGCTGCGCCTGCAGGTTGACCGCCATGACGGTGTTCCACCGGGTGGCGTCCATGTTCACGAGCAGCTTGTCGCGGGTGATGCCGGCGTTGTGCACGACGACGTCGACACCGCCGTGCCGCTCGCGCAGGTGCTCGACCAGCCGCTGCGGCGCGTCGGCGGCGGTGATGTCCAGCTGCAGCGCCGTCCCGCCGATCCCGTTGGCCACCTCGGCGAGCGCGTCCCCGGCGGCCGGGACGTCGACGGCGACCACGTGGGCGCCGTCCCGGGCCAGCACCCGCGCGATGGCGGCGCCGATGCCGCGCGCCGCGCCCGTGACGACGGCGACCTTGCCGGCCAGCGGTGTCACGTCGTCGGCGTTGGCCGGGACGTCGGCCGCCGAGACGGTGAGCAGCTGGCCGTCGACGTAGGCCGAGCGCCCGGAGAGGAAGAAGTGGAGCGGAGCGGTGAGCGAGGCCTCGGCGCCCTCGGGCACGAAGAGGGCGTTCGCCGTCGACCCGTTCAGGAGCTCCTTGCCGATGGAGCGGACCAGCCCGTCCACCGCCTGGCGCGCCGCGGCCTGCGCCGGGGTGGCCGCCTCCACCGGCGGGTCGGCCAGGACGAGCACCCGACCGGAGGCGCGCAGCCGCTTGATGGCCGGCGCGAGGAAGTCGTGGGCGCCGGTCAGGTCGGCCGGGGAGGTGAGCCCGGTGGCGTCCAGGACCACCGCACCCAGCTTCCCGCCGTCGGTCGCGCCGTCGGCGGTCACCGGCGACTGCACCATCACCCCGGCGTCGCGGAGGACGGCGGTGACGGTGTCGCGGAGCCGCCCGGCGCCGGCCGAGCCGACGACCACCGCACCGGGGAGCAGGGGCTCGCCCGGCTCGTAGCGGCGCAGCTCGACCGGGCGCGGCAGGCCCAGCTGCTTGGTGATCGTGGTGCCGAAGCCGGAGTTGGCGAAGGTCGTGTACCAGTCAGCCACTGGAGGGGCTCCTTCCGAGGGGGGCCTTTTGTGCACATAACGCCGGTCAGTGGACGACGCGACGTCCGTCCGTGGGCGTTATGTGCACAAAACGCCGGGAGGGGTCAGGACTCGAGGATGGCGACGACGCCCTGGCCGCCGGCGGCGCAGACGGAGATCAGGCCGCGCTTGCCCGGGCCGGCCTCGTGCAGCATCTTGGCCAGGCTGGCCACGATGCGCCCGCCGGTCGCGGCGAAGGGGTGCCCGGCCGCCAGCGAGGAGCCGTTGACGTTGAGCTTGGCGCGGTCGATGGCGCCCAGCGGCGCGTCCAGGCCCAGCTTCTCCTTGCAGAACGCCTCGTCCTCCCAGGCCTTCATCGTCGCGAGGACCGTGGACGCGAACGCCTCGTGGATCTCGTAGAAGTCGAAGTCCTGCAGGGTGAGGCCGTTGCGGGCCAGCATCACCGGCACGGCGTAGACCGGCGCCATGAGCAGCCCCTCGCCGCCGTGCACGTAGTCGACGGCGGCGGTCTGCGCGTCGACCAGGTGGGCGAGCACCGGCAGCCCCTTGGCCCGCGCCCACTCGTCGGAGGCGAGCAGCACCGCCGACGCGCCGTCGGTGAGCGGCGTCGAGTTGCCGGCCGTCATCGTGGCGCCCTCGCCGGTGCCGAAGACCGGCTTGAGCTTCGCGAGCTTCTCCACGCTGGAGTCGGGGCGCAGGTTGTTGTCGCGGGCGAGGCCGAGGAACGGCGTCACCAGGTCGTCGAAGAAGCCGCGGTCGTAGGCGGCGGCCATGCGCTGGTGCGAGCGGGCGGCGAGCTCGTCCTGCTCCTCCCGGCCGATCTCCCACTCGGCCGCGGTGATCGCGGCGTGGTCACCCATGGCCAGGCCGGTGCGCGGCTCGGCGTTGCGCGGGATCTCGGGCACCAGCTGGCCGGGGCGGATGCGGGCGAGCGCCTTGAGCCGGTCGCCGACGGTCCTGGCGTTGTTGAGCGAGATGAGGGTGCGGCGGAGGTCGTCCCCGACCGCGAGCGGGGCGTCGGAGGTGGTGTCCACGCCGCCGGCGATGCCGGACTCGATCTGCCCCAGCGCGATCTTGTTGGCGACGAGGACCGCCGCCTCGAGCCCCGTGCCGCAGGCCTGCTGCACGTCGTAGGCGGGGGTCGTCGGTGCGAGCCTGGAGCCCAGCACCGCCTCGCGGGTGAGGTTGAAGTCCCGCGCGTGCTTGAGGACGGCGCCGGCGACGACCTCCCCCACCGACTCGCCCTGCAGACCGAAACGGGCGACCAGCCCGTCGAGGGTGGCGGTGAGCATGTCCTGGTTGGACGCCTGGGCGTAGGCGGAGTTCGACCGCGCGAACGGGATCCGGTTGCCGCCGACGATCGCCGCCCGGCGCCTCGTGCTGTCAGCCATGGGGACCTCCGAAGTGGGGGATGGGTGGCCGGTACCGACAGTACCCGGTACCGTCGGTGCCGTGAGACCGGAGGCGATGGACCCGCCCGCGGAGGCGGCTGCCCCGGCCGGGCGCCGCAGCGCGGCCGGCGGGGGTGGGCAGGGGCGCGCCGAGCACCGGTCCGGGTCGAGCGCCGCCCGGTCGGGGGTCCCCCGCGACCGCCGCGACTCGCGGTGGGACGAGCACCGCCGGGCCCGCCGGGCAGCCCTGGTGGACGCGGCGGTCGTCGCCGTCGGCCGGCACGGCGCCGGTGTGGGCATGGACGAGATCGCCGCGGTCGCCGGCACCAGCAAGACCGTCGTCTACCGCCACTTCGCCGACCGCGGCGACCTGCACGCCGCCGTCTGCACCCGGGTCGCCGGGCAGCTCGTCCCGACGCTGCGCGCGGCGATGACCAGCTCCGACCAGCCGCGCGACATGCTCGGTGCCGCGATCGAGGCCTACCTGGCCTTCCTCGAGGCCGACCCGGAGCTCTACCGCTTCGTCGTGCACCCCCCGCCGGGTCCGGCCGACGCCGACGACCCGATCACCGGCCTGTCCGACCTCGTCGGCGAGCAGGCGGCCGCGATCCTGGCCCCCGCGCTCCACCGGGCCGGCCGCGACCCGGTGACCGCCGCGCCCTGGGGCCACGCCGTCGTCGGCCTGGTCCGCGCCGCCGCCGACTGGTGGCTGCGGGCCGGCCGCCCCATGCCGCGCCGCGACCTCGCCGCACACCTCACCGATCTCGCCTGGGCCGGACTCTCCGGCGTCGTGACCCCCGAACCCCCCGAGGAGGACCTGTGACGAGCACCCTGCCCCCCACGGTCGACCCCGCCCGCCTCCAGGAGGCGCTCGACGGCCGCTGGGCGCACGTGCGCCGGGACGCCCGCGAGAACCTGCACGACCCGGAGATGCTGCCGGTCTACGGCGAGTCGACGACCGAGGCGCGGGAGCGGGTGACCCGCATGGCGGCGAAGCTGGCCGAGTCCGGCCGGGTCACCCTCGGCTTCCCCAAGGAGTTCGGCGGCGAGGCCGACGCCGGCGGCTCGGTCACCTCGATCGAGATGCTGGCCTTCGTCGACCTCTCGCTCATGGTCAAGGCCGGCGTCCAGTGGGGCCTGTTCGGCGGCGCCGTGCAGCTGCTCGGCACGCGCCGGCACCACGAGGCCTACCTGCCCGGCATCATGAACTTCGACCTGCCCGGTTGCTTCGCCATGACCGAGACCGGGCACGGCTCCGACGTCCAGCAGCTGCGCACCACCTGCACCTACGACCCGGCGACGCAGACCTTCGACCTGCACACCCCGCACGAGGCCGCGCGCAAGGACTACATCGGCAACGCGGCGAAGGACGGCCGGATGGCGGTCGTCTTCGCCCAGCTCGTCACCCAGGGCAAGAACCACGGCGTGCACGCGTGGCTGGTGCCGATCCGCGACGAGGACGGCAACCCGATGCCGGGCGTCACCATCGGCGACGACGGCCCGAAGGCCGGCCTGCTCGGCGTCGACAACGGTCGGCTCACCTTCGACCACGTCAGCGTCCCGCGCGACATGCTGCTCGACCGCTACGGCCAGGTGGCCGAGGACGGCACCTACACCTCGAGCATCGAGAACGAGACCCGGCGCTTCTTCACCATGCTGGGCACACTCGTGCGCGGCCGGGTCAGCGTCGGCGGCTCCGCGGCGTCGGCCACCAAGCTCGCGCTGGACATCGCCGTCCGGTACGGCAACGCCCGCCGCCAGTTCGCCGCCCCCGGCGAGGAACGCGAGATCGTCATCAACGACTACCTCGTGCACCAGCGCAAGCTGCTCCCGGCGCTCGCGAAGACCTACGCGCTGCACTTCGCCCAGAGCGAGCTGGTCAGCACCATGCACGACATCCAGACGGCGGTGCACGAGCACGGCGAGGAGGTCGACGAGACGGCCCAGCGGGAGCTGGAGTCCCGCGCCGCCGGGCTCAAGGCCGCCCAGACGTGGCACGCCACCAGCACCATCCAGATGTGCCGCGAGGCGTGCGGCGGCGCGGGCTACCTGCAGGAGAACCGGCTGCCGCACCTCAAGGCGGACACCGACGTGTTCACCACCTTCGAGGGCGACAACACCGTCCTGCTGCAGCTGGTGGCCAAGGGGCTGCTCACCGGTTACCGCGACGCCTTCGGCTCCCTCGACGGCTGGGGCCGGGTCGGCTTCGTGGCCGACATGGTGCGCGAGACGGTGCTGGAGCGGACGGCGGCGCGCGCGCTCATCCAGCGGCTGGTCGACGCCGTCCCCGGCCGGGACGACGAGGTGCCGATGCTCGACCGGGGCTGGCAGCTGAAGATGCTGGAGTTCCGCGAGAAGCACACGCTGGAGGGGGCGATCCGGCGGCTGCGGAAGAACTCGGCGACCGACGGCATGGCCCCGTTCGACGTGTTCAACGACGTCCAGGACCACGTGCTCAAGACGGCGCGCACGCACATCGACCGGATCGTGCTCGAGGCGTTCGTGGACGCCGTCGACCGCACCACGGACCCGGCGGCCAAGGCGCTCCTCGACACGGTCTGCGACCTGTACGCGCTGAGCACCATCGAGGAGGACAAGGGCTGGTTCCTCGAGCACGGGCAGCTCACCCCCGCGCGCGCCAAGACGCTGACGGCGACGGTGAACGGACTGCTCAAGGAGCTGCGGCCGCACATGACCACGCTGGTGGACGGGTTCGCCATCCCGGCCGGGTGGAAGGCGGCGGCGATCCTGGAGGAGGAGCCGGGCCGGCAGGAGGCGATGGCCGCGCGTGACGCCGAGCTGCGGGCGGAGCAGGGCAGCCACACCCCCGAGGGCACCGCGACCGCCGTGGAGGTCCCGCCGGGCCAGTAGAAGGACCCCTCTGCTCCCCGTCGCTCGCAAGCTCGCGGCGGGACCCTGCAGAGGGGCCGTTCCAGCCGGTCGCTCCCCCCGGTCCTCGCACGCTCGGACCGGGCCCTGCACGGGGGCCGTTCCCCAGCACCTTCATCCCGGCGCACGAGGGCTCTGCCCCGCCCGTGTGGGCAGAGCCCTACTGCGCCGGACACCTCATGCGAGCTCACCGGGCCGACCCGGCGCCAGGGGCGTCCCGCCGGCGTCAGGCCTCGGGACGCAGGCGGACGGCGAGCACGGCGACGTCGTCCTCGGCGTCGGGCCGGATCATCTGCCGCAGCACCCGGTCGCACAGCTCGTCGAGCGGGAACCCGCCGCACTCGCCGAGCACCTCCAGCAGCTCCTCGGTGCCCGCGTCGATGTCGCGGTCACGTCGCTCGACCAGCCCGTCGGTGTAGAGCAGCACGGTCGACCCCGGTGTCAGGACGGCGACGTGGTCCTCGCGCTCCGTCTCCGGCGCCACCCCCAGCAGAAGGTCGGCCTGCTTGCCGTCGAGGAGCACCACGCTCCCGTCCGAGGCGAGCAGCACCGGCGGCGGGTGCCCGGCGTTGGCCCAGCGCAGCCGCATCCGCCCGGCCTCGTCGCCGGGCTCGGGCTCCAACTGGGCGACCAACGCCGTCGCCATCGTGTTCAGCGCCAGGCCGTGCACCGCGCGGTCGAGCTCGGTGAGCACCTCCGCCGGAGAACCGCCGCTGGAGTAGCTGATCCCCCGCAGCAGCCCGCGGACCTGGCCCATCGCCGCGGCCGCCCGGGTGTCGTGGCCGACGACGTCGCCGATCGCGAGCACCGTCGTCCCACCCCGCTGCAGGAAGGCGTCGTACCAGTCACCGCCGATCTCCGCGCCCTCGGCGGCCGGCACGTACCGGACGACGATCTCGCTGTGCTCCGGCTGCGGCGGCTCGGTGAGCATGCTGCGCTGCAGCGCGTCGGCCAGGTCGCGCTGCTGCTCGTACAGCCGCGCCTGGTGCAGGGCCAGCCCCGCCCGCCGGCCGATCTCGACGGCGGTGTCCACCTCCGCCTCGCCCAGCGGACCGCGCTGCTCACCGGTGAACAGCCCCAGGGCGCCCAGCGCCTGCCCCCGGGACACGAGCGGCACCACGACCGCCGAGGCCGCCCCGAGCCGCGCGAAGAGCTCGCGGGTCCCCGCATCGGGCAGCGCGCGGGTCACGACGTCGTAGTCGATCGCCGGCAGCACCACGGGCTGACCGGTGGCCGTGACCCGCCGCGCGGCGGACTCCTCGGTCATGTCGGCCACCATCGCCCGCACGTAGGTCTGGACCTCCTCGCGGCGCGCGGGATCGCGGTGGCCGCTGGCGACCCCGTGCAGGCGCCCGGCCTCGTCGGTGACCACGATCCAGCACCAGTCGGCGAGCTCGGGCAGCACCAGCGAGGCCAGCCGGCCGATCTGCTGGTCGATGTCGAGCGTGCCGGAGAACACCCGGCCCGCCTCCGCGAGCAGCCGCAGGCGCTGGTTGGCCTGCGCCATCGCCGCCACCGCCGCGATGCGCTCGGCCTCGGACTGCAGGCGCGACACGCTCAGGGCGATCTGGGCGGCGAGCGCCTCCAGCACCTCGACGTCGTCGCCGGTGAAGTCGTGCTCGTCGGTCCAGACGACGAGGAACGCGCCGAGCAGCCGCCCCTCGACGCGCAGCGGGATGGTGGCCAGCGCCCGCAGCCCGAGCAGCTCGACGACGGGCTCCAGCGCCGGGAAGCGGGCCACCGCGTCGGCGGGGTCGTCCAGCAGGATCCGGCGCCCGTGGCGGGCCGCGTGCTGGGCCGGCAGCGCGTCGTCCATCGGCAGGACGACGCCCTCGAGCAGCTCGAGGTCCGGCGCGCTGGCCTGGACGAGGGCCACCAGGTTGCCGGTCATGCGCAGCCGCAGCGGGCCGCCCGCGGAGTCGAAGACGGCCAGCGCGCTGGAGTCCGCCCCCAGCACCTGCGCCCCGCGCAGCGCGATGTCGGCGAGCTGGTCGAGCCGTGCGGCGTTGGCCAGCTCCGCCGCCACCTCGGCGATGGCGGCGGCCCGCTGCACCGCGGTGAACCGGCGCTGCGCCTGACCTCGCGCGTCGGTGATGTCCACGGCCGTGCCGAGCACCCGGGCCGGCGCGCCGGTCGCGTCCGCCACCACCCGGCCCCGGCCCAGCACCCAGCGGGTGGCGCCGTCCTCGCGCAGCACCCGGAACTCCACCGTGTAGTCGCCGCGCTCCTCGACCGCGACGCGCATCGCATCGGCGACGGCGGCGTGGTCGTCAGGGTGCACGTGCGTGGTGAGGACGTCGTCCAGCGAGTCGAAGTCCACGGCCGAGTCCAGGCCGAACAGCGCCGCGCACCGGTCGTCCCAGTGGATGGTGCCGGTGCGCAGATCGCGCTCCCAGATGCCGACGGAGCTGGCCTCCAGGGCCACCTCGAGCCAGGCCCGCGAGGTGCCGACCGCCGACTGCGCGGCGGAGAGCTCCAGCTCGGCGACGACGGAGGCGGCCAGCTGCTCCAGCAGTTCGGCGGCGTCCTCCGACCAGGCGCGCGGCGCGGGGTCGTAGACGGCCAGCGCCCCGACCACCTGGCCCGAGGCGGCCACGAGGGGGGCACCCAGGTAGGCGCCGACCTGGCCGGAGACGACGGCGGGCAGCTGGGCGACCCGCGCGTCCTCGGCGGCCGCCGCGATCTTCAGCGGCCGGCCCTGGCGGACCGTGATGGCCGAGAGCGCTCCGGTGAGCGGCGCCGGCCCGCCCACCACACCGGCGGGCAGCCCGTGCCCGCCCACGACGACGTCGTGGTCGGTGAAGAGCGTGACCTTGGCGTGCCCGACGTCCAGGAGGCGGGCGGCCAGCTCCGACAACCGGTCGAAGGCGGCCGGCCCCGGTACCTCGAGCAGCAGCCGGCGGGCAGCGGCGACGCGCAGCGGGTCGGTGAGGGGGTCCTCACCGCGCTGACCCCCGGGAACGGCGGCGCCTGTCGTGGCCACGCACCCTCCGCCCGGCTCGCCGCCCCCGGACCGGGGACTTCCCCGCACATGCTGGCACGCCGCGCCGCCGGTCCGGGACCGGCATACCGCGGGGAGCACCCCTCCGGCGGGTGAGGCGGTGCGGGCCCGGTCAAGCTCCGGCCCGCGCCGGTCGATCACCTGGCCATGCTGGGCTTGCGCACGAGCGCTCTGCCGGACTGCCGGCCGCTGCTGGCCGACGCCGACGACCTCACCCTCGCCTTCCAGCCGATCGTCGACCTCGCGAGCGCGACGATCGCCGGGTACGAGGCGCTGGCCCGCTTCCCCGGCTCCACCGGGCCCGACGTCTGGTTCGCCGCCGCGGCGGAGGCCGGGATCGTCGCCGAGCTCGAGGCGCTGGCCATCCACAAGGCGCTCGCCGCCGTCGACCGGCTCCCGCCCAACACCTTCCTGACCGTGAACGTCAGCCCCCACCTGCTCGGCGCCGAGGTCATCGAGAACGCCTTCGCCGCCCGTCCCGACCTGCACCGCGTCGTCGTCGAGCTCACCGAGCACACCCCGGTCGCCGACCTGTCCGCGCTGCGCCGGCAGACCGACGTGCTGCGGCAGCGCGGTGCGCTGATCGCCGTGGACGACGCCGGGAGCGGCTACTCGGGGCTGCAGCAGCTCGCCGCCGTGCGGCCGCAGCTGGTCAAGCTCGACCGGGCCCTGGTCTCCGACGTCGACGGCGACCCGGTGCGCATGGCGCTCGTGGAGATGATCGGCGAGTTCGCCGGCCGCATCGACGCCTGGCTGCTCGCCGAAGGCGTCGAGAAGCCCGCGGAGCTGGCCGCCTTCGCCCGCATGGGCGTGCCCCTGGCGCAGGGCTGGCTGCTCGGCCGCCCGGCACCGGAGTTCCGGCCGCTGGACCCCGACGTCGTCCGGCTGGTGCGCGCCCAGACCGCCCGCGCCCGGCTGACCGAGAGCGTCGCCAGCCTGGTCCGACCGGTGCGCCAGTGCGTGCTGGGCGAGGAGCCGGCCACACCCCCCGCCGTCCTGGTGGGTCCGCACGGCGAGCCCACGGCGCTGCTGCTGTGCGACCCCCGGACCGGCGAGGTCCACACCGCGCCGGTCTCGCTGCGGGTGCACCCGTCGACCGGCATCGAGGACACCCTCCGCCGGGCGCTCACCCGCCCGCCGGCGCACCGCTTCGACCCCGTCGTCTGCACCGACCCGGCCGGCCACGTGCTCGGGCTGCTGCGGATCGAGGACCTGGCATCCCCCGCCCGGTCCGGCCACTGACCCCGACCAGAGGAGAACCCCATGAAGCGTTTCGCCTGCGGCGACGTCGTCCCCGGCTGCGACGCGGCCTTCACCGCCGCCGACGTGGACGGCATCTTCGCGCAGGTCGCGCCGCACGCCGCCACCCACGGCATCAGCGAGGTGACCCCGGAGCTCGCCGCGACGGTGCGCGGGCACATCCGCGACGTCTGAGAGGCGCGCGCCGGGGGCGTGGCGGCTGTGATCAGCGGGTCAGCTGCGGGTTTCCCGGCACCCCCCACTGGTCAGACCTCGACACGGCATGACACCGTGCCCCCGGCCCGGAATCCCCGCGATACCGGGTCCCGCCCCCCGCCACGCGTGGGTGCGGGAACCCCGGTGGCGCTCCGCGCGTCCGGGTGGACAAGCCGGCAGCGTGCCGCGGACACGGCACCGCCACCCCCTACGGAAAGGTTGCTCCATGAACAAGGCCGAACTGGTCTCCGCCATCGCCAAGCGCGCCGACGTCCCGGCCTCGACCGTCGACTCGGTCCTCGCCGGGCTGCAGGACGAACTGGTCGACGCCATCACCCGTGGCGAGAAGGTCGCCGTCTCCGGGCTGATCACCGTCGAGCGCACCCAGCGCTCCGCCCGCACGGGCCGCAACCCGCAGACCGGTGAGTCGATCGACATCCCCGCGGCCAACACCGTCAAGGTAACCGCCGGCTCGAACCTGAAGAAGGCCGCGAGCTCCGTCCCGGTCTGATCCGGCCGCGCCCGCAGCCGGGCCGGCGCCTCGACCCCGTGTGTCCGCGCTCACGACCGCGTGAGCCAGGATGCCGGTCGAGGCGTCGCCCGGCGGCGGGCGACCCCGGTGACCGGAGGTGGGCGTGAGCGACGACCTGAAGGTGGGCACCGACCCGGCCGAGGTGGGGATGGATCCCGCCCGGCTGGCCCGCATCGACGACCGGCTCTCCCGGTACGTCGACGACGGCCAGCTCCCGGGCTTCCTGGTGACGGTGGCCCGCCACGGGCACCTGGTGCACGTCGGCCGCGGCGGCTTCCGCGACGTCGAGGCGGGGCTGCCGGTGGAGACATCGACCCGCTGGCGCATCTTCTCGATGACCAAGCCCGTCACCTCCGTCGCGGCGATGATGCTGTACGAGGAGGGGGCCTTCCAGCTCACCGACCCGATCTCCCGGTGGCTGCCCGAGTTCGCCGAGACCCGCGTCTACGTCGCCGGGTCGGCGATGAAGCCGGTGACCAGCCCGCAGGTGGAGCCGATCCGGATCTGGCACCTGCTCACCCACATGTCGGGGCTGACCTACGGCTTCCACCACGCCCACCCCGTGGACGCCATGTACCGCGCCATGGGCCACGAGTGGGGCACCCCGCCCGGCGCGGACTCCGCCGAGGTCTGCCGGCAGTGGGCCTCGGTCCCGCTGGTGTTCCAGCCCGGCAGCGAGTGGAACTACGGCGTCTCCACCGACGTGCTCGGCCGGCTGGTGGAGGTGGTCTCCGGCCAGCCCCTCGACGAGTTCTTCGAGCAGCGCATCTTCGCCCCGCTGGGCATGCGCGACACCTCCTTCGGGCTGCGCGACGGCGACGACGTCGCCTCCCTCGCCCGGCTCTACGGCGCGGTACCGGGGCAGCCCGGGGGCGCCCCGACCGGGTACGCGCCGCTGGACGCGATGGGCCAGGCGGCCCACCAGAAGCCCGCGTTCCTCTCCGGCGGCGGCGGGCTGGTCTCCACGGCGGGTGACTACCTGCGGTTCGTGGAGATGCTGCGGCGCGGCGGCTCCTACGACGGCGGGCGCATCCTGGGCCCGCGCACCCTCGCGCACATGGTGACCAACCACCTCCCCGGCAACCAGGACCTGGAGACCTTCGGGCGGCCGCTGTTCGCCGAGACCCCGCTGCGCGGCGTGGGCTTCGGCCTCGGCTTCTCGATGGTGATCGACCCGGTGCGCTACGGCGTCGTCTCCTCCGCCGGCGACTACAGCTGGGGCGGGGCGGCGTCGACGGCGTTCTACGTGGACCCGGTCGAGGACGTCACCGTCAGCTTCTACACGCAGCTGCTGCCCTCGAGCACGCTGCCGGTGCGCAACTACCTGCGCCAGCTGGTGAACCAGGCGATCGTCACCTGAGCCCGGCGCTTTGTGCACTAACCGCCGCTCGGACGCAGCCCCGAGCGGGACACCGCGGCGGTTAGTGCACAGAACGCCCCAGGGGGTCGGAGCCGCCCGTGGCAGCCCGGCCCGGCGGGCGCGGCTCCGGTCGGTCGTGGTGCTGCGGGAGCTCTGACTCTGAGTGCACCTGCACTCAGAGTCAGAGCTTCCGGGGGGACACCACCCGGCCGGCTGCGCCGCCGGGCCGCAGCAGCGCCAGGGTCAGAGGTAGCGGCGGTAGACGACGGTCGCGACCATCGCCGGCTTGCTGCCGCCCTCGACCTCCACGGTGGTGGCGAGGTTCATCTGGATGCCGCCCTCGAACGGCGTTGCCGCCTCGAGCGTGGCCCCGGCCCGCACCCGCGCGCCCACCGGGACCGGTGAGGGGAAGCGCACCTTCTCGGTGCCGTAGTTGACGCCCATGCGGAACCCGGTGATCTCCACGATCTGCGGCATCAGCGCCGGCAGCAGCGAGAGCGTCAGGTAGCCGTGCGCGATCGGCCCGCCGAACGGGCTCTCCTTCTTCGCCCGCTCGGGGTCGACGTGGATCCACTGGTGGTCACCGGTCGCCTCGGCGAACTGGTTCACCTGCTCCTGCGTGATCGTCACCCAGTCGCTGTGGCCCAGGTGCTGCCCGACCAGGCCCTGGACCCCCTCGACGCCCTCGGCCGTCGTCTGCGCCATCTTCCTGCCTCCTCGTGGACGGTCTGGTTGGCTGACTCCACCACACACCACGATCGGACGGGGAACGGGTTGCTGCGACTGGGAGCGCTCGACGTGCCCGACGGCTCGTTCGCGGTCATGGCGATCGTCAACCGCACCCCCGACTCGTTCTACGACCGCGGCGCCACCTACGAGCTGGCCGCGGCCCTGGAGCGGGTCGACCGGGTGGTCGCCGAGGGCGCGGACATGGTCGACGTCGGCGGGGTGAAGGCCGCGCCCGGCGAGGAGGTCTCCCCCGCCGAGGAGGTCCGCCGCACCGTCGACCTGGTCGCCGCGATCCGCGCGGCCCACCCGCGGCTGCCCATCTCCATCGACACCTGGCGGGCCGAGGTCGCCCGCGAGGCGCTCGCGGCCGGCGCCGACGTCGTCAACGACGCCTGGGGCGGGGTGGACCCGGAGCTGGCGGCGGTGGCGGCGGAGGCGGGCGCGGGCATCGTCTGCACGCACGCCGGCGGGCTGCCGCCGCGCACCCGGCCGCACCGGATCGCCTACGACGACGTCGTCGCCGACATCGTGACCCGGACGACGGCGCTCGCCGAGGCCGCCGTCGCCGCGGGCGTCGACCGCGAGCGGGTGCTGGTCGACCCGGGGCACGACTTCGGCAAGAACACCCGGCACTCGCTGGAGGCCACCCGCCGGCTGGGCGAGCTGGTGGGCACGGGCTGGCCGGTGCTGGTGGCGCTGTCGAACAAGGACTTCGTCGGCGAGACCCTCGACGTGCCCCTCGGCGAGCGGCTGACCGGCACGCTGGCGGCGACGGCTGTGAGCGCGTGGCTGGGCGCCCGGGTGTTCCGCGCCCACGACGTCGGGCCGACGCGGCAGACGCTGGACATGGTGGCCTCGATCCGGGGCACCCGACCGCCGGTGCGCACCGTCCGCGGCCTGGCTTAGGTTGCCAGCCATGTCCACCACCGGGTTCCTGACCGCCGACGAGCTCAACGCCCTGCTGCCGGGCACCCTGCCGGGGCTGCTCGGCATCGTCGTCGACACCCACGAGCCCGGCCGGCTCACCAGCCACCTCGACGTCCGGCCGGAGCTGCTGGCGCCCAACGGCTACCTGCACGCAGGCACCGTCGTCACCCTGGCCGACACCAGCTGCGGGCTGCCCACGCGGGCGCTGCTGCCCGAGGGCGCCAGCGGGTTCACCACGATCGAGCTCAAGAGCAACCACCTGAGCACCGCGCGCGAGGGGCGGCTCTCCTGCGAGGCGACCAACGTGCACGCCGGGCGCACCACCCAGGTGTGGGACGCCGTCGTCCGCAACGCCGCGACCGGGAAGACGATCGCGCTCTTCCGCTGCACCCAGTCGGTGCTCTGGCCCCGGTGACCGGGTGAACCCGCCGGTAACCCCCTTGTGAGCGGCGACACCGCGGGTGTGAGACTGGCGCCACACACCATGCGAGGAGGAACACCCGTGGCGCTGCCGAGCCAGTATCCCGACGTCGAGATCCCGAACCTCTCCGTCCCCGAGTTCGTCCTGGCGGCGGGCCGGGAGAAGCCCGATTCACCGGCGCTGATCGACGGCCTCAAGGGCGACGTGATCACGCACGGCCAGCTGGCCCAGTACGTCGACCGGGTCGCGGCCAACCTGCACGCCCGCGGCCTGCGCAAGGGCGACGTCGTCGCCGTCTTCTGCCCCAACACCCCGTGGTTCCCGGTGGTCTTCCACGGCATCGCGGCCGCCGGCTGCGTGATGAGCCCGATCAACTCGCTCTACACGCCCGACGAGATCGCCTTCCAGCTGAAGGACTCCGGCGCGAAGATCCTGATCACCATCGGGCTGTTCCTGGACCGCGCGACGGCGGCCGCGGAGAAGTCCCCGGTCGACGAGATCGTCGTCCTCGACGGCGCCGAGGGGCACGCCAACCTGTTCGACCTGCTCGGCGCCGACGCGCCCTCGGTCCAGGTGGACATCGACCCGGCCAACGACCTGGTCACGCTCCCCTACTCCAGCGGCACCACCGGCCTGCCCAAGGGCGTCATGCTCACCCACCGCAACCTGGTGGCGAACGTGGCCCAGTGCCTGCCGCTGCTGAAGACGGGCTCGGACGAGCGGATCATCGCCGTCCTGCCGTTCTTCCACATCTACGGCCTGACCGTGCTGATGAACCAGGGCCTGGCGCTGGGCGGCGCGGTGGTGACCCTCCCGCGGTTCGACCTCGAGGACTTCCTGCGCACCATCCAGGACCAGAAGATCACCCGGGCGTTCGTGGCGCCGCCCATCCTGCTGGCCCTCGCCAAGCACCCGCTGGTCGACCAGTACGACCTCAGCTCGCTGAACTCGATCCTCTCCGGCGCCGCGCCGCTGGACGAGCAGCTCGCGCTGGCCGCCCAGGAGCGGCTGCGCAAGGGCGCCGACACCGGCGTCACGGTGGGCCAGGGCTACGGCATGACCGAGCTCTCGCCCGTCTCGCACACCACCCCCGACGCGGACGCCCAGCCGCCGGGCGTCTCCATCGACGTCCCCAAGGGCTCGGTCGGTTTCGCCATCCCGAACACCGAGTGCCGGCTGGTCGACCCGGGCACGGGTCAGGACGCCGCGCCCGGCGAGCGGGGCGAGCTGTGGGTTCGCGGGCCGCAGGTGATGAAGGGGTACCTGAACAACCCCGACGCCACCGCCGCGACCCTGGACAGCGAGGGCTGGCTGCACACCGGCGACGTCGCCATCGTCGACGCGAACGGCTGCTACACGGTCGTCGACCGGGTCAAGGAGCTGATCAAGTACAAGGGCTACCAGGTGGCCCCGGCCGAGCTCGAGGCCGTGCTGATCAACCACCCGGAGATCGCCGACGCCGCCGTCATCGGCGTGCCCGACAAGGAGAGCGGCGAGGAGCTGCCCAAGGCCTTCGTCGTCCGCGCGCCCGGCTCGGAGATCACCGAGGACGCGGTCATGGCCTACATGGCCGAGAAGGTGGCCCCGCACAAGAAGATCCGCTTCGTCGAGTTCATCGAGCAGGTGCCGAAGTCGGCGGCCGGCAAGATCCTGCGCAAGGACCTCAAGGCCCGCGCCTGATCGACGACGACGGCGCCGCGTCCCCCCGAGGGCGCGGCGCCGTCGCGCGTCCGGGGCCGTCCGGGCGCGTCGAGATGCGCGGAAGCGGGCGTTCCCGCGGTCCGGGGAGCACGATCCCGCGCATCTCGACGCAGCAGGCGGCGGAACGGGGCTCCTCATAGGGTCTGGGCATGCGTGCGGTGACGATCACTGAGCCCGGCGGTCCCGAGGTGCTGACCTGGGCGGAGGTGCCCGATCCGGATTGCGGTCCCGGTGAGGTGATCGTCGACGTCGTCGCCACGGCGGTGAACCGGGCCGACCTCCTGCAGCGGCAGGGGAACTACTCACCCCCGCCCGGGGCGACCCAGGTCCTCGGCCTCGAGTGCAGCGGCCTCATCAGCGAGATCGGCGAGGGCGTGACCGGTTGGAAGGTCGGCGACGAGGTGTGCGCCCTGCTGGCCGGCGGCGGCTACGCCGAGCGGGTCGCCGTCCCCGCCCCCCAGCTGCTGCCGCGGCCCTCGGGCGTGGAGCTGGCGACCGCCGCGGCGCTGCCCGAGGTCACCTGCACCGTGTGGTCGAACGTGTTCATGCTCGCCGGGCTCCGCCGGGGCGACACCTTCCTGGTGCACGGCGGGGCCAGCGGTATCGGCACGATGGCGATCCAGCTCGCCGCCCGCGCCGGTGCCCGCGTGCTCACCACGGCGGGGACGGCGGCCAAGCTCGACGTCTGCCGCGAGCTGGGGGCCGACGTCGGCATCAACTACCGCGACGAGGACTTCGTCGAGCGGGTGCGGGAGGCCACCGACGGACGCGGAGCCGACGTCGTCCTGGACAACATGGGCGCCAAGTACCTGGCCCGCAACGTCGACGCCCTCGCCGTCGGCGGCCGGCTGGTGGTGATCGGCATGCAGGGCGGCCGGAAGGCGGAGCTGGACCTGGGCAAGCTGCTGGCCAAGCGCGCCTCGGTGCACGCCACCGCGCTGCGGTCGCGCCCCGTGGACGGCCCCGGCGGCAAGGCGGGGATCGTCGCGGCGGTGCGGCACGACGTGTGGCCCGACGTCGAGCGCGGCACGATCCGGCCGATCGTCGACCGGCGGCTGCCGATGTCGCGGGCCGCCGAGGCTCACCGGGTGGTGGAGGCCAGCGAGCACGTGGGCAAGGTGCTGCTCGTCACCCGCGACTAACGGGAGCGGAGCGCGGCGACAGCGTCGATGATCCGGCCGACCTCGTCGGCGGTGTTGTAGTGCATGAGCCCCAGGCGCACCGCTCCGCCGTCCTCGTTCACCCCGAGGGCGTCGAAGAGCTCGCGGGAGTAGAAGTCGCCGTCCCACGCGCAGATGCCGGCCCGCGCGAGCTCGGCGGCCACCTGGCGGGGGCGCATGCCGGCGACGGTGAACGACAGCGTCGGCGTGCAGCGCTCGGGCTCCCCGATCACCTGCACGTGCCGCATCGCGCGCAGCGCCTGGTCCAGCCAGTCGAAGAGGTCCCCCTCGTGCCGCGCGACGGCGGCCATCGAGACCCGCAGCCGGTCGCGGCGGCTGCCGGCGGCGTCCCCGCACAGACCCGCCAGGTGGTCGACGGCGGCGCTCACGCCCGCGTACAGCTCGAACGGCGGCGTCCCGGTCTCGAAGCGGTCGGGCACCCGGTCCGGGGAGGGCAGCAGCTTGTCCGGCTGCAGGTAGCTCAGCAGGTCCGGGTCGGCGACCACGGCGGCGACGTGCGGGCCGCACCACTTGTAGGCCGACACCGCCAGCAGGTCGGCCCCCAGCGACGCCTTGTCCAGGAACACGTGCGGCGCGGCGTGCGCGGCGTCGACATAGACCAGCGCGCCGACGGCGTGGGCCTGCGCGGCGATGCCGGCGACGTCGGGGCGGGTGCCCAGCGCGTTGCTGGCCGCGGTCACCGCGACCAGCCGGGTGCGCCGGCTGAGCAGGTCGGCGTACTGCCACGCCGGTAGCTCGCCGGTCTCGATGTCCACCTCCGCCCACCGCACCCGCACCCCGGTGGTGGCGGCGAGCTGCAGCCAGGGCCGGATGTTGGCGTCGTGGTCCAGCCGGCTCAGCACGATCTCGTCGCCGGGGCGCCAGGTGCGGGCCAGCGCGCGGGCCATGCCGTAGGTCAGCGCGGTCGTGCTGGGCCCCAGCACCACGCCCCCGGGCCGGCCGCCCACCAGGTCGGCGACGGCCGCGCGCGCCCCGGAGACCAGCGCCTCCGCCCGCCCGGACGCCGGGAAGACCCCGCCCCGGTCCGCGACCGGCATGCGCATCGCGGACCCCACCGCGTGCGCCACGTTCTCGGGCACCAGCGAGCCGGCCGGGCCGTCGGCGTGCACGTACCCGTCGGAGAGCGCCGGGAAGAGGCCGCGGACCTGCGCGACGTCCAGCCGGCCCCCCGATGACATGGGCCGCACCCTAGTTCGTGCAGCCGGGCGGTCCGGCGCCGTCCCGGTGCCCGGCGGGGCGTCGGGGGCACCGGGCAGGATGGAGGCCATGACTGCACCGCAGAACGGCAACGAGCGCCCCCAGCAGGTCGTCGTGGTCGGCCCCGACGGGCGTCCGGTCGGCGCCCTCCCGATGCCCCCGGGTGCCGACGACGACGGCGACGGCGCCCCCGGTGTCGGTGAGCTGGTCGAGCAGCCCGCGAAGGTCATGCGGATCGGCACGATGATCAAGCAGCTCCTGGAGGAGGTCCGCGCCGCGCCCCTGGACGACGCCAGCCGCAACCGGCTGCGCGACATCCACGCCTCGTCCATCCGCGAGCTGGAGCAGGGCCTGGCCCCCGAGCTGCGCGAGGAGCTGGAGCGGATCACGCTGCCCTTCAGCGAGGGCGAGACGCCGTCGGACGCGGAGCTGCGGATCGCCCAGGCGCAGCTGGTGGGCTGGCTGGAGGGTGTCTTCCACGGCATCCAGACGGCGTTGTTCGCCCAGCAGATGGCCGCCCGCGCGCAGCTGGAGGAGATGCGCCGCAAGGCCCTGCCCGGCGGCTCGCAGCCGGCCCCGGGCCCGCACCCGCACCCCGGCGGCGGCCAGTACCTCTGACGCGCCCGCGGCCGGGATCAGGTCCCCTGATCATCGAGCGTCCTCCCTCACCGCCCACCGTGGGGGAGGACACGGCGCGCTGAGGGTGGACGCGGGTTGTCCACAGATCCGCCACGGGGCCCCGTCCCGCCGTCCGTCACCCCGAGACTGCTGACGTGCACCCACTGCTCGAGGCCGCTGCGCAGCGCCGTGGCGGCGTCTTCACCGTCGCCGACGCCCGCCGCGCCGGTTTCCGCCCCGACGAGATCCGGTCGGCCGTCGGGTCGGGGGCCTGGCACCGGTTGCGCCGCGGCATCTACGTGGCGCAGCCGGCGTGGGCCGCGGCCGACCCACGGGGCCGGCACCTGCTCGCGGCAGCCGCCGCGCTCGCCGCACTCCGCCCCGGGCGCGTGCTCAGCCACTCCTCGGCGGCCCGCTTCCACGACCTCGTCCTCCCCCGCGATGTCGACGACGTCGTCCGCCTGACCGACCCGGAGCAGTGGCGGGCCGGCGACGGGTACCGCATCGCCGCCGCGGCCCTCCCGCCGGGCGACGTCGTCGACACCGGGCAGCTCCGGGTGACCGGGGTGGCGCGGACCCTCGTCGACTGCGCCCGGGAGCTGCCGCTCGCCGACGCGGTCGTCGCCCTCGACGCGGCGATCTTCCGGGAGCGCGTGGGCCGTCGCGACCTGACGGCGGCGGTGCTCGCGCAGAGCCACTGGCTGGGCATCGGCGGCGCGGCGCGAGCCCTGGGCCTCGCCGACGGGCGGGCCGAGTCGCCCCTGGAGACGCGCGGGCGGTTGGCTCTCCTGGAGGCCGGGCTGCCCTGCCCGGAGCTGCAGGTGGACCTGCACGGGCCCCGGGGCTTCGTCGCGCGGGTGGACGCCTGGTTCGAGGACGCCGGTGTCGCTGTGGAGTTCGACGGGCGCATCAAGTACGAGGACCCCTACGACGGCCGCACCCCGGCCGAGGTGGCGTGGCGGGAGAGGCGCCGGGAGGACCGCATCCGCGACCTCGAGGTGCGCGTGGTCCGCGTCGTCGACGAGGACCTCCCCGGGCTGCGTGGTCCGGCCGAACGCCTCCGGCACCTGCTGGCCAGGCCGCTGGCGGGCCCGCGCAGGTTCCGGGTGGTCCGGCGGCCCGAGCCCGGGTCCGACCCGGCCGACGCCGTCGCCTGACACAGGCTCGCCGTCGCCGACCGAGGCACCGCCGTCCGAGGCACCGCGTTCCCGTCGCCCGCGGCTCGTCCTCCCCCGACGCAGAGCGTCCTCCCTCACCGTGCGCGGTGAGGGAGGACGCTCGATGATCAGCTGCCCTGATCGTGGCCGGAAGGGCTAGACGCGGAAGCGGGCCACCGCGTCCTGCAGCTCGCCGCTCATCCGCGCCAGCTCGGCCGCGGCCCGCTGCGCGTCCTCGACCCGGTGGTTGGTCTCCTGCGTCCCCGCCGCCAGACCCGAGATCGCCGCTGCGATGTCCTGCGACCCGCTCGCGGCCTCGGCCACGTTGCGGTTCATCTCGTTCGTCGTCGCCGTCTGCTCCTCCACCGCCGCAGCGATCGTCGCCTGGAAGTCGTTGATCTCCCCGATCACCTGGCTGATCCGCCCGATCGCATCCACCGCACCGGCGGTGTCGGCCTGGATCGCCTCCACCCGCTGGGAGATGTCCTCGGTCGCCCGCGCCGTCTCCTGCGCCAGCTCCTTGACCTCCGAGGCCACCACGGCGAAGCCCTTGCCCGCCTCACCGGCCCGGGCGGCCTCGATCGTGGCGTTGAGCGCCAGCAGGTTGGTCTGCTCGGCGATGCCGTTGATCAGCTTGATCACCGTGGCGATCTCCTGCGAGGAGTCACCCAGCTTGCCCACCGTGCGCGTCGTCGTCTCCGCGACACCCACCGCCTGACCGGCCACCCGCGCCGCCTCGGTCGCGTTGTGCGCGATCTCCCGGATCGCCGACTCCATCTGCGACGAACCCGTCGCCACCGTGTCCACGCTCGACGCCACCGCACCCGCCGAGGTCACCACCTCGTCGGCCTGACCGGCGGCGAGGCGGGCGTTCTCCCGCATGCCCTCGGCGGCGGAGTTCAGCTGGGACGACGCGGCCGCGAGGCGGTTGGAGGAGTCGTTGACCAGCACCAGCACGTTGCCGATCGAGTCCAGCGTCTCGTCCAGGGAGACGGCCATCTCGCCGAGCTCGGCGCCCCCGGTGCGGCCGGCGCGGACGGTGAGGTCACCGGCGGCGACCTGGCCGAGCACCTCGCGGATCCGCTGCACGGGACGGGTGACGCCGCGGGCGACGACGACGGCGAGCACCACGGCGACGACCAGGCCCGCGGCGATGATCAGGAGGGTCAGGGTGCGGGCGGTCTCGTAGGCGTCGTCCGCCTCCGCCGCGGTCGCGCGGGCGGCAGCGGAGGCCGCGTCGGTGGCCTCGACCAGCGACTCGGCGATGACCACCTCGTTGTCGCTCATGGTCTTGAGCAGCGGGGGCATCGCGGCGGGGTTGGTGGCGCTCACCGCCTGCAGCTCGCCCAGGGCGGCCAGGTAGGCCTGGGTCGCGCCGGCGAAGGTCTCGAACGCCGCACGCGTCGGCGCGTCCAGCGGCATCTCCGCGACCGCCGCGGTGTCCGCGGCCAGCACCTCGGTCGACTCCACCGTGCCGCGCTGCGCCTTGGCGATCGTCTCGGGCGGGAGGGTGGGGATGGCGGCCCGGGCCACGTTGGTGGAGAGCTTCCACCAGTCGGCCTCGAGCCTCTCCAGGGCGCTCAGGGGGATGGCGCCGCGGTCGTACACCTGCTGCGCCTGGTCGCTGAGCACCGACATCCGCTGGATGCCGAACGCCCCGACACCCACCGTGGTGAGGGCGACGACGAGGATGGAGCCGAGCAGCCGGCCGCGCAGGCCGATGCCGGACGCCGCCCGCCGGGCCCCGTCGGCCCCCGGCTCTGCCGCCGTGGTGGGGTCGTGCGCGTGATCCATGCCTGCTCGCTTCCGTGAAGTCGGTCGATCCTCCGAGGACCCGTCGTGCTCCCTTTTCGGTAAGCGGACGACCGGAATGCAGCCGAGCGGTGTACCCACTCCACCGGCGGGGCCGGGCACAGGACGCACCGGCGGGGTGCGCGCGGCTCGTCCTCCCCCGACGCAGAGCGTCCTCCCTCACCGTGCGCGGTGAGGGAGGACGCTCGATGATCAGGTGCCCTGATCGTGGCCGGGACGGTGGCCGTCGGGGGTCAGAGCGCGGCCAGGAACGCGGCGACCCCGTCGTCCTCGTTGGTGCCGGTCACGTCCGTGGCGACGGCGAGCAGGTCGGGGTGGGCGTGGGCCATCGCGACCGCCCGGCCCCCGCCGTCGCGCACCCACTCGAAGGCGGCGATGTCGTTGGGCATGTCGCCGAAGACGACGACGTCCTCGGGCCCGATGCCGTGCCGGCCCGCGACCCGCGCCAGCCCCGTCGCCTTGGTCACCCCGGGGGCGGAGATCTCGGCCAGCGCGTCGGTCGAGGAGGTGGTGACCGTGGCGCGGTCCCCGACGACCTCGTCGACCAGGCGGACGAAGGTGTCCCGGGGCATCGACTCGTGCCGGGCCAGCAGCTTGGCGACCGGCTGCGCGACCATCTCCGCCAGCGTCGCCTCGGCCACGCCGGGCGCGTCGACGTCCCACCGCGGCCGGTAGATCGGCTCGTGACGGAACTCCAGGCCGTACTCGACCGCGAACCAGGTGTCGGGCTGGCGCCGCCGCAGCTCGGTGGTGACCGACTCGAGCACCTCGGGCGCCAACGGCTCCTCGTGCACGATCTCGAACCGCTCCAGGTCCAGCAGCACCGCGCCGTTGCAGCAGACCGCGGTGCCGGTGCGCAGCACCTCGCGGATGCGGTGCATCCAGCGCGGCGGCCGGCCGGTGGCCAGGACGACGGGCACCCCGTCGTCCCGCCAGCGCGCGAGCTCGGCGACCGTGGCCTCGCTCACCGTGTCGTCCCAGCGCAGGAGGGTGCCGTCCATGTCGCTGGCGATCAGCCGCGGCTTCCAGTCAGACATCGCCCAGCACCGCCTCCAGGTAGCGGGCCACCCCGTCGACCTCGTGCCCGCTGGTGAGCTCCGGCGTCAGCGCCTTCACCGCCGGGTGGGCGTTGGCCACCGCGACCGCCCGGCCGCCGGCCTCCTGGACCGCGGCGAGCATCGGCAGGTCGTTGGGCATGTCGCCGAACACCAGCACGTCACCGAAGCCGACGCCGTAGCGCTCCAGCGCCATCGCCAGCCCGCTGGCCTTGGTGATCCCCGGCGGCAGCACCTCGATGAATCCCAGCCCCGCGTGCGTGAGCTCGGCGTCGGCCGGGTCGACGACGGACCGGGCCCGGGCCAGCAGCTCGTCCTGGTCGAGCGCCGAGGACCGGAGGAACACCTTGAGGACGGCGCGCTCGGGCAGCACCCGGCCGCGCGGCAGCAGGTGCGCGGGCTCCGGGTAGGGCCAGTCGAAGCCGTGCTGGACCCGCAGGCGGGCGTGCACCTCGCCCTGCTCGGCGGCGTCCTCGACCGCGACCAGCAGGTCACCGGCCACCGCCTCGATCTGCTCGACCACCCGCTCGGCCTGCTCCCGCGGGAGCGCGACGGTGCGCAGCACCTCGTCCCGCTCCAGGTCGACGACGAAGCCGCCCTGCGAGAGGACGGCGATGCCGCGGCCGTCGAGCGCGGCGCGCACGCTGTCGAGCAGGCGGGGCCCGCGGCCGGTGACGCCGATGACGGGGATGCCCGCCGCCCAGCAGGCGTCCAGCGCCGCCCGGGTGCGGGCGCTGACCTCGCCGTCGGGGCCCAGCAGCGTGCCGTCGAGGTCGCTGGCCACGAGCTTGGGCCGCCACGGGCCCAGGTCGCCGAGCTCGACGACGGTGTCCGCGCCCTCGAGGACCCCGTGGGCGCGGACGGCCCGCGGCGCGGTGCCCGTCATGCGCCCGGCACCGGGGCCGCCAGCGTCATGCCCGGGGTGAGCTCCGCGACGCCGCCCAGCCAGGGCCGCAGCGCGACCGGCACGTGCACCGACCCGTCGGCCCGCTGGTGCACCTCCAGCAGGCAGGCGATGGTGCGGGCGATGGCGCACAGCGTGCCGTTGAGGGTGGCCGCGGTCTGGTTGCGGCCCTCGTCGTCCTTGTAGCGGATGCCCAGCCGTCGGGCCTGGAAGGTGGTGCAGTCCGACGTCGACGTCAGCTCACGATAGGTGCCCTGGGTGGGGAACCACGCCTCGATGTCGTACTTGCGGGTGGCGCTGGTGCCGAGGTCACCGGCGGCGATGTCGACGACGCGGTAGGGCAGCTCCAGGGCCTGGAGGAACTCCTCCTCCCACGCCAGCAGCCGCAGGTGCTCGTCGGCGGCGTCCTCGGGCCGGCAGAAGCTGAACATCTCGACCTTGTCGAACCAGTGCACGCGGATGATGCCGCGGGTGTCCTTGCCGTAGGAGCCGGCCTCGCGGCGGAAGCAGGAGGACCAGCCGGCGTACCGCTTCGGCCCGCCCGCCAGGTCGAGCACCTCGCCGGCGTGCATGCCGGCCAGCGCCACCTCGGAGGTGCCGACGAGGTACAGGTCGTCCCGCTCGATCCGGTACACCTCCTCGTCGTGCTCGCCGAGGAACCCGGTGCCCTCCATGGCGCTGGGCTTGACCAGGGCGGGCGCGACCACCGGGGTGAAGCCGGCGGCGACGGCGCGGCTGATCGCCAGCTGGGCCAGCGCGAACTCCAGCAGCGCACCGGGGCCGGTGAGGAAGTAGAAGCGGGAGCCCGAGACCTTGGCGCCGCGCTCCATGTCGATCGCGCCGAGGGCCTCACCGATCTCGATGTGGTCGCGCGGCTCGAAGTCGTAGGCGGGCACCTCGCCGACGGTGCGCAGCGTCACCGCGTCGTCCTCACCGCCGGGCGGCACCTCGTCCGCGACGACGTTCGGGATGCGCAGGTGCACCTCGCGGAGCGCCGCTTCGGCGGTGCGCTGCGCCTCCTCGGCCTGCTTCACCTCGGCGGCCAGGGCCTTGGCCCGCTCGAGGACGGCGGGACGCTCCTCGGGGGTGGCCTTCTTGACCGCCTGCGAGGCGCTCTTCTGCTCGGCGCGCAGGTCGTCGCCCCGCTTCACCGCGTCGCGGCGGGCGGCGTCGGCGTCCAGCAGCGCGTCGACCAGGGACTCGTCGGCGCCCCGGGCACGCTGGCTGGCTCGGACGACGTCGGGGTGCTCCCGCACCAGGCGCAGGTCGATCACGGAGCCATGGTGTCATCCGGGCCCGGGCGACGTGCCCGGCAGCAGGGCCCGGCGGTCACGGGGCGTCCAGCAGACCGGCGACGGCGGCGTGCACCAGCCGGCTCTCGTCGCGCAGCGCGGCGAGCGCCTCGGCCCGGTCGGCCGGCGCCGCGGCGGCGTCCTCCAGCCGGTGGCAGACGCCGGCCAGCCGGAGCGCGCCCATCGCGGCGCTGCTGCCCTTGAGCCGGTGGGCGAGCCGCGGCAGCCCGGCGTCGTCGTCCGCGTCGGTTGTGACGTCGGCGGCCAGCAGCGCGGCGACCGTCTGCGCCAGCGTCTCCGCGTACTGCCGGTAGAGGTGCGTGAAGCCGTCCTCGCCGAGGTCGCGCAGCTCGGCCACGGTCTCCGCGTCGAGCACGCCGTCCCCGGCCGGCCCCGGCCCGGCCGTGACCGGGGCGGGCGCGGGACGGGCGCCCAGCCGGCCGGTGGCGACCCGCTCCAGCGCGTCGCCGAGGGTGCCCATGCGCACCGGCTTGGTCAGGAACTCGTCGGCGCCGGCGTCGAGGAAGGCGTTCCGGTCGCTGGCCAGCACGCTGGCGGTGACGGCGATGACGGCCGGCTGCGGCACGTCGAGGCCGCGGATCGCCGCGGTGGCGGCGACCCCGCCCATGACGGGCATCTGCGCGTCCATGAGGACGACGTCGAACCGGTCGGACCGGACCGCCTCCACGGCCAGCTCACCGTTCCCCACGTGCACGCCGTCGTGCCCGAGCTGGCGCAGGTAGAGGCCGATCAGGTGGGCGTTGACGGCGTGGTCCTCGGCGACGAGCACGCGCAGCGGCCGGCCGCCGACGCCGGTCCCGTAGGGCTGCGCGCCGCCGTCGGGAGCGCCGGCCGCGTCGCGCTGGAGCACCGAGCGCAGGGTCTGCACCAGCCGCTCGGGGCGGACCGGCTTGTGCAGCCGCGCCTCGAACGCCGCACCCCCGTCGCAGGGGATGTGCGCGGCGCTGCTGAGCAGCACCAGCGGCATGCGGCCCGCGCGCGGGTGGGCGCGCAGGCGCCGGGCCAGCTCCTCGCCGTCCATGAAGGGCATGTGCAGGTCCAGCAGGCAGGCGTCGAAGTCCCCGGCGTCGACCTGCTCGAGCGCCTCCGCCCCGCTGCCGGCCAGGACGCAGGTCGCCCCCGCGCGGCCGAGCTGGTGCTCGAGGATGCGCAGGTTGGTCGGGTTGTCGTCGACCAGCAGCAGCCGGCGGCCGGTGAGGCTGCCGCTGCGGTCGTCCTCGGGCGCCGGCGGGGCGACGGGCAGCTGCACGGTGACGGTGAACGTGGAGCCGCTGCCCTCCACGCTGTCGACGGTGATGTCGCCGCCCATCGCCCGTGCGATCCGCTGGCTGATGGCCAGCCCCAGACCGGTGCCGCCGTAGGAGCGGGTGATCGAGGCGTCGCCCTGGCTGAAGGACCGGAACAGCCGGTGCCGCTGGGCGGCCGGAATGCCGATGCCGGTGTCGCTGACGGCGAGCCGGCAGGTGAGCACCCCGTCGGTCTCCTTGCCGGCGAGGCTGACCAGCACCTGGCCGGAGGCGGTGAACTTGACCGCGTTGCCCAGCAGGTTGGTGAGCACCTGCCGCAGCCGGGCGGCGTCGCCGACGGCGCGCCACGAGCAGGTCACCGGGACGTCGACCAGCAGGTCCAGCCCCTTGCCGGCGGCCTGCGGGGCGAGCAGCTGCGCGACGTCGTAGACCAGCCCGGCCAGGTCGAACGGGGCCTGCTCCAGGTCGAGCTCCCCGGCCTCGATCTTGGAGAAGTCGAGGATGTCGTTGATCAGGGCCAGCAGGCTGTCGCCGCTGCGCGAGACGGTCTCCAGGTGCCCGCGCTGCTCGTCGGTGAGCGACGTCGTCAGCAGCAGGTCGGTGAGCCCGAGGACGGCGTTGAGCGGCGTCCGGATCTCGTGGCTCATGGTGGCCAGGAACGCGGTCTTGGCCTGGCCGGCGCGCTCGGCCTCGTCGCGGGCGGCGACGAGCTGGGTCTCCCGGGCGGCGACCTGCTCGCTGCGCTCCCGCAGCGCCTGGCCCAGGGCGTTGACGTCCCCGGCGATGTCGCGCAGCTCCGCGGGGCCGGCCTCGGGCGCCCGGCGGTCCAGGTCGCCGGAGGTGAGGGCGTCGAGCGCGTCCCGCACCTCGCGGGTCGGGGGCAGCAGCTGGGCGGCGAGCCGGCGGTTGGCCCGGCGGACGGCGAGCGCCACCAGCAGCGCCACGAGCAGGCCCAGCCCCGCGCCGCCGAGGACGACGGCGTTGCGCTGCCCGGTCAGCTCCGCGCGGCGCTCCTTCATGAGGGCGCGCACCTCGGCCTCCACCTGGCGGTAGCGGTCGAAGAGCGCCTTGTCGCGGTTGAGGAGTTCGGCGAGGGCCGCGGTGTCGCCGACGGCGGGCTGGCTGCGCAGGACGGGCTGCACCCAGCCGGTGATGAAGTCCTGCTGCGCGTCCCGCAGGTCGGCCACGCGCTCGGCGAGCTCCGCGTCGTCCGGGTCGAGCTCGTCCAGCGCGGTGTCGCTGCGCTCCAGGGCGTCGACGCCGGCCCAGTAGGGCTGGAGGAAGCGCACCTCACGGGTCACCAGGAAGCCGCGCAGCCCGGTCTCCTGGTTGAGCATGGCGATGTGGCCGTCCTGGACGGCCCGGAGCATCCCCTCGGCCCGGTCGATCCGCGGCCCGATCACGGTGACCACCAGGAGGGCCAGCGCGAGCGTGGTCAGCGCCACCGTGGTGAGGGCGGCGAGGGCGACGAGCATCGGCCGGCGCAGCAGCGCCCGCAGCGGGCGGGCGTCGGCGGCGTCGGTCAGGGGACGCGGGAGGAGGCGCACCCCTGTGGTGTCGGTCGCGGGAGCCGGCTGCTTGAGGCGGAACGGGACCGGACGTCCCGGCTCCCGGCGGCTTCAGTTCCCCGGCGCCCGTGCCGATGCGGGGGAGGTCCACCCCCTCCGATCGGAGCCCCATGACCCACGTGCTCGTCGTCGACGACGACCCCGTCATCGCCGACCTCGTCGCGTTCCGCCTCGGCCGGATGGGCCTCGAGGTGTCCGTGGAGAGGGACGGCGAGGCGGGCCTCGCGGCCGCCCGGCAGCTGCGCCCCGACCTCGTGGTCCTCGACTGGATGATGCCGCGGATGAACGGCCTGGAGGTGTGCCGCGCCCTGCGCGAGGACGACGACGCCGGCCTGGCCCGCACCCCCGTGCTGCTGCTCACCGCCAAGGCGCAGGAGCCCGACCTCGAGCGCGGCTTCGCCGCGGGTGCCACCGACTTCGTCGCCAAGCCGTTCAGCACCCGCGAGCTGGTCAGCCGCGTGACCGCGGCCCTCCCCCCGGGCAGCGTCGTCGCGTGAACGTCCCGCTCGCACCGGTGCTCCTCGCCGGCGCAGCGGTGACCGGTCTGGTCGTCGTCCTGCTCTGCGCGGTCGCGACCGCGCACCTGCTCCGCGGACGGCGCCGGGCGCGGGACGTGCAGCGCAAGCGGGAGCTCACCCCGCTCGTGCACGCCCTCCTCGACGACGACCCGGCCGACGGCGCTCCGCGCGCCGACGTCGTGGGCGCCCACGCCGACCTCGACGCCATCGTGCTGGAGCTCCTCCCGCAGCTCCGCGGCACCGACCGGCAGGTGCTCCGGCAGGTGCTGGCCGAGCGGGGCGTCGTCCCCCGCGCGGTCGCCGACCTCTCGGCCCGCAAGTCCTGGCGGCGCGGCCGCGCCGTCACCCTGCTCGGCTCCGCCGCCGGCACCGACCACCTCGCTGCCATGGCTGCGCTGCTGGACGACCGCTCGCCCGAGGTGCGCTGCGCCGCGGCCCGCGCCCTGGGCAAGGCCGGTGACCCCGCCGCCGTCGCCCCCCTGCTGCGCGCCACCCGCGGCGGGACCGGCCTGCCGCACGGGGTCGTGGGCATGGCCCTGCTCGACCTCGGCGCCGCGGCCCTGCCGGCCCTGCGCGACGCCCTGACCGCCTCCCGCGGCAACGCCCGCGAGCTCGTCGCCGAACTGCTCGGCGTGCACGGCGACGCCTCCGCCACCGCCGCGCTGGAGGGGCTGCTGCGCGACGCCGCCGAGGACCTGCCCGTGCGCCGGGCCGCGGCCACCGCGCTCGGCCGGATCGGCTCCCCGACGTCGACCGAGCCGCTCGTCGCCGCGCTGACCAACTCCCCGGACCACCGGCTCCAGCGGGCCGCCGCCGAGGCCCTCGGCCGGGTCGGCGACCCGGTCGCCACCGTCCCGCTGCTGGCCGGCCTCGCCGCGCCGGACGTCGCCGTGCGCAGCGTGTGCGCCGACGCGCTCGCCCGGCTCGGCGGCGAGGGCCGCACCGCGCTGCAGGAGGTGGCAGGGGGCACCGGCGCCGCCGCCCCCGTCGCGCGGGCCGCCCTCGACGAGCTCCTCGCGGGCCCGCGCCGGCCCGAGCCGGCCGGTGCCCGGTGACCGGCTTCCTGACCGACGCCCTGCTCACCGCGAGCTGGACCGTCCTCGGCTACACGCTGCTGCTCGACCTGAGCATGCTGGCCTCGTCCTGCTGGGTGCCCGCCGCGTCGCCGAGGCCCGGCACTGGCGGGGCTCCGAGGGGCACGGCGAGCTCTTCGCCAGCCCCCTGACCCCGGCGGTGTCGCTGCTGATCCCGGCGCACGACGAGGAGGCCGGCATCCTCGACACGCTGCGGGCCGCGCTCGGCCAGCGCTACCCCGCGCTCGAGGTGGTGCTCGTCGACGACGGCTCCACCGACCGCACCTTCGACCTGGTCGCCGAGCGCTACCGGCTGACCGAGACCACCCCGCGCCGCACCGCGGACCTGCCCGTCGACGGCGAGGTCCTGTCGGTGCACCGGGCGACCACCGGCGACCCGCTCGTCGTCATCCGCAAGCGCAGCGTCGGCCGTCGGTCCGACGCGCTCAACGCGGCGCTGAACGTCGCCCGCCACCCGCTGGTGTGCATGGTCGACGCCGACTCGCTGCTGGAGGAGGACGCCGTCCTGCGGGTGGCCCGCCCCTTCGTCGAGGACCCGGCGAACGTGATCGCCGCGGGCGGCGTGATCCGCGCGGCCAACGGGGCGCTGACCGACCGCGGGACCGTCGTGGAGCCGCGGCTGTCGCGCAACTGGCTGGTCCGCATCCAGGCGGTCGAGTACCTGCGCTCGTTCCTGCTCGGCCGCACCGGCTGGGCCGACGCCAACGCGCTGCTCATCATCTCCGGGGCCTTCGGGCTGTTCCGCCGCGACCTGCTGCTGGAGATCGGCGGGCTGGACCCCCGCTCGCTGGCCGAGGACGCCGAGCTCGTGGTCAGCCTGCTGGAGCACCAGCGGCGGGCCGGGGCGCCGCACCGCGTCGTCTTCGTCCCCGAGCCGGTGTGCTGGACCGAGGTGCCCGAGACCCTGGGTGTGCTGGCGCGGCAGCGGCGGCGCTGGTCGCACGGGCTGGCGCAGCTGCTGTGGAAGCACCGCCGGATGATCGGCAACCCGCGCTTCGGCGCCGTCGGCACGATGGCGCTGCCGTTCTTCCTGGTCTTCGAGCTGCTCGGGCCGGTCGTGGAGGTGGTCGGGCTGGCCTCGGTCGCGCTGGCCGCGGGGCTGGGGATCCTCGACCTCGGGGTGGCCGCGGTGATGGTGGGCCTGGCGCTCGCCGTCGGGACGCTGCTGTCGACCACCGCCATCGCCGTCGAGGTGCTCACCTACCACCGCTACCGGCGCGGCCGGGACCTGCTCGGGCTGGTCGTGGCGGCCCTGGTGGAGAACCTCGGCTACCGCCAGGCGCACGCCTGGTTCCGGCTGCGCGGCCTGGTGGCGGCGCTGACCCGGCGCGACCCGGTGTGGAGCGCGATGCCGCGGGTGGGCTTCGCGGACGCCCCGACCGCGGAGCTCGCCGCCCGCTGACCGGTCAGCCCGCGGGGCAGCCCGCGGCGCTGACCTCGGCGAACTGCTCGACGAGTTCCGGGGAGCCGACCAGCGCGTCGTGCCACCGCTTCCACTCCTGGTGGTCGAAGCCGGCGGCGGCCAGCCGCTCGTCGAGGTGCGCGGTGATGCCGGCCTCGTCGGCGAAGCTGACCGACCCGATGGCGCACTGCCGGGCGAACTCCACCTCGGCGATGCGGCGGGTGGTGTCGTCGGCGGGCGTCCCCGCCGCGGCGGTACCCGCGTCCGCCTGCCCACCGCAGGCCGTGGCGCCGGAGAGCAGGACCACCGCCACGCAGACGGCGGCGAGCCGGGACGCCGGGCGGTCAGCGGACATCGAGGGTCACCGTCCCGGCGGCGGTCTGCGGCGCGGCGGCGGTCCAGGTGACGACCAGCGGCACGGTGTAGCTCCCCGGGGGCAGCGCGGTGGCGTCGAGGCGGACGGAGACGTGGTCGGTGGTGCCGCCGGTCAGCGTGCTGCCGCGAGCGGGACGGCTGACCGCCGCGTCGCCGGGGTAGGCGACGGCGAGTCCCGCGGGCAGGGCGCCCAGGCGGACGGTGAAGTCGGCGAGGTCGGCCTGCCCGCCGGTGAACGCGATGTCGTGGAAGCCGTTGCTGCCCGCGGCGACCGCCAGCGTCGTCGTCGGCTGGGTGAAGGCGGGCCCGGTGGCGGGCTGCACGGGCACGGTGACGGTGGCCGTGGTTATGTGCGCGCGGGCCTTGTCGTCGTTGCCGCCGCCCTGCTCCTTGCACTGCCCGTTGTCGCCGCAGGTGTCGGTGTAGGTCGAGCGGAGGGTCACCTGGAACGGCGCCGTCTGCGTGTGCGGCACCTGGAGCCGGAACGCGGTGAAGTCCCGGGTGGTGCCGACGAGGGTGTCCGAGCCGTACAGCGAGGTGTCCGAGCCGCCGCGGGTGGTCGGGTAGGTGACCGCGACGCCCGGCGGCGCGCTGACCGTGGTGGACCAGTCCGTCACCGTCCGGTCGGCGGTCCACACGACCGAGACCCAGGCCGACTGGCCGGGGACCAGCGGGGCGGTCTGCGCGGTGAGCGCCCGGACGCCGGTCTTGTCGGCGTCGGCACCCGCCGGCGTGGGCGCGAGCGCGGCGGCGGCCACGAGGGCGCCGACGACCGCGGCGCGACGCCGGCCTGCCCGTGCGCGTGCTGGGCGCAGCGCCATGCCCGACCACCTCGCCGCCCGCTCGCCGGGCGACCGCTGCCCGGAGCCCTCCGCCGCGGACGGTAGCCACGCGGCGGCGGCGCACCGCGGATCCGCGCCGGGCAAGTCTTGCCCAATCCGGCCGCACACCTCCGGCTGCTCCGCCCTCCCGGGCACCCCTCCCCGGTAGTCGCGCTCTGCCCACGCCGGCGGGGCAGAGCGCTACTTCCCCCGCACCACCCCGGGAGGTCCGGCGGATCGGGGACAATGGCCGCCATGCGCTTCCTGCAGCGGCCCTCGCACGACCTGACCTACGCCGACGTCTTCATGGTGCCGGCGCACTCGACCGTCGGGTCGCGGCTGGAGGTCGACCTGCGCACGCCCGACCGCGTGGGCACCACGATCCCGATCGTCGTCGCCAACATGACGGCGATCTCCGGCCGGCGCATGGCCGAGACCGTCGCCCGCCGCGGCGGCCTGGCCGTCCTCCCGCAGGACATCCCGGTCGACGTCGTCGCCGAGGTCGTCTCGTGGATCAAGACCCGGCACCCCGTCTACGACACCCCGATCACCCTCTCCCCCGCCTCGACGGTGGGCGAGGCGCTGTCGCTGCTGACCAAGCGCGCGCACGGCATCGTCGTGGTCGTCGAGGACGGCTCGCCGGTCGGCGTCGTCACCGACGGGCAGTGCCAGGGCGTGGACCGGTTCACCCAGCTCTCCGAGGTGATGACGCCCGACCCGCTGACCATCCCGGCCGGCACGGACCTCACCAAGATCTTCGACGTGCTCTCCGGCGAGCGGGTGAGCGCCGCACCCGTGGTGGAGGGCGACCGGCTGGTCGGCGTCATCACCCGGAAGGGCGCGCTGCGCTCGTCGCTGTACACCCCTGCCGTGAACGCCGACGGGCACCTGCTCACCTCGGCCGCCGTCGGGATCAACGGCGACGTCGCGGGCAAGGCCGGTGCGCTGCTGGCCGCCGGCGTCGACGTGCTGGTCGTCGACACCGCACACGGGCACCAGGAGAAGGCGATCGAGGCGGTCCGCGCGGCCCGCTCGGTGGCCGGCGCCGCGCCGGTCGTCGCCGGCAACGTGGTGACCGCGCAGGGCACCCGCGACCTCGTCGAGGCCGGTGCCGACGTCGTCAAGGTCGGCGTGGGCCCCGGCGCCATGTGCACCACCCGGATGATGACCGGCGTCGGGCGGCCGCAGTTCTCCGCCGTCGAGGAGTGCGCCGCCGAGGCGCGCTCGCTCGGCAAGCACGTCTGGGCCGACGGCGGGGTGCGGCACCCCCGCGACATCGCGCTCGCGCTCGCCGCCGGCGCGGCCAACGTGATGGTCGGCTCCTGGTTCGCCGGCACCTACGAGTCCGCCGGCGACGTGCACGACGACGGCGGCCGGCTCTACAAGGAGTCCTTCGGCATGGCGTCGGCGCGCGCGGTCAAGGCGCGGACGGCGACGCAGAGCGGCTTCGAGCGGGCGCGGGCCGGGCTGTTCGAGGAGGGCATCTCGTCGTCCCGGATGTACCTGGACCCGCAGCGCCCCGGCGTCGAGGACCTGATCGACCAGATCGTGGCCGGCGTGCGCTCCTCCTGCACGTACGCGGGTGCGCGGACCGTCGACCAGTTGCACCAGCGCGCGGTGCTGGGGGTGCAGAGCTCGGCGGGCTACGAGGAGGGCCGGCCGCTGCCGACCAGCTGGTGAACGCCCTGCCGCTGGAGCAGTTCGAGGAGCTCGTCGCCGATGCGCTGGACCAGGTGCCGGCCGAGCTGATGGCGCTGCTGGACAACGTCGTCGTCCTGGTCGAGGACCGCAACCCCGAGGAACCCGAGCTGCTGGGGCTCTACGAGGGCTACGCGCTGACCGAGCGCGGCTGGGACTACGGCGGGGCGCTGCCGGACCGGATCATGATCTACCGCGAGGCGATCTGCGACATCTGCGAGACCGAGGACGACGTGGTCGACGAGGTCACGATCACCGTCGTCCACGAGATCGCGCACCACTTCGGCATCGAGGAGGACCGCCTCCACGAACTCGGCTGGGGCTGACCCCGGGCGTTTTGTGCACATACCGCCTCAGGGGCGCTTTGTGCACAAAACGCCCCGGGGGAGGACCACACGTCAGCGCCCGGCCGCGTCGAGGCCCCTAGATGACCGATTCCAAGGGCTGGTGACGTTCCCGCGGGAACGTCGTCAAGCCGGTGACCTTGACCGCATTCCCGCGGGAACGCATGAGGTGTGCTT
>NZ_SSXA01000036.1 GCF_021698975.1 Blastococcus sp. KM273128 | reverse complement strand
GCCAGGGTAGTGATCGACACAGCGGCTACTCCTCAATCAAGTTGCCGCCATCACCTCACAAGATCCGCGAAGTTCAACGCTGCGCCACGCTACCGATCCCTCAGCGGCTCGTCATCCGCGCTGGCTCGAGGCGCGTCGTCGCCAGAACCACAGCAGTCCGGCGAGCGCCAGAGCCACGACAACCACCCCGGCGACGATCCACCCGGTGGCCGAGAAGTCCTCGGCCGTCGCAGCCGCCGCCTCCTGCGGGGCGGCCGAGGGCGTGTCCGCCCCGGCCGACGGGCTGGCAGCTGTCGCAGTGGCGGCCGGAGAGCTCGGCGCCGTCGTCGTCGGAGCAGGAGGCGCCGGAGCGACGGTGATGGCCGGTGCCGGCTGCTCGGGGTCGGGATTGGCGTCGGTGGGCAGCTCGATCCAGGCGTCCTCACGGCCGTCGGAGTAGCGCAGCAGGGTCTTGAACGGCAGCTCCGTCGTATCCCGCGGCAGCATCGCGATGGTGATGCCGTACTTCAGATCGACCCCCGGTCCGATGTCCGGGCCGCTCACCTCGTAGCCGTCGGGGGTGGCCGTCAGGACCCAGCCGGGCGGGCCGGAGGCCAGCGAGACGGACGCCGGTGGAATTCCCGCGGGCAGCTGCGCCTTCACCCCGACGATCCCGGCGGTGGTCGACTCGGCCTCCGCGAGGAAGGAAACCGTCACCGGCCCGGTGCCGGCCTGTGCACCCTCGGCGGCGGCTTCGACGTGGGCATTAGCCGGGGCCACGCCCGCGAAGAGGAGACCGAGCGTGCACACCGCCACGGTCGCGGCCCGTCGGCTGAAGCGAAAGGAGAAGAAGTCAGTCACAGCTCATTAGTCGTCGCCGACGGCCCTGGAGTTCCCGCACCTGCTCGAAATTCAGCAACCTCACGGCCTGTTCGGGTCAGCAGCCGAGGCTGATTCCGCGCGCGCCCAGCCACGGAGCGGGGTTGACCCGGTTCTGGTACAGCCCGCCGGTGTGCGTCTCGATGTGCAGGTGCGGGCCGGTGGACTGGCCCCGATTGCCCACCTCGGCGATCTGCTGGCCGGCGGTCACGATCTGGCCGGCGGTGACGAAGTACTGGTTGATGTGGCCGTACACGGTGATCGTGCCGTCGGGGTGCTGGATGTAGACGGCCAGACCGAACCCGTTGGCGGGGCCGGCCTGCAGGACCACACCGCCGTCGGGAGCGAAGATGGGCGTGCCGATAGAGGCGGCGATGTCGATGCCGTTGTGGTTCGTGCCCCAGCGGGTGCCATAGCAGGAGGTGACCCGGCCGTCCACGAGCGCACCCGCGCCGGCGCTCGCCTGGGCGAGCCGGCTGCGCTGCTGCTGTTCGAAGGCGGCGCTCGGATCGGTGGCGCCCCGGGCGGCGAGCAGCCGGGTCTCGGCATCCTTGAGCCGCTGCTCCAGGACGGCCTTCTCGGCGGCTGCCGCGTCGTAGGCCTGCTGCGATGCCGCCAGCTGGGTGCCGGCTGCCGCGTCGGCATCAGCCGCGGCGCGCGCGGCCGCGTCGCGCTCGGCGACCGCGGCCCGCGCCGCGCGGTCGAGTTCCTCCTGCCGCTGCCGAACGGCCTCGGACGCCTCCAGGCGCGCGGCACGGTCCTCGCCGAGCAGGTCCATGGTGGCGGCGCGCTGCAGCACCTCCTCCGGACCGGCCGCATCGAGCAACACGCCAGCATCGCCGAGGGGGGCGGATCCCATGAACGCCTCCCGCCCGAGCGCGGCGACGTCGTCCTGGGCCTGCGCGGCGGCCGCCTGCGCGGCCTCCAGCTCGGCGGTGGCCGCCGCCGCGGCCGACTGGGCCGCCGTGAGATCGGCCTGCGCGGCACGGGATGCCTCCGCGGTGGCCTCGGCCTCGATGGTCGCTCGCTGCAACTGCTCGTCGGCGGTCGCCAGGCGCTGGTTGATCCGCTCGATCTCGGCAGTGAGTCCGTCACCGGCGGGCCGGCCCTGGCCGGCGGCGATGGCCGCCGCGAGCGCGGACGGCGACCCCACGCCGACGAGCACCACCGCGACCGCCACGGCGGGGACCAGAAGGCGGCGCAGTCGACGGGCCGGGCCGCGGTGGAGCCGGGCGTGCGCCGAGCCAGAACCAAGCAGGGTGCGGCAGGCGCTGTTGTGCAGTGTCGCCAAGACGGCGGCTCTCCGTTCTTCTGACCGCCTACCGGGTTAGCTGACGGGTTCGGGCTGGAAGGCGCCCTACCTGGCGGGCACGCAGGCGCGCGGCCAGGATTCACCCCGAGGGATCGGTGGGTTCCCGGTCCATCCGGCCGGTCGGCGCGGCTGGTTCGGCGGAGTCCGTCCGAGGTCCTCGGAGTGAGGAGCACGGCCCGGTCGGACCGGACGGAACGGTAATACGAAGCTGCTTAGTTGTCACGGTCGGGTAACGACTCGTCCCACACCTGCGCGCCTAAGCGCTTTCGGCCGCTCGTTGCGCTGGCCGGACCGCCGAGGAGGGCGCTGAAGCGCGGAAGACAGGCAGGCTCCGGCGCCTTCTCCAGACGAGCGCCGGCATCACCTCAGCTGCAGTACATCGAGGTGAGGACCGCGACGGTGTCTACGGCGGGGATGACAACGGCGACGGGAAGCGCTCGCTCTAAGTCGGCCGACGCCACCAAAGGACCGGTCGCCGCCACATCCCGACGGCACGGTGGACGCGACCGGTCACGACACGTCGCCGCAGGAAGTGCAGCCCCGTTGAGACGAGGGGCACGAGCACCAGCGCACGGCCAGCTGTCGACGACGCCTGAAAACTGACCCCCTCGCGACGGTCGAAAGTTGACCCCCTCCCGAGACCCTGGCTCGAGCCGAGCCGGGGAGGGACGAGGTGCTGGCAGTGGAGGACTGGGCGGAGATCCGTCGGCTGCATCGGGCCGAGGGGCTGCCGATCAAGCAGATCGCGCGACTGCTGGGCGTCTCGCGGAACACGGTGCGAACGGCGCTGCGGGCCGACGGGCCGCCGAAGTACGAGCGGGCCGGTCAGCCGTCGATCGTCGATGAGGTCGAGCCGCGGATCCGGGAGCTGCTGCAGGCGTTTCCGACGATGCCGGCCACGGTGATCGCCGAACGGATCGGCTGGAGCAGGTCGATGACCGTGCTGAAGAAGCGGGTGGCCGAGCTGCGGCCGGTCTACCTGCCGCCCGATCCGGCGTCGCGCACCCAGTACGTGGCCGGCGAGATCGCGCAGTTCGATCTGTGGTTCCCGCCGATCACGCTGCCGGTCGGGCACGGTCAGAGCCGCACCGCCAAGCAGCTGCCGGTGCTCACAATGGTCTGCGGCTACTCCCGCTGGGCAGCCGCGGTGCTCATTCCGTCCCGGAACGCGGAGGACTTGTTCGCCGGCTGGTGGCAGCTGCTCGCCGGGCTCGGGGCGGTGCCGCGGGTGCTGGTCTGGGACGGTGAGGGTGCGGTCGGCCGCTGGCGCGCCGGGCGCAGCGAGCTCACCGCGGAGTGCCAGGGCTTCCGCGGCACCCTGGCCACGAGAGTGCTGATCTGCCGGCCGGCCGATCCGGAGGCCAAGGGCCTGGTCGAGCGGCTCCACGACTACCTGGAGCGATCCTTTCTGCCCGGCCGGTCGTTCACCGGGCCGGTCGACTTCAACGCGCAGATGTCCGCCTGGCTGGGGCTGGTGAACACCCGCACCCGGCGGGCGTTGGGGTGCGCGCCGACCGACCGGATCGCCGCCGACCGGGAGCGGATGCTCACCCTGCCGCCGGTCGCTCCGACGACGGGCTGGCGCAGCAGCACGCGGCTGGCCCGGGACCACTACGTGCGGATGGACGGCAACGACTACTCCGTCCATCCGACCGTGATCGGCCGGCGGGTTGAGGTGCTCGCCGACCTGCACCGGGTGCGGGTGCTCTGCGAGGGCCGGGTCGTGGCCGACCACGAACGAGCCTGGGCCCGCCACCAGACCATCTCCGCCGATGAGCACGTCACCGCGGCCAAGGCGTTGCGCGCGGCCCGGGTCGGGCTGCTCCGTCCGGCCCCGCCCGCCGGCGAGGTGGAAATCCGACCGCTGAGCGACTACGACGCCGCCCTCGGCCTCACCGAAGACGCCGCCGCGGGAGGCGTGGCATGAGCCGGGATCTCGGCGCGGAGATGGCGTTCCTGACCCGCGCCCTGAAGGCGCCCACGCTGCGGGAGGCGGTGCCGCGGCTGGCCGAGCGCGCCCGTGAGCAGTCCTGGTCGCACGAGGAGTTCCTCATCGCCTGCCTGCAGCGGGAGGTCTCCGCGCGGGAGTCCCACGGCGGTGAGGGACGGATCCGCGCGGCCCGGTTCCCGGCCCGCAAGAGCCTGGAGGAGTTCGACTTCGACCACGCCCGCGGCCTCAAGCGGGACCTGGTCGCGCACCTGGGCACCCTGGACTTCGTCACCGCCAAGGAGAACGTGCTGCTCCTTGGCCCGCCCGGGACCGGCAAGACCCACCTGGCCACCGGACTGGCGATCCGCGCCTGCCAGGCCGGCCACCGGGTGCTATTCGCCACCGCCACCGAGTGGGTCACCCGGCTCGCCGAGGCTCATCACGCCGGCCGGCTGCACGACGAACTGCGCCGGCTCGGCCGCTACCCGCTGCTGGTCGTCGACGAGGTCGGCTACGTGCCCTTCGAACCGGAGGCGGCCAACCTGTTCTTCCAGCTGGTCTCCAGCCGTTACGAGCGGGCCTCGTTGATCGTCACCTCCAATAAGCCCTTCGGCCGCTGGGGCGAGGTCTTCGGCGACGAGGTCGTCGCCGCCGCGATGATCGACCGCCTGGTCCACCACGCCGAGGTCATCTCGCTCAAGGGCGACAGCTACCGGCTCAAAGACCGAGACCTCGGCCGCTCCGCGGCCGCCACCGAAGACGCATGACCACGAGGGGGTCAATTTTCAGCCGTCGCTAGGGGGTCAACTTTGGGCCGTCGTTGACACCAGCCATCGCAGCGCAACGCGGCGATCAGCGGCCCGGCTCGGTAAAGAGGTAGAGCCCGATCAGGACCGGGTCGAGCACCACGGGGCCGAAGAGGAAGAGCCCCGGTCCACGCGGCACGCGCGGGCACAGCGTGAAGACGAGGGTGGCAAGGGCACCCGACCGATCGCCATGCTGTGGGAGATGAGGACCCCGGCATGGGCGAGAGTGCCCCACGGGGGGTCGTAGCCACGCCTACCAGCCCACAGGGACGGCTCGCTGAGCGGCTCGGCGCCGGAGCCGGTTTCGACCACCGCCGGGCTCCCAACCGTCGGCCGCCGCCCGTATCAGGGGGAGGTCGCCGCGTCGGCCAGTGCCGCGATGGCGTAGATCACGACCGTGTCGGAGGACAGGATGTCGGAGAGGGTGGGGAGCTAATCGGGAGTCGGCGGCGGCCTTACCCGAGAGAGGCGCGGGCGCCGCCACCGGTCTACTGGGTGACGAATTCGGTGTAGTAGATGCCCATGACCGCACCGTCGTAGGCCTCGATGATCCTCTGCTGCAACGCTTCCCTGAGTGCCTCCCGGGCGCCGGCGACGTCGACCGGCTGGGCCTGGGAGAACTGCGAGATGATCAGGTCGGTGGCCTTGGTCCCGTCCGGCTCCTCGCCCTCCGCCACGGCGTCCTCGGTGAACTGGAGCGCGACGCCGATTTTGAGGTAGCCACCACCGGCCAGGTTCACCGCCACCGGCTCAAGGGTGAACACTTCCCCCGGCACGGGGGCTTCAGCCTCTGCGGTTCTTCCGGAGAACAGAAAGAACCAGGCAGCGCCGCCAGCAGCGACCAGCGCCACGACAGCTACGCGCAGCAGTTTGGTCCTTCCTTGCCCAGCGGCAGTCTCGTCTGCGCCTTCCGCGGCCTGCTTCGCGGGCTTGCCCATGTATTGACCCCTGCTTGCTGAGTTCGACGTTCTCGAGACCTCGATTGCGTCCACCGTGGCGCCGACGTTGCGTTGTCGGTCACCTCAGGCGATCGACGGCCCGCACGCGGCCCCTGTCCGAACTGACTTAGTAGGTGGTCGGCCACGGGGGTGGGGAGATCAAGCCGAATGTCGGCTCGACCCCCAGCACTCCCGGCAGTGCCTCCGCTGCGGCTGGAGCGTCCACTCCGGGGGGTAACCTCCATCAGGGCGAACAGAGCCTGGCGCACCAGATGGCAAGGTTCGCGGAAGGATGACCAGCCGGAAGGTACTCCTCGGGCCGGCGGTCACTTCTCGGGCAACTGCGGCCGTGGTCGGGGCGCCGCAGCCGCCTCCTCCACGCGTCCCTGGACGTCGTCGTGGCATTCTGGCCGGTGCCTTCGTGCCCGGCGGCACCCCTGACCGGATGCAGGCGCCAACACCACCCTGGCCCGGGCGATGGCGCAGTCCCGCGACGGTTCGCCGAGGAATCCGACCGGTCGTCGCCTGCTGCTCGGGCTCCGGGGCATCGTTCACCGACGCTTCGACGCCGTCGGCCGTGTCGCTTCGGGAACTGCTCGGTTGCTTCGGCGATGCGTGGCGATCACCAACCCGCAGAGGACCGCCATAGCGGAGGCCGAAAGCAAGGACACCACGTCGAGCAGGTCCAGCCAGCTGCCGCCGTTCTCGACCGACCGCAGCGGGGACACCAAGCGCGTGAAGACGAGGGCCAGCACGGTCACTCGGCTATGGAGGGAGGCGGCTACGTAGACGGACGACGCGTCACGGACCAGCAGTAGCAGACCCAGCAACAGCAGACCGGCCACGCAGAACACGGAGACGACACCCCGGTAGATCGCCTCGTTCCACTGTGCGGGGATCACTGGAACGTACGCAGCGGCAGCGACGATCCCGGCCGCCGCACCTGGCCACCGCAGCCGTGAGCACAACGCCGGGCTGCCGGCTAGCGACCCCAGCCAATTGGGCATCAAGGGAGCTCGGATCATCGTCGTCGATTCCTCGGATCTCGTTCAGGGCGGACGGCACGACTGTGACGCGGCACGGCGATGTCTCGAGCGTGGAGCGATGGCCCAGCCGCGGCGGGCCGGTCCACCAGCAACCGGCTCCAACTAACGAAACTAGTACTGCCTGGAGTGTGAGGGCCGGATCCCCTCGCCGCGGCGGCAGCGGCGCAGCCTGCCCGCACCGTCGGACTCGGACCGCCGATCGGTCCGGTCCAGGGCCCCTGCCCGTCCCGGGGCCACTGCGGCCCACGGTTCTGCCTCACCCAGGGGCGGCGCGAAGATCGCCGGACGCATCGGCCGGACAACTGTCGTCCGGATCGCGCTTCCTGGGCCGCACAGTGCCCGCCGGAGCCGCCGACCCGACGGGCCGGGAGGTGTGCGGTCCGACGGGGCGATTCCTGCGGGCACTCAAGGTTGTCTCGCGATCCGACGACAACGGAAGCGACAGGCGCAGAAGGCCGAAGCATCCATCTGAGCGTGTCAGCCGTTCCGCGTGTTGCCTTTGTTACTGAGGGTCACGCTGGGACGCTGCGTCAGCTTTTCCACGCCACACCCTCTTCCCCAGGGAGCGACATGCTGTCGAGCCGTCCGGGCTCACGCCGGTCCACCACACCGCGAAGCGCACGCCACCTTTGGGGCGCACCGCGCCCCGGATCTGCGCGTCCGACGTCTCGGCGTGCCGGTGGGATACGGACTGCGTTCGTCGGCGCCCTGAGCGGTGCGATCCTGCTCGGTAGCACCGCTCCGGCCGTGGCAGTCCCGCCACCGCCGCCGAACCCGAGCGACACGCAGATCGGCGCCGCGCAGTCCGCGCAGGCCGCCGCCGCCGCCGAAGTCGGCCGGATCGCTGCACTGGTGGCCGCCGCCCAGTCCGAACTGGAGCGCGTCACTGTGCAGGCCGAGGCGGCCACCGCGGCCTACCTCGCCGCCGAGGAGGCCTTCCAACAAGCTCAGGCGACCGCCGAGCAGACCGCCGCTCAGTTGCAGGCAGCGTCGGACGCCATCGATGCGGCCGTGGCCCGCCTCGGGACGTTCGCCCGGGACAGCTACATGACCGGGAGCACCTTGACCACCACCGCGGCGCTGCTGGACTCCGCCGGCCCCGGTGAGCTCATCCGGCGGGCGGCGCTGCTGGACTACGTCGGGGACACCCAGGTCGACGTCCTCGACCAGCTCGAGATCGCCCGGGTGGAGCAGGCCAACGCCGACTCCGCGGCCCGCGCCGCCCGGGACGCCATGGCCGCCGCGGAGGCCGAGGCCGAGGCGGCCAAGGCCGCCTCCGATGCCCAGGTGGCCGCCCAGCAGGCCGCCTACACCCAGGTCACCGCCGAGAAGACCGGCTACGAGCAGCAGCTGCAGGCCGCCCAGATCCGCGTCCTTGAGCTTCAAGGGGCGCGCGACGCCTACCAGCAGTGGCAGGAGCAGAAGGCTGCCGAGGAGGCCGCCGCCGCCGCGGCGGCCTCCCGGGCTGCGCAAGAGGCGGCCGCCGAGGCCGCTGCGGCCCGCGCCGTGGCCGCCGGCACCGGCTCCGCCGGCTCCTCCCGGGACGGTGCTGTCGCTACCGGATCGTCGAACTACGTCAAGCCCACGTCCGGACGGGTCAGCAGCTGCTTCGGCCCGCGGTGGGGGACGATGACCTACGGGTTGGACATCGCCGCCCCCATCGGCACACCCATCTACGCGGCCACCTCCGGCGTGGTCAAGCGCGCCGGCACCGCGACCGGATTCGGGCTGGCCGTCTACATCCTCGGAGACGACGGCGCGGTGACCGTCTACGGACACATCAACCGCTACTTCGTCAACGCCGGGGAACGCGTGGTCGCCGGTCAGCAGATCGCCGAGGTCGGCAACCGCGGCCAGTCGACCGGCCCGCACCTGCACTTCGAGGTGCACCCGAACGGCGCCATGTACAGCGGGGCCGTGGACCCGGTGCCGTGGCTCCGGGCCCGCGGCATCAGCATCAGCGGCTGCTGACCCGGGACTCGATGGATGACCATCGCCTCGCTCCGACGGAGCACCGCTGATGGCGAATGACCGATAGTCGCCCTCGAACCCCCTCATTTCGGGGACGCCTCCTCCCCTGGATGCGACTGGTAGCTGGGAGAGGACTCGGCAAGGCTCCAGGTTGTCACTGCTTGCGGGGCAGCGAGGAGGCCCAAGATGACCACGCTGACCGAGGAGCCCGCCGCTCGGAACTACAGGACCCGCCCTGGCCGCACCCTACGACGCTGGCTGTCTGCTGCGGCCCTCGGCCTCGCCATGGCCGGCGCCCTGCACATCGCCGCGGCGGTCGACCACGTGCCGGCCGGCGAGCTCGCGGTCGGCTTCTTCCTGCTGACCGCCGCTGCCCAGCTCGGCCTCGCGGCGTGGCTGGTGGTGCGCAGCTGGGCCGGGTCGCCGCCGGACCATCGTCTGGTGATCCTCGGCCTGCTGGGAACCGTGGCGCTGCTGGGCCTCTACCTGGTCTCCTACACGACCGACCTGCTCGACGCCTTCGCCGTGACCGACGGGACGGGCGCCGGTGGGCACTCCTCGTCGTCCTCGGGGCACGGCGGAACCGCGCCCGGGTTCTCGGGGGTCGACCCTGCAACCGGGGTCGACCTCTCCACCGGGGTGGTTCGCTCCGACGGTCCCGTCGCCATGGCCGGAGAACCAGTGGATGCCGGGCACGGTCCGGGGGCGCTGGGCACGGCGACGGTCGCGGCCGAGCTGCTCACCCTCGCCGCCCTCACCGCTCTTCTGCCGCGCACCTGGCGCGGCCGTGCCACCAATGCACTGCTCGGCGTGGGTGTGCTGACCTGGGGGCTGTGGTTCACCGGCGTCCTTGCCTGACGCCCTTCCGGCCGTCACCGCGGACGCGGCCCCCACCACCCGGCGCCGCCGTCCACGGCGGAGGTCACGGCGCCGGCAGCGGGGCGCCGCCCCGTGCGGCGAGCATGCCGGTCATCGTCTCGACCTCTGCGGCCTGGGTCTCGGCCATGGTCCGGGCCAGGGTCGCGAGCTCGGGCTGCGCGGCGTTGGCGGCCGCGTACTCGGCCATCTCCTTGGCGCCTTGATGGTGGCGGATCATGAGCCGGAGGAACTCGACGTCGAACGCCGACCCGCTCAGCCCGCGCAGCTCGGCGATCTCGGCTTCGGTCGCCATGCCGGGCATCAGTCCGTCGGCGTCTCCGGGGTTTGTTCCCATCGACGACATGTCGTGGCCGGATGCGCCGTCCATCCAGCCCATGGACTGACCACCGGAGACGCTGAGTCCCCAGAGGCTCAGCCAGCCCTGCATCCGGCCGACCTGGTTGGTCTGGGTGGAGGAGATGTCGAAGGCGAGCTGCCTGATCGCCGGGTCCTGGCTGCGGTCGGCGGCGAGGTTGGCCATCTCCACGCCCTGCAGGTGGTGCGCGGACATGTCGCGGGCGAAGCCGGCGTCCACGGAGTCGGTCGACGGCGGGTCGTCCCGTCCGATGCCTAGCGCGACGGCCAGTCCCCCGCCCATCACCAGGAGCCCCAGCGCGATGATCGTCAGCAGGCCGACGGTCAACCAGCGTGATCCCGCGGGTCGCACCGATGGCGTTGCCGGCGGCTGGCCGTCAACCGTCACGTTCGGCTCCGGAAAGCGTCGGTGCAGTGGCTGGTCACGGCGCCCCGCTCAGCCGGCGCGGCTGGCATCGCCGGCCACGAGGGGACTGCTGATGAATCCGGGGTTCTCGCAGGTCGCACCGACCTCGGGAGTGCTGTCCGGATTGAAGGTGAGGAAGTCGGCGGCCTGCTGGAGCCGCCGGTCGGTGGCCGCCTCCACGGTCAGCTGGTTGTTCCATGACTGCAGGCTGATCGGGGCAGCCAACCCAGGGCGGGGGGACAGCATCCGCCCGGACGTGCCGTCGACGAGCTCGCTCAGCGTGGCGACGTCGTCCTCGCTCACCCGCTCGGGGTCGTAGGTGATCCACACCGCGCCGTGCTCGAGAGAGTGGACGGCGTTCTCGTTGCGGATGTCCACCGAGTACACCGTGCCGGTGCAGTCGGCCCACTCGCCGTCGTGCTCGCCTCCCACCGGTGGCGACTCCGGGTACTCGACCGGGGTCGCCACGTGCCCCTGGCCGTTGGGGTAGTCGTAGGACTGAAGCCCGGTGATCTGCTCCGCCGAGGTGACCTTGTCGGCGTCCGCCCGATTCACCGCGACGACCGCGTAACCGATGACGGCGACGGCGAAGACCACCACCGCGAGCGCGGCGGCGATGAGCCCCCACGGCCGGGACTGCGTGACGACCTGCGTCGGCGGCCGGGTCCGCCGGCCACCCGCGCCGCTCGAACGCGCAGTCGGCCGCGATCCCGCCTTGGCCGCCGTGGCGCGGGTCAACCCGGCTCGGGCCTCCCGATCGTTGTCGGTGGTGCGGTCGGTGGCCACAGGTCTCCTTGGGCGTGGGTGCGGAGCGGGAGTCGGGCCGGCAGCCCTACTAAGACCCATAGTGTAGATCGGTGACATGGGCCGGCCGGGCAGGTCGGTGGGCCTGACAGGCAGAGGTCGCGACGACGCTGGGACCCCGCCGTGAAGGTCGACCGGCCGCGGGTTCGCATCTCCTGCTACCTCGTCAGGCGACTCGGGCGGCCCGCCGTCTTCGACGCCACAAGGTGGCGCCGGTGGACGACTGGGACGAGTCGGTGCCGCTGCTGCCGCCGGGCTGCTTTCGTTCTGCACTGGACGGTTCCCCCACGACCTTGGTCGCGGCGCTGGCCGTCGTCCTTCCCGCGCCTGCCACTGCCTCGGGACTCGCCACGCTGGCTTCTGATCAAGGCCTGCACGACAGCTTTCTGAGCTCACACCGTCACCGTTGGCGAGTGCAGCGAGCCCCGCCGCGTGAAGCCGACAGACCCCACCCAGGACCCACGCCAGTCACCGAAGGGGCAGCACCGGCAACTGCCGCGCTCGCCGCACGTCCTCGATGTCAGCCGAGGCGGCGCCCGAACCGGTACCCGGCCTGATCGACGGTCGTGACGGCGACAGGCTGCCCGAACGTCCGGGCGTGCACCATCTGGCCGTTGCCGATGTAGAGACCGACATGACTGATCGGGTCGTAGAAGAACACCAGGTCACCCGGCTGCAGTTCCGCGCGCGAGACCTGCCGACCAACGGTCGCCTGCGACCGGCTGGCGCGCGGCAGAGACACCCCCGCAGCCGCATATGCATAGGAGGTCAGGCCGGAGCAGTCGAAGCCGTCCGGTCCGGACGCTCCCCAGACGTAGGGATCGCCGACCTGGGCGAGGGCCGTCTCGATGGCGGTCGCACTCGCGCTGCCCGGCACGACGGGTAGCTCGGCGACAGTCGGCGCAGCCAGCGTGGGACCGGCGATCGCGGTCGTGACCGCGGCCTGCTCCTCCGTGGTGAGCCGGGCGAAGTCGGACTCGTACTGCCCGATCCGCGCCTGCACCTCCGCCTGCTGCGCCTTCAGCTGAACCAGCGCCGCCTCGGCGGTCGCGGCGGCGCTGGCCGCCTCTGCCTCGGCCAGCTCGGCCGCGTCCCGGACGAGAGCGACCTCGGCGATGATCGCGTTGGTGTGGTCGGCGATCGCGTCGAGCGTCGCCATCTGCTGGACCAGCTCGGTGGCGGAGTCGCTGCTGAGGAAGGCCGCCACCCGCGACTGGTTCTCGGCGATGTAGCCGCTCTGCGCGATGGCGCGCAGCTGCGGTTCGTAGGCGTCGAGCTTGCGCCGGGCGTCGGCGGCCTCGGTGGCGGCAGCGCGCGCCGCCTCCTGATGCCTCGCGACGATCACCTCGGCCTCGTCGATCTGCGCGTCGACCACCGTGAGCTGCTGAGCCGCCTGCCGCACCTGCTCCATGGCCTCGGCGGCGGTCCCTGGTTCAGCGGAGGCCGACGATGGTGACAGCAGGGCGCCGGCGACCACCAGCGCTCCGACGGCGAGGACCGCCCGCGGAGGGCGTCGGGTGGTCGTGCGCGAGAGCTGCACCGGCGGCCTCCGTGAACTGCGCCGGGCCCGGGCAGGGCCGCGTTCCGTGCGCGTCGTCAACGGACGGTAGGGAGCTGATGTCGAGAAATACGGCACGGCGCGCTCGGCACAGTGCACCGTGGCATCACGCGCGTCACATACGCCCCAGCAGCGCGCACCCGCCCCGCGCGTGCGACCGCGGGCCCGGAACCGGTTGTCGGACAGCGGGCTATGCAGGGGGCGCCCCTCTCACCACGGGCGCTTCTGTGCATAGCAAGGAATGCCTGCCCGCACGGCGGGCGGACCGCCGGGACGCTGCCTATGTCACCTCAAGTCGCCGGGTCGAGACCATGGGCTGGTCGCGCCGGGTGTCGGACCTCATCGAGGTTCCAATCGCTGGTGATCTTGGTCGTGGGACACATCGACGACCCCGCTCGGTCGCGCCGCGACGGACTGATGTGGCTAGTCGGTCGGCAGGGAGCCCGGCGGCTCAGGAGGAAGGTCCGCGTCACCCCCTGCGGCGAGCCCCCCGGCAACCCTCATCGGCGGTTACTAACTTCCCTAGTCGTGACTTCGATGCGACCCCGCCTGATGGGCCGAGCTTCTGTCGGCGACAGCTGCACCTCCCGCGACGCTAACGCCGGCACCGGCCGGCTGCGGCGAACCTCCCGCTGATGGACGGCCTTGCCCAGGTGCAGTCGCGCATCGCCGAGATTCAGGCGCAGCTTGCACCGCTGGTGACCCGACCTCGCGCCACCTCGACCGACTGGGCGTCCGCTGCGGCCGCCGCCGGCTTGATCCGGGATACTGCACCGCCGTCCCCGAACGCCGTGAGCTCGTCTGCCGGCGCGAGTGGTTCGACGCCGCCGGTCGGCGGAACGGACGCCGGGTCCGCCGTCACCGCCAAGGCGCTCGAATATCTCGGAGTGCCCTATCTCTGGGGCGGCACCGACCCGACAAGAGGTCTCGACTGCTCCGGATTCACCCAGTCGGTCTACAGAAGCCAAGGCATAGAACTCCCCCGGGTCTCCTCGCAGCAGGCGACGGCCGGACGAGCGGTCCCCTCGATGGCAGAGGCGCGCCCCGGGGATCTCTTGTTCTTCGACTATTCGCCGGCGCGGCCCGGCATCGACCACGTAGGGATCTACATGGGCGACGGCAAGATGATCGCCGCACCTCAACCGGGTGAGGTCGTCAAGATCCAGCCGGTGGGAAACCCGACCGTGATCCGACGCGTGCTTCCCGACGCCTAGCGAGGACAGCGGGGCCTGCTTCGCCGGAACCGGGGCAGGGTTGTCAACGACGGTCGAAAGTTGACCCTCTAGCGACGGGCGGATTCGCGCGGCCGTCGCAACGCTGACGAGTTCACCCGGCCAGTTTGGCCTCCATCAGGTGGGTGGGGCTGCGCCAGGCCAGTCGCTTTCGGGGCCGCCGGTTGAGGCGGTGCTCGACCGCCTGCAGGTCGTCGATCGAGTAGGCGCAGGTCGGTTCCCTTGGGGAAGTACTGCCGCAGCAGTCCGTTCGTGTTCTCGTTGGTGCCGCGCAGCCAGGGGCTGGCCGGGGGTGCGAAGAAGATCCCGTCGGCGAAGTACTCCTTCAGTAGGTGGTGGCAGGCCATCTCCGAGCCCTGGTCCCAGGTGAGGGTCTGGCGGGCCATCGGCGGCAGGCCGGCGAGCACGGGCAACATCGCGACCTGCAGCCGCTCGGCGCTGTGTCCGTCGGGCAGGTGCACCAGCCGCAGGTAACCGGTCCGGCGGTCGACCAGGGTGCCGATCGCCGAGCGACTGGCCCGCCCGACGATGAGGTCGCCTTCGCAGTCGCCGATCCGGGCGCGCTCCTCCACCACGGCCGGGCGGGCGTGCATCAGCCGCGCCGGTGCGATGAATCGTGGCGTCCGCGCCATCGGCGTGCGCCGACGCTTGCGCAGCGGCCGCCCCGTCCGCAGCTTCGTGGTCAACGCCCTGCTCAGACCGCCTTTTCCGCCGTGGTAGAGAGCCTGGTAGATCGTCTCGTGGCACAGATGCCATGCAGGCCGGTCCGTGTAGGTCTCGCGCAGGTGCGCCGCGATCTGCGCCGGACTCCACTCCTGCTCCAGAAGGTCCTGCACGACCTGGCGCAGCTCCGGTTCGCGGGCCAGCACCGGCCGGCGCGGTCGCCGGAGCCGTTCGCGGGCGCGGGCGTGCGCTAGGTCGCCGTCGTAGATGCCGCGGTCGTGCGGACGCTGGTGCCGGCGCAGTTCCCGGCTGACCGTCGAGGGCGACCGCCCCAGGCGGCGGGCGATCTCGCGGACGCCGAGCCCGCGCTCGCGCAGGGTGGCGATGCGCTGGCGTTCGAGAAGAGACAGGTAGCGGCCGGAGCGGGCCGTCTCGGCCAACCTGCCCGGCGGTAGTCCGCCGTTCTCGGCTCGCCACCGGTAGCCGGTCTTGCGGCCGATGCCCAGCAGCTTGCAGGCGGCGACGGTGCCGACGCCTGACTGCAGCAGCTTCCAGTACTCGGACTCGAGATCGAGTTTTCGTTTGCGGCCCCGCCGTCCCACTCGCACACCCCTCGCCTACCAGGAGTGTTGCGACAAGCCGTGGAACCCGCCCGTCGCGAGGGGGTCAGTTTTCAGGCGTCGTCGACAAGGGTGTCGAGCCGTCCCACGGGCGCACACCGTGCACCGCCGAATCGACGCGCTTCTCTTCGGGAAGGCCCGGTGCCTTCAGTCGGCCCCAGCGTGCGGCTATGCGGCGCTTGGCGGCCGCAACTGGCGCACCAGGAAGTCGTCGGTGTTGACGCCCGTGGGGTCGATCAGGGGGTTCCCGCCGAGGCCGTCAGCAGGGCCGCCTGCAAGGCGCCGTGGGCGACAGCGCCCTCCTCCGCGCTCGTCGCGAACAACGAGCCGGTCGTGCGGACGGGAACCCGGCGTGTCGAGCGCCGTACGGGCGCTCCGAGCCCGTCGCCGGACGGATCCGGCCCGCCACTCGTGACGACCGCGATCGGATCGGACCGCGAGCCCGACCGGATCGGCGGTGTGTCAGTCCACCCCGCCGTAGGAGTGCAGCCCCGTCGAGACGAGGTTCACGAAGAGGAGGTTGAAGACGAGGCTGGCGAAGGCCAACAGGTTGATCCAGGCCGCCGGCTTGCCGCGCCACCCGGCAGTGGTGCGCGCATGCAGGTAGACGGCGTAGAGCACCCAGGAGATGAAGGCCCAGGTCTCCTTGGGGTCCCAGCCCCAGAACCGGCCCCAGGCGCTCTCGGCCCAGATGGCCCCGGCGATGACGGCGAAGGTCCAGATCGGAAAGCCGAAGACGGCCGTGCGGTGCGCGACGCGGTCCAGTGCCGCCGCGGCGGGCAGCCGGACGGCGAGACCTGCCGAAGGCCGGGCGTCCGTCGGGATCCGCTGTTCGTGGTGAACCCTGACGAGGTAGAGGGCGCTGGCCACACCGCTGACCATGAAGATCCCGAAGGAGATGATGGCCGCGGAGACGTGCACCGCGAGCCAGTCCGACCGGAGCGCTGCGATCAGTGGACCGGCGGCGGCGTACAGGTAGAGCCCGATCAGCACGAGGCCGAAAACGGCAAGGCCCAGGACGAAAGCGCCGATGCGGCGCACCCCGGGCACTCGGGTCGCTACCACGATGTACGCGACGACGCCGATGAGTACCGACGCCGTTCCGAACTCGTACATGTTGCCCCAGGGCACCCGGCCCGTGGCGGCGCTGCGGGCAACGAGCACCCCGGCGTGCAGCACTGCACCCAGCATCGTCAGGGCCAGGCCCGCGAGACCCCATCGGCGGGTCGATGCGACGCGCTCCCGCACCGGCGACAGGTCCTCGGCGTTCCGGGGCTCGGCGCCGGGGGGCGGGGCGCCGACGCGGGCGACGGTCGAGGGGCGCCGTTCGGCACGCGGAGTGCCGTGGCGCCCGAAGGCGAGATCGGCGCTGAACACCAGCACCGCGACCGAGTAGACGGCGATGGTGGCGCTGAACAGCGAGTCCGACAACGAGGACCACGCAGCGGGAGTCATACAGGGCCCTTTCTTGCTGGAGGCGGTGGCTGTCGGCTTCTGACCGGGAGAGGTTGAACGGTGAGCGCAACCGTGGCGCGGCGTCCCCTCACCGCGTTGGCGAACCGGAGCCGACCTCGCCCAGGTTGATGACGCTCCCACGACCGGCTCCTAGCCCGGATCGTAGATGCTGGCACGTTCGACCTGGGATCCGGCTCGCGCCAACCTGCGACATGACACGCCTGGCCCTCACCGTGCGCGGACGACGGCTGCAGTCATGGCCGGAGCGCGAGGACCACACCACTCGCCTACTAAGGCACCTCGTAGCCTGTCGGGACGGCGAACGCACCCGCCGCCGATCGACCACGCCGCTTGCTCCTGGTCACCACCGACCCGGGGGCCGGCGCAAGGACTGTTCCCGTGGAGGGGCCGCAGTGAGCAGGCACTCGAGGATCCGGCCGTGTCCGACGGCGCCTGTTCGCAGCCAGGCCGCAGCGAGGATGCCATGACCAACCTGCAGCCCCGCCCGGCACGGCCGCCATCCACTCCCTCCCGAGGTCCGCTGCTGCACCGGCTCGGACGGTGGCTGCTGCGCCGCTGGCGGTGGTTGACCAGCATGCGGACGGCGGTCGTGCTGCTGTTCCTGCTGGCCCTGGCGGCGGTCCCCGGCTCGCTGTTCCCGCAGCGGTCGCTGACCCCCAGCGCGGTGGCCGGGTTCTTCCGGGAGAACCCCGACCTGGCGCCTGTCCTGGACAGGCTGGGGATGTTCGACGTCTTCTCCAGCCCCTGGTTCTCGGCGATCTACCTCCTGCTGTTCGTCTCGCTGATCGGGTGCCTGGTGCCGCGCTGCATCGAGCACGCGCGGGCCCTGCGGGCCGACCCGCCGCCCGTGCCGCGCCATCTGCACCGGCTCCCGGTTCACGCCACCGAGGAGGTCGCGCTGCCCGCGGAGGTGGCGGCCGAGCGAGTGGAGGCCGACCTGCGATCGGCGCGGTTTCTGGTGTCCCGGCGCAGCACGAAAGCGGGCGTGGAGATCTCGGCCGAGCGCGGTCGGGTGAAGGAGACCGGCAACCTGGTCTTCCACCTGTCGCTGCTGGCTCTGCTGGTCGCGCTGGCCGGCGGAAAGCTGTGGGGCTACGAGGGCAGCATCCTGGTGACCGAGGGCGACGGCTTTTGCAATTCCTTCCAGCAGTACGACCGGTACGTCGCCGGGCCGTTGGTCGATCCGGACACCTTGACGCCGCTCTGCTTCGACCTGGAGGACTTCCGCGCCACGTACGAGCTCAACGGCACGCCGGCCTCGTTCACCGCCGACATCGGAGTGCAGGCGGATCCGGGGGCGGCCACCAGGCAGACGACGATCGGGGTCAACGACCCTTTCCGCTCCGAGGGCGATCGCCTGTACGTGACCGGGCACGGCTTCACTCCGCTGTTCACGGTGACGCTGCCGAACGGTCAGGTCTTCGAGGAGATCTCAGCGCCGTTCCTGCCCCGGGACAGCGCGACGTTCGCCAGCGAGGGGGTGGTGAAACTGCCCGACCTCGGGGACGGCTCCGGTGACGGCTTCGCCCTGGAGGGCTTCTTCGCCCCGACCGGCCTGGTCCAGGGCGGGGTGCTCACCTCGGTGGACGCGCGGCCGCTCAACCCGCAGGTGGCCATCATCGGTTACCGCGGTTACCTGGGGCTGGACAGCGGCACCCCGCAGTCGGTGTTCACCCTCGACCGGCGGCAGATCGACGTGGGAGCGTTGGATCGGATCGGCGAGGCCAATCTGAGCGTCGGGGAGAGTGCGACGTTCGAGGATGGCACGGTGGTCCGGTTCGACGGCTTCCGGGAGTTCGCGGCGCTGCAGGTCTCGTACGATCCGGGGCAGGTCTGGGTTCTGGTCAGCGCGATCACCATGCTGCTCGGGCTCCTGGCGGCCCTGCTGGTGCGCCGGGAACGAGTCTTCGCCCGAGTCACCGGCACGCCGGCGCCTGGCTCCGGCGACGAGCGATCGACGACGGTGTCGCTGGCGGGACTCGCCCGCGGCGGAAGCGGCGACGTGCACGAACGACTCCGGGCGCTCTCCACCAGTTTGCTCGGTGAGGGCCGGCCGACGCAACGCCGCGACAGCTGACTCGCGAGGTGGCCCCGGTCGCCCGCGGATCCTTCCGGGCCCCGCTTCGTAAGCTGAGTCGTGCCACCTCGCCCGCCGGTCCGCACCGGCTCCGCCCCGGCCGGCCGGAGGAGCCCGGCGCTCCCCCGCCGGTCCAGGGTCCGCCGATGGGCGGCCGCGGTCGTCGTCGCGTTCGCGGTGAGCGGCTGCGGGGCCGGCTCGCCGACCTCTGACGGGAACGCGGACGCGGCTCCGGTCACTGTCCCCGCCGACGTGGCCGGCTGCGAGGCCTTCGCGGCCGACGGCGCCACGGTCGGCGGCGCGGCGGGTGTACCGGCACTGCGACTGCCCTGCCTGGTGGGGAGCCAGGAGGTGGCACTGGAGGACCTCGGCGACCGACCGGTCCTGGTCAACCTGTGGGCGAGCTGGTGCGCTCCCTGCCGCGAAGAGATGCCGCTGCTGCAGGACGCCTACCAGCGCTACGGCGACCGGATCGGGTTCCTGGGGGTCAACACCCAGGACACGCGGTCGGCCGCGGTCTCGCTGCTGAGCGACCTGGGGGTCACCTACGCGCACGTGGTGGACCAGGACAAGGCGCTGATGACCGAGCTGGCCGCGCCCGGGCTGCCAGTCACCCTGGCGGTTGACGCCGACGGGCGGGTCGTGGACCGGCAGGTCGGGCCGGTGTCTGCTGCCCGGCTCGAGGAGCTCGTGTCCCGGCTGGCGGCCGAGGCCACCGCGCCGTGACTCGGACGGAGCGACTGGCCCCGGCAGCCAGCGGGCGCGAGCGGGCCCCGGCGACGGCCCTCGGCGTGCGCGACCGGTGGCTGCACGGCTGGCAGCGCCTGGTCGCCGGGCTGGCGGCCGGCGTACTGCTGGCGGGCAGCATGCCACCGCGGTCGGCGTGGTACCTGGCGCCGGCCGGTGCGGCCCTCCTCACCGGGGCGCTGCTGGGTCTGCGGTGGCGGCATCGGCTGGTCCTGGGCGCCGTGGCCGGGCTGGGTTTCTTCGCGCCGACGCTGTCCTGGCTCACCGGCTTCCACCCGGCCGGCTTCGCCGCCGTCCTGGTGCTCGAGGTGGCCTTGTTTGCCGCGGCGATGCTGCTGGTCGATCCGGGGCGGGAACGCTGGTGGACGGTTCCGGCGGCGCTCGTGGCGCTGGAGGCCGTGCGCGCCCGGTTCCCGTTCGGAGGATTTCCTCTCCCGGGGCTGGCGCTGGGGCAGCTCGACGGCCCCTTTGCCGCGGCCGCGCCCCTCGGGGGCTCCCTGCTCGTCGTCGGGCTGACCACCGGTGCGGGAGCGGCAGTGACCGGGCTCGTTGTGGCCCACCGGCGGATCCGCACGCTGGTGCTCGTCGCGGCACTGGCCGCAGTCAGCGCGGCCGGCGTCGCCCTCGCCCAGCCGAGCGGCGGACCGGCCGGCCAGCTGCTGACTGCCGTGGCGCAGGGCGGCGGCCCGCGCGGGATCCCCGCGGTCGAGGCCGACGAGCAGGAGGTGACCGAGCGACTGTTCGACGTCAGCGAGGACCTGCCGGCCGACCTGGACCTTGTCCTCTGGCCGGAAAGCAGCATCGGGGTGACCGGACCGGTGGCCGAGACCCGCGAAGCCGACCGGATGGCAGCACTGGCCCGGCGTACCGGCGCGACCGTCGTCGCCGGAGTCACCGAGTCCGGTGAGACGAGCTTCCGGAATGCCGCGGTTGCCTGGGCACCCGACGGCCGCCTGGTGGATCGCTACGAGAAGGCGCATCGCGTCCCGTTCGGAGAGTACATCCCGGCCCGCGGCCTGTTCGAGCAACTGTCGAACATGACCGCGCTGGTCCCCCGGGACGCCGTCCCCGGCCGCGGACCCGGGCTGCTCGAGACGCCCGCGGGACCTTTGGGCGTGGTCATCTCCTACGAGGTCTTCTTCTCCGACCGGGCCCGCGCCGCGGTCAGGGCGGGCGGCCAGGTCCTGCTGGTACCGACCAACGCCGCCTCCTACACCACCGAGGAGGTGCCGGCCACCGAGGTGGCGGCCGCCCGGATGCGGGCCCGGGAGCTGGATCGCGCAGTCCTGCAGGCCGCGCCGACCGGCTACACCGCGATTGTCCTGCCAGACGGCAGCATCGCCGAGCAGGGCGCACTCGGCACACCAGAGCTCCTCACAGCCACGGTTCCTCTCCGCACCGGCCTCACCCCCTACGCCCGAACCGGCGACCTCCCGGTTCTGCTCACTGTCACATCGGCTCTCATCGCCGGGCTCGCCTTTCGCCTACTGCACCGGAGAAACCGGGCAGCCGTCGCCTGACAGCAATGATGTGGAGCGGAATCTCACCCTCGGAGTGCGGAGACGAGAGCGCAGAGGCCGTTCCAGCGATCATGGGAGACGGCGGTGAACGAGTTCTGCAGGTCCTAGCGGTAGCGGCCATGCTGCGGTCATCGGGGATTTCGGTGGCGGGCTGCTCGGGAAGTGATCTTCGGCGTCGTCTCCGTGGACCTGGTCCCTGAGGTCCTCGACGTAGATCCCCAAGTGGATCACGATTGCAGCGTTCGTCGTCGGTGGAATTCACCCCCCGGGACTCGATCGGGGGTATCGGGGTGATGCAGAAGCGGTTCTCTCGCGGCGGCATCTCCGGGACCGGGACCGTCCTCAAATTCAGCGCTCGGGCTCCTGCTGGCCCTCGGGCAGGTGCCGGCGGACATCCCGGAGGGCTTCGCCGCGGTGGCCACGCTGCGCAGCGCCGGAAACAGCCGCAAGCGCCGAGTCCTGTTGGCCGCCGGGTTTGCCGTAACCATTCTGCGGGGAGCCGCGCTCGGCTTTCTCGCTCTCCGTGACGCTCCGGAGCTCGTGACGCTGTCCGTGCTGGCCGTCACCGGTGGGGCCCTGACCGCGGTGGTCGTGGAAGAAATGATCAGTGAGGCGCACGACAGCGACACGTCGCAGTTGGGGCCGATTTTCCTCACCGCCGGTTTCGCCCTGTTCGGCCTCATCTCGGTCTACTTCGGCGAGTGACGGGCCGTGGCGACCCTTAGCTGCCCATCCTCAGCCGCGTCAGCGTCGACCCGGGATCCCAGGACTCCTCCGCCCGCGGATCGTTCACAGGGCCAGCTGGAGCGCCGAGTAGACGACCAGTCCGGAGGTGAACGCGCCGACGCTGCTGTCCCGTTCGTCGGGCAGTTCTTCGCTGAACACGTTGAGGATGATGAACCCGGCCAGGACGGCACTCAGCACCGCCAACGTCAATTCGGGAAGCTCCACGGCTCTACCTAGCGCCGCACCGGCCGCCACTCCTGCCGCGAGCACCCACCGTCCGAGCCGGTCGTATTTCTCCTTGTGGTCCTCGTGCATGCCACGGTCGCTGATGGTGAACTCCATGCCGATGGCGAGGAAGAACAGCAGCAGGGCCACCGGCGTCCGGTCCTCGCGCACCAAGAGGTAACCCACGATGGCGTTCTTGGTGGCCACCACGCCCAGCTTCAGCCAGAAGGCGCCTTCCCCGCTGGTGTCTTGTCCGGTTGCCTCTCGGTGGCGGCTGCGCGAGCCCTTCACCACCCGCTGGGTGACGTAGAAGGCGGTGAGGGCCACCAGGGCGAGCAGGTAGATGTGGCGGTCCAGAAACCCCAGCAGGTCGGTGAGCGACCGAGACAGCGTCTGCTGGTACTCGGCGAGCTCCGGGATGATCTCGAGGAAGACGAGGGTGACCGCCACCCCGCCCCCGAAGGACAGCCAGCGGCTGCGCGGAACCCGATCCAGGACCGAGAGGACCGGGGAGAACACGTGCACCAGCGCGAGGCCGGCCACCGCGAGGAACGGAAGGATCATCACGACCGACCGCGAGCGCCGAGCTGGCCCACGATCACCCCCCTCCCAGCAATAGGGCGGCGGTCGTGGCCGCCCCGTAGGCGATCAGAACGGCCAGGAGGACGAGGACGTGCGTGCCGGCCAGGCCGTGCTCGCCCTGCCGTCCTCGGTGCACCAGCGCGGCATACACGGCCGGCATGAGGGCGACGAAGGCCAGCACGGTCAGGTACACTGGATAGTCCTGCACCGGCAGCCCGACGAGCGCCAGAGGGACAGCGCCGAGGGTGAGCGCGACGGTGTTGTCCCCGAACGGGCTGCTCACCCCGCTGGTCACCTGCCCGCTGCGGGTGACCGCCCAGGTGGTGAACGCCGCGGGCAGCGCCGTCATCGTCGCCGTCAAGAACAAGCCCGCCACCAGCGGAGGAATGCCGAAGGCCCCGGCGATGCGCTGGGTGGCGGTGACGATGACCACCGCGCCGACTGCCAGGGCTGCCAGCCCGCCGACCGCCAGCCAGGTCTTCTTCGTCGACCACTGCACCTGCTCTCCCTCGCCCCGTCCGCGCAGCACCGCCTGGGCGAGGAAGACCAGATAGGCGCCGAGCAGGATCACCCCGTCGATCGGCTGCAGCCCCCGCCACGCCGGAACGGCCGTGAGCACAGCGAACAGCGCCACCATCCCCAGGTAGGGCAGCGCCACGACGGTCACCGACCCCGGCTCGATCCGCATCAGCCCCTGCTCGACATGGCGGCGGTGGGCATCTCCTTCCCCGCCGTCGTCCTCGCCTCCTCCTTCCCCGCCGAGCCGCTTGGACCGGGTAGCCAGATAGGCCGCCGTCACCACCAGGGGGATGGAGGCCACGTTCGAGCCGAGCAGATTGCCCAGCCCGATCTGGCCGACACCCCGGACGGCGCTGACGGTGTTGACAGCCACGTCGGAACTGGCGCTGGCCAGCGCCACCAGGACACCGCCCGCCGCCGGCGCGATGCCATACCGCTGCCGCACCGCCTTCAGCGGCTCGGAGAGCTGCTCGGCTCCCCAGTGCGCGGCGAACGCGGCCACCACCAGGGCGACGCCCCAGAGCCAGGTCACCGAGCACGTGCGGGCAACCGGGCCGCCCACCACACGCCGGCCACGGCCTCCACGACCGCAGCGCCCCGCGTCACCTCCGGGTGCTCGACGAAGGGCCGCATCGCCCGCCGCCAGAACCGCGGTCCGCGCAGCCAGCGCCGGGCATGCCGGACCGGGAACAACGCGCCGACGACACCGTCACCGATCAGCACGATCACCGCGACCTCCGCGAAGCGAACCGGCACCTGCTACCTCCCACCCCTCCATGAGCCGACGTCGGTGTCACGATCTCTTCCCGACAGGGTGCCGGCAACCGGGCGGCACCGAACCCGAGCCGCCTACCAGTCCCGTCATCCTTCGCGCCCGGCCGCCGGCCGACGAGGACCGACGGCGTAGCTGGACGAGCGCTCGGCGCGAGTCTCGTGGCGACCGGTTCCCCAGATCGCCGCGACCTCGGTGCACGGCGATGAACGGCCGTGCGGGACCGGCCATCACCGTGGTCCCCGCCGCTGCTTCCGTGCTGTTCTGCTCACGGCCTTTCCGCCCACCGGCTGACTCGCACGCCCCCGGACGGCGGCGGCCGTCCCTACCACGGAACGGCCCCTCCGGCTCGACCGTCCCGAGGTCGGTCCCCGACCGGTCAGCGTCATCGGAGCTGCTCCACCCGGCGGGTGGTGAGAAGGTCGCTTGGGGGGAACTTTCGGGCATAACGACCGGGGCGTGTTCCGAGCTGGCGCGGCCTCGCAGATGCGGGGAGTGTAGATCGTCCGCGTCCTCTGCGCTGTTGCCGACTACGCCGTCAGCAGGGTGGGGCGGCCGATCACCTCGTTCGGCTCGGCCCGTCGGGGCGGAAAGCGGTCGGCTCGGCCGGGGTCAGACGGCCCTGGACGTCTCGGAGACCTAGCACCGGTCGTCGACCTGCCGCTCGTCATGGTCCTCGATCACCACCCAGGAGGCCGGCCGGAGCAGCGCGGCCTGGACCTGGAAGTCGGTCGGGCATCGTCTACCAGCAGTCGCTCGGACCCGTGATTTTCCGGTGGACGCCCGGGCGTCCACCGCCGGAGCCCGCTCGGCGGTGCTCTCGGCGTGGATCAGAAGCCCACCGGTTCCTCGATGTGCTCGTCCGGCTCCAGCTGGATGGTCGGATGGGTCACGCCATATCTGGTCACGAGGATGTCCCGTGTCTGGTCCAGAACCCCGTGCCAGTCGACGTCGAGGTCGTCGACCACGACGTGCACGGTGGCGGCCTCCATGCCGCTGGTCACCGTCCAGATGTGCAGGTCGTGCACCTCCTTGACCCCGGGTACGGCGGCCAGTTCCCGGGTGGCGGCGTCGACGTCCACCCCGGGTGGTGCCACCTCCATGAGGATCCGCAAAGCCTGGCACATCAGCTGCCAGGTTCGCGGCAGGATGAACAGTCCGATCACAACGGCGACGATCGCGTCGATGTAGCGGAACCCGGTCACGGTGATCACGACAGCGCCGATGATGACGCCGATGGAGCCAAGCATGTCGGAGAGCACCTCGAGGTAGGCGCCCTTGAGGTTGAGGCTCTCCTTGGACCCGGCCATCAGCAGCCGGAACGAGATGATGTTGACGAGCAGACCGACACTGGCGACGACGAGCATCGGCACCCCGAGGACCTCGGGGGGCTCGCGGAAGCGCTGCACCGCCTCATAGAGGACGTAGAAGGCGACACCGAAGAGCAGGAGGCCGTTGATGACGGCGGCGAGCACCTCCAGCCGGTAGGTGCCGTAAGTTCGTCCGCCGGCGGCCGGCCGCTTGGCCAGCTGGATCGCGGCCAGCGCCAGTCCGAGGCCGAGGACGTCGGTACCCATGTGCGCCGCGTCGCTGATCAGCGCCAGCGATCCGCTCACGATGCCGCCGACGAGCTCGACCAGGGCGTAGGTCGCCGTCAGGCCGAAGGCGATCGCCAGGGGCTTCTGGTGCTCGGCTCCCGCGCTGCCGATCCGCGGCCCGTGGGCATGCCCCCCGCCGCTGCCGTGATCGTGCCTGTCGTCGTGGGCGTGGTCTGCGGCGTCGTCGGCGTGGCTCATCGCGCGTCTCCATCGGTGGGGACGGTGCCCAGCGGGGTGGCGTGCGCGTGGTGAGTGAGGGCCAGGTCCAGCAGCATCCGGACGTGAGCATCGGCCAGCCGGTAGAAGGCTCGTCGTCCACTGCGGCGCACCGCCACGACCCGGTGCGCGCGCAGCAGGCGCAGCGCGTGCGACACCCCGGACTCGCTCTGACCGCAGGCCGCCGCCAGATCGCAGACACACATCTCCCCGTCGAGCAGGGCTGCCAGGAGCCGCAGCCGGCTGGCGTCGGAAAGCAGCCCGAAGGTCGCACCTAGGTCCTCGATCAGTTCCGCGTCCGGGAGCCCAGCCCGGACGGCGGCCACCCGCCCGCCGTCGTGTTCGTGGTGGACATCGCCGCGCGCGGCCGAAACACCTGAACGATTGCTCATATGCGCACGGTAACAGCCGTCCGCACCGACGGCAGCCCCGGATGCGCATGGGGGCGCACCAAACGCCTCGTGGAGGAACTGCTGGTGGAGGCGCACGAGCGCACGGAGACCCCCCTGCTGACGAGGATGTTCTTCGTGGACTCCATCGCCCTTTACGGCTTGGAGACCTTCACCTGGCGGATCATTCCAACGTTGATTGCTGCGTTGTACGCTGCGTTGTACGCGGGCGCCGTCGGGGCGCCGACCGAGGGGAGCGGACGCGTGAGCGTGAGGCCTGAGCAGTGCGATCTGCTGTGTGTGGACCTGCAGCACGCCGAGGAGGTGCGCGCGGGCCTGCCAGACGTGGACGCGGCGCAGCTGCGCGCCGTGCGCTTCAAGGCGCTGGGGGATCCGGTGCGGCTCCGGATCGCCGCCGCCCTACTGTCGGGTGGGGAACTCTGCGGCTGCGATCTGGCCTGGATCTGCGGGTGCAGCCAGAACCTGGTCTCCCACCACCTGCGCGTTCTTCGCTCGGCCGGGCTCGCCGCCTCCCGCCGGGACGGCAAGCTGGTCATGTACCGCCTCACCGACACCGGCCACCGGCTGCTCGCCGCCGAAGACTTCGACGGCGGGGCGACCACGACCTTGTCGGGCGCCATCGTCCGTGACGGCGACCGCCACGGCGGCACCGTCGACCTGCAGGAGGCCTAAGATGTCCGAGCTGTGCTGCGGGAGGGACGACGACCGGCGCCCGGCCGCCCGACCGGGGGAGAGGACGGGCCGGATCGTCACCCCGCTCCGACTGGAGCTGACGCTGAGCCCCGCCCCCGCCGACGGGGCGACCGCCGCCTCGGACGGCTGCGGGGACGGCTGCGCCTGCTGCGCCCCGACGGCCGCCGCTCCCCAGACGGTGTCAGCCGTCGGGGACGGATGTGGCGATCCCACCTGCTCGGCCCCTGCTCCGGCGGGGGACGGGGATGAGGAGCCGACCGCCCTGTGGCGGTCCCGCTCCGCGCAGCTGGCCGGCTTGGCCGGGGTGCTGTGGCTCGCCTCGCAGCTGCTCGACTGGCTGAGCGTGGGCGGCGCCGCCTCGACCGTCTCCACGGTCCTGGCCGCCGGAGCGGTCCTGGCCGGCGGCGCGACATTCGTGCCGGGGACCCTGCGGGCGCTTTGGCGCGGCAGGCTCGGTGTCGGCACGCTGATGTCCGTCGCGATGCTGGGTGCGATCGCGCTGGGTGCGGTCGGCGAGGCCGCGATGCTGGCGTTCCTGTTCTCCCTGGCAGAGGCGCTGGAGGACTACGCCGTGGCCCGCACCCGCCGCGGGCTGCGGGCGCTGCTGGACCTGGTGCCCGCCCGCGCCACGGTGCTGCGCGGCGGGGCAGAGGTGGAGATCGACCCCGCGGCACTGGTTCCCGGCGACGTGCTGGTGGTCAAGCCCGGTGAGCGGCTGGCCACCGACGGTCGGGTGCAGAGCGGGCTGTCCTCGCTGGACACCTCCGCGGTGACCGGTGAGTCGGTGCCGGTGGAGGTCGGCCCGGGAGAGGAGGTGTTCGCCGCCTCGGTCAACGGCGGCGGCGCCCTGGAGGTCGTGGTCACCGCCCGGGTGGCGGAGAACTCCCTGGCCCGGGTCGTGCACATCGTCGAGGAGGCCCAAGAGCGCAAGGGCGCCGCGCAGCGGCTGGCCGCCCGCATCGCCCGTCCCCTGGTACCTGCGGTCTTCGTCGTCGCGGGCCAGATCGCCGTCCTCGGCAGCATCCTGGGCGACCCCGAGGTGTGGATCGAACGGGCGCTGGTCGTGCTGGTGGCCGCCTCGCCGTGTGCGTTCGCGATCGCGGTGCCGGTCACCGTGGTGGCTGCGGTCGGCGCCGGTACCCGCGCCGGCGTGCTGATCAAGGGCGGGGCGGCGCTGGAGTCCCTCGGCGGGGTGCGCGCCCTGGCGCTGGACAAGACCGGCACGCTGACCCGCAACCGGCCCGCCGTGGTCGCCATCGAAGCGGTCCCCGGGGGTGACCCGGCACAGGTGCTCGCCGTGGCCGCCGCGCTGGAGGCGCGCAGCGAGCACCCGCTGGCCGGCGCCGTGCTGGCCGCCTGGCCGGCCGACCAGCCGCCGGTCGACCCCGCCGCCGACATGCAGGCCCTCGCCGGTCAGGGCGTGGCCGGCCTGGTCGGCGGGCAGCCGGCGCGGTTGGGCAAGCCGGGCTTCATCGACCCCGGCCCCCTCGCGGCGGTGGTGACCGCCCATCAGGAGGCCGGGGCCACCGTGGTGCTGGTCGAGGCCGGCGGTCAGCTGCTGGGTGCGCTGGCCATCCGCGACGAGCTGCGCCCGGAGGCCGCCGAGGCGGTCGCCGCGCTGCACCGCGTGGGCATCGGCACCAGCATGCTCACTGGGGACAACCCGCGCACCGCCGCCCATCTGGCCGCCGCCGCCGGCATCGAGGACGTGCACGCCGAGCTGCGACCGGAGGACAAGGCCGCCCTCGTCGAGCAGCTGGGCCGCCGCGGCCGGGTTGCGATGGTGGGTGACGGCATCAACGATGCCCCCGCGCTGGCCACCGCCGACGTCGGCATCGCGATGGGCGCGATGGGCACCGACGTGGCGATCGAGACCGCCGACGTCGCGCTCATGGGCGAGGACCTGCGCCAACTCCCCCGGACCTTGGCCCACGCCCGCCGGGCGCGGCGGATCATGCTGCAGAGCCTGCTGCTGTCCGGTGCCATCCTCGTCGTCCTCATCCCGCTGGCCGCCTTCGGCGTCCTGGGCCTGGGCACGGTCATCGTCACCCACGAACTGGCCGAGGTCCTCGTCATCGCCAACGGCGTCCGCGCCGGCCGGCTAAGCCGTCCTCAGCAGACCACCGAGCCCACCGCGGCACAGCAAGACGCCCGGCATGAGCCTCGATCCACCGTCGAAGGTGGTCGCCGATAGCGGGTCATAACGCACGAATGCCCCTCTGACCAGGAACGATGTGGCTTGTCTAAGGCCCATATCGTCCGCGCAGAAGGGCATCCGCTGGATGCGACTGTCTCACGGTTCGTCGGCGTTGTCGGCGACGTTTGATGATTCGAATCTCGTGTCGACCGGCGGGCTGGCCCCGGTGCTGGCGCTCGCGCAGTCGTGCCGGCTGGGTGACCTGGTCGGCGAGAAGCTCACTCTCAAGGCCACCGGCGGGAAGAACGCGCATCTGAAGGTGCCGGCTCTGGTGGCCGGGATGGTCGCCGGCGCGGACTCGATCGCCGACATGGACCTGCTGCGCCACGGCGGCATGGACCGGCTGTTTGCCGGCATCCGGGCCCGTCTACGTTGGGCACGTTTCTGCGCGCGTTCACCTTCGGCCACGTCCGCCAGGTCGACTCGGTGGCCGCGTCCCTGCTGGTGGCGCTGGCCGGGCGTGCTCCGCTGCTGCCCGGTGCCGACTCCGTCGCCTTCTTGGACCTGGACGACACGATGCGGGAGACGCACGGCTACGCCAAGCAGGGCGCCGGCTACGGCTACACCAGGGTCAAGGGCCTCAACGCGCTGATCGCCACCGTCTCCACGCCGGTCACCGAGGCGCTGGGCACCGCCCGGGCCTGCCGTGCCGGCGGCCCGGATCGCGACGGGCTGGTGCTCGCGCGCGCGGACTCGGCGTTCTACTGCCACGACGTCATCGCCGCCGTCCGCCGCGGCGGGGTCCGGTTCTCGATCACCGCCCGGATGGACGCCGCGGTCACCAAGGCCATCGCCACCATCGCAGACGACGCCTGGACCCCGATCCGCTACCCAACGCGGTCTGGGACGACGAAGGCCAGTGCTGGATCTCCGACGCCGAGGTCGCCGAGACCTCCTTCACCGCGTTCACCTCCCGCCGCAAGCCCGATCTCGTGAACGCGCGGCTGATCGTCCGCCGGGTCAAGCGCCTCAACCCCGGCACGGTGCCGGCCGGCCAGGGCGAGCTGTTCAGCGCCTACCGCTACCACGCCGTGTTCACCGACAACCCGCAGCCGATGCTCCAAGCCGAGAAGACTCACCGGCAGCACGCGGTCATCGAGCAGGTCAACGCCGACCTCAAGGCCGGACCGCTGGCCCACCTCCCGTCGGGATCCTTCGCGGCGAACTCCGCCTGGCTGGTGCTCGCCACGATGGCGTTCAACCTCACCCGCGCCGCCGGCGCGCTGGCCGGGGCGTTCCACGCGAAGGCGACCACCGGCACCATCCGCGCCCAGCTGATCGCCGTCCCGATGCGGCTGGCCCGCTCCGCGCGGCGGCTGCAGCTACACCTGCCCCGCGACTGGCCCTGGCAGACCGCCTGGGCCCAGCTCTTCGACGCCACCTGCGGCCCACCGGCCACCGCCTGACCGACCACCGCCCACCGGGCCCGACCGGAGAACGACAGTGGAAGAGCCGGACAGGCCGGCGGCTGTTTCACGCCCCGATCAGGCAATCAAGATCAGATGATGGATCGGCGGACCTGACCAAGATCGACGGTGAATCGAGGCTGAGGCCGCCGCCGCCATCCCACCACGCCCGTCGCTCGATGCCCCCGACGATAGGGCATAGAAGGATCAACGCCTGCGAGCCGGGTCAGCGGTAGTTGACGTGAGGGTGGTCCATGTGGTTTTGGGTCGCGCTGCCGCGGTCCTCCATCTGCCTCCACGAGCCGCCGGGCGAGCTCAACATCCGCTGGCGGTAGATGACGTACTCCACGCCGAGCGCCTCCCAGTTTGCGATGTGGTACTTGACGATCGCCTCCCCGAGGGCGACGTCGGAGTTCACCATGTAGTCCAGCGCCAGCCCGGACGGGTGGCCACCCGGGTCCGCCGCGCTGGGGCGGGTGCCGCCGATGGTGATGCCGCCGGCGCCGGGCACGTTACTGACCACCGCGTTGGCCGCCGCCTGCGCCTGTGCCTTCACCGCCCCGGCGGTGTTGCTGATGCGGGCGACCGTGGCCGCCGCCGTACCAGCGGTAGGCGCCGCAGTAGTCGGCTCGGCGGTAGCCGTGGCCTCGGCGGCAGCCGCGGCCTCGGCGGCAGCCGCGGCCTCGGCGGCAGCCGCGGCCTCGGCAGCGGCACGGGCAGCGGCCTCGGCTTCGGCCTTCTGCCTGTCCAACTCAGCTTGATCTGCGGCGGCCTGCGCCTGCTGTGCGGCGGTCTCCTCGGCCTTGCGACTGCTGCGGCTGGCCGCTAGGTCGGCGAGCGACTGCAGATCCTGGGTGGGCTCGAGGTCGCGGGACTCGGCGGTGATTCCCAGTTCCTGAGCGACGCTGATCGACTCCGATGCCACGGCGTCGGCCTGCGCGGCCGGTTCCACGCCCGCGAGCACGTTCACGGTGACGGCACCCGCCACCGCCACACTGAGGTAGAGCCCGGGCCCACGGACGCGGGCAGGTGAGGGGAGGCGACGAGTGGCGGCCCGGCGGCGGCCGGAGACGGTCGTCCTGGGATCCATGTGTGGCAGTGCTCCGAGAAGGTTGCGCAGCGGAGCCCCGGCGGGGCAATCAGGCTGCGGGGTGCGAGGGACAGCGGGCAGCGGTGTACGTAGGGGAACTGGGCAGCGCGAGCAGCACACCGAGGAGGCGTTGGCCGGCCTCAGGGCTTGGCTCGCAGACAGCGGCCGCTACGGACGGCGATCCAGGTCAGATGCGCGTTCGAATCCCAGGGCTGGGATGCCAGGAACGACAAGGTGCTGCAGAAGTGCAAGGGCGCGCCATCAGGCGGGCTCTCCGTTCATCCGATGGCCGCCTACCGGGTTAGCTGACGGGTTCGGGCGGGATTGAGCGCCCGGCATGCCTCGGACGGATGCCCGAGAACATGCTTCACCCCACGACTGCGGCGGGTTTCCGGCTCGCCCCGGAGGGCGACTCGGCGGCGTCCGCTCGGACTCCCCGGACGGGGACGTTGCGACCGATCGGACCGGCCCACGATAAGGGCCGTTATGTAGTCGTGACAATTGAAGGCGGAAGATTCGTCAGGTGACCTGCGTCGCGGGGCCCGCACGCCTCGCCTTCTCGCCGCCGCCGCCAGCAGTCCTCGTTCACTTGGAGACATCAAGATCGCGAGCCGACACACGTCTTGCACGTCGGGCTGGGGAACTCGTGGTGACGGGTTACAGGAGGATCGCCAGCAGACTGAGGACATGGGAACCAGCGGCACCCCGGAGTACCGAGCCCGACGGCGGGCGCGCGAGCAACAACGCCGCGAGCGTCAACGTCGCACCCCGGAAGAGCGCCCTCGTCCGAACCGGGCCGCCGCCGCGGCGGACGGGCCGGAACGACGCACTGCCGCGACGACCTGCGGATGGTGCGGTGGACCGATCACCCCGCGCAGCCGCGGACCGATCCCGAAGTGGTGCTCGGCCACCTGCCGCCACCGAGCCTGGGAACACAGCCGCGCAGCGACGTCCGGCAGAGCGGCGGTCCAGGTGGTCGAGCGGCGGGTCGAGATCCGTGTCCCCCTCGAGCCGACCCGCCGGGACTGGGCGAGATTGCTCAGTGAGCTCGCCGGCCAACTGGATGACGGCCGCGTCTACGACCGGGACCTGCCCGCCCTCGGCCGTGCACTGGAGCCGGTCCTGCGGTCCTACCGACGCCGGGCGCGCTGGAGCGGCGCACCTAGCCTCCCGTGAGTCCCCAAAGGCAGAACTCCCTTGATTGCTTCGTATGGCCCCGGTGTCGACGGTGACGTCAGGACACCGTCGCGGAGTCGGGAGGCCAACGGGGGTGACGAGGGTGACGGGGCGGTGACGACCCGACCGGCCCGACGTCACCCCAACCGGCGCGCCAGTGGCCCTCGCAGGCGACGTGACCCCCGGCCTTGCTGGACGGCCAGTGCCCGCTGGCCGCGCGGCACACCCCGCCGAGAGGCGCACCGATCCGGTGACGCCCGCGGGGCATGCCGACTGGGCAGCTGACCGCGCCTCTGTCACCCCGTCGTCGGTCACTTGTCACAACGGATTGCGTAGCCCTGGATGCATGAGGTGTGTCGGCTCGTGATCTTGTCCGGTCGGGCAGCTGCGAGGGAGCAGAAGGTGCCGCAGGCGAGGGTCGACCACGCAGGGGCGAGGTCGGCGGGTGCGGTGCTGCGGAGGCCGATGGCAGGCCTTGCATTGCGCTGCCGCGGTGGTGACTTCGCCGAGGACTGTCATCACGCCCTGACCCAGGACAAGTCCCAGGTCCCGGACCGGTCGACGACACCGCGGGCCCTGGACACCGGTACTGTCTGCGTGGCGCTCGGTACGAGCGCGGGTCTGCCGCTATTGGAGACGGCGGATACGCAGCAGGCCACGCTGCGCGACGGTGACCGTGCCGGCGAGCGTGGTCAGGTCGTGACCGGCGACCACCTCGACGAGCGCAGCGGCCACGGTCCGCGCCGACTGGTCGGACGGGCGCAGCACCAGGATGCGGGCATGGCTACCCGGCGGGTACGCCCGGATGTCGCCCAGTTCGCGGTCGAGGGCGATCAACAATCCTTCGTCAGCGGCTGCAGCGGCCAAGAGCTGCGGATCTGACGCACCGCCGAGGTCCTCGTCGACGACTGTGTCGACAGCGTGTTCGGCGGCGATGAGCACGTGGCGAGCTGAACGAGGGATGTTCTCGTCGAGCTTGACCCTCACTCGGGGCCCAGCGGGAGCAGCTCCTCGCGGGGCCAGCAGCGCCCCGTACGCGGCGGCCGCCTGCACGCCTGCCGAGGTCAGGGTCGGGTACTGCGCAACGATCTCCTTGGGGCTCATTCCGGCGGCAAGGCAGTCGAGCACCACGCTGGCGGGCACGCGGGTGCCGGCGATCGCCGCCTGGCCGCTCAGCACGCCCGGATCGGCGGTGATCGACGCCAGGCGATCCCGGCTCATGCGCCCAGTGTGCCCGCGCCTGCGATCGACGCCCAGCACGCCGAGCCCCGGACGGTGCGGACCTCGTCGAGCGGGACCTGCGCTGCAACCGCATGGCACCGCCCGAACCGCTGGACGTACTGGAGGAGAACCGGAGACGCGCCGGAACAGGTCAGGAGACCGAGCAGCTCGACGGACGTCGACCCCCAGGTGATCAGGAGCTCGGACAGCAGGGACCGGAGAAAAACAGGAACTTCGCCGGGCACTGTCACCAATCGACCGGAATCGGCGCCTTTTCCAGTAGGGCGTGCCGCGCCGAACGCCGGCGCGTGATCCCGGACGCCGAAGTGGAGGACGAAATGGGCGCCGCGCAGCGACCTCGGAACCTGCTGTGCACCGACGCGTTGCTCCTGACGCCCGAGGAGGCCGCCAGGGCCCTCCGCGTCGGCCGCACCACCATCTACGCGCTCATGAAGGCTGGCGACCTGCGCCCCGTGCACATCGGCCGCAGCTGCCGCATCTCCCGGGCCGAGCTCGAGCGCTACGTCCGCCGGCTCGAGACTCCCCCACCGAGCGCGTCGGCACGACCGCGCCGACACCCGCGGACTAGCACGAGCCAAGGCGGCTTGTTCGAGCTCACCTCCGGTCCGGTGGAACAAGCGTGACCTGTGCATTCCCAGTACCTGGAGTCAGCGCGCACCGCGAGACTCGACGCCGGTTCACGACCAGCGACGCAGGGAGCCATCGATGACGGACGCTCGGGAACGAGACCAGACCGCTCCGCAGCGTCGGGCGACGTCGGAGAACAGGAAGCGCGCCAGCGGCGAATCCTCCATCTACCAGGACGAGGACGGTCGATGGCACGGCTTCGTGTCGATGGGCAAGAAGGAGAACGGACGAAGGGACCGACGTCACGTCTCCGCCGCCAAGCGCGCCGACGTTGTGGCCAAGGTCCGCGCCCTCGAGGCCAAACGGGACGCTGGCATGGTCGACGCAGCCGGCCGCGCGCCCACGGTCGGCGAGTGGCTGGACCACTGGCTGGACAACATCGCCGCCCGAAAGGTCCGCGCCAGAACGCTGGAGAGCTATCGCAGCATCGTCCGCCTGCACCTCCGTCCGGGCATCGGGCACCACCGCCTCGACCGGCTGCAACCCGAACACCTCGAACGGCTCTACGGCACCCTCGCCGACAAGGGCCTGAGCCCCGCCTCGATCCTGCGTGCTCACCGGGTGCTGTCCCGCTCTCTCCGCGTGGCCGCGCAGCGCGGCAAGGTCGCCCGTAACGTCGCCACCCTGGTGGACCCGCCAGCGGCGAAGCGGCCGGAGACAGCGCTGCCGCTGAGTGCGCAGGAGGCCCGGAAGGTCATGGCCGCCGCCAGGTCTCACCGCAATGCCGCCCGCTGGACCGTGGCGCTTGCGGTCGGGCTGCGTCAGTCCGAAGCCCTCGCCCTGCGGTGGGCCGATGTCGACCTGGACAACGGCACGCTGACCGTCCGGGGGGGCCTGCACCGGGTCAGCGGCCGAGGCTTGGTCTACGAGGAGCCGAAAGCCGACCGCAGCCGCCGAACCGTGGCGCTCCCTGTCCCACTCGTCGAGGCGCTCCGCGCCCACCGGGTCGCCCAGCTCGAGGAGCGCATCACTGCCGGCCCTCTGTGGCAGGACCACGACCTGGTCTTCGCGCAGCCCAACGGCCGGCCGATCGAGCGCAAGTCGGACTGGCGCGCCTGGAAAACAGTCCTGCGCCAAGCAGGCGTGCGGGAGGTCCGACTGCACGACGGCCGGCACACCGCCGCGACGCTGCTTCTGTCGGAGGGCGTGCATCCCCGGGTCGTCATGGAGGTGCTCGGCCACGCACAGATGCGAACCACCACGGACACCTACAGCCACGTTCTGCCCGCTCTCGGCCGCGACGCCGCCGACCGGATGGGCACCGCACTGTGGGGACCGCCGGCACCCTAGTGGCACCAGTGGCCACCACGCTGGCACCAGAAACGACTCAGGCCGCCCTCCCAGCGGGAGAACGGCCTGGTCACGCGGGTGGAGCTGAGGGGACTCGAACCCCTGACCCCCACACTGCCAGTGTGGTGCGCTACCAGCTGCGCCACAGCCCCGATCCTGGCCCGGCGTGGTTCCTCCGAGCCGGGAGCAACTGTACAGGGCCGGTCACGGGGGTCGGCGGAGGGGGTGGGGTGCGGCGCCACCGCGTGGCGGCCCCGCGGTCAGGCCTCCTTCATCTGCGCGATGCGCACGTGATTGCCGAACGGGTCGCGGAGGCCGAAGTCGATGCCGTAGGGCTGGTCGACCGGCTCCTCGGTGATCTCCACGCCGCGCTCCTTCAGCTCGGTGTGCGTCCGGTAGGCGTCGTCGCAGGTGAAGAAGAGGTGCCCGCCGGCCGCCCCCTTGCTCACCAGCTCGAGCACCTGGGCGGCGGTCTCCTCGCTCATCGCCGGCGCACCGGGCTTCTCCAGCAGCACCGCGTGCCCGGGATCGGTGGGCAGCGCGACGGTCAGGAAGCGCATCGGCCCGAAGTCCATGTCGGTCTGCACCTCGAAGCCGAGCTTGCCCACGTAGAAGTCGAGGGCGGCGTCCTGGTCGGGGACGTAGATCTGGGTGATGGAGATGGTCTTCAGCATGCGGGGAACGCTAGGGAGCCGGCGCGGGCGGCTGCTTCTCCGAAATTGCTCGATCGGTCGCCGGCCGCGCCCAGGCCATGGCGAAGCACGTGGGCACCGGCGGCAGCGGGCCCCGTCGCCGGTAGGCGCTCGGTGGCTCCCCGACGACGTCCCGGAAGACCCGGCTGAACGTGCCGAGGCTGGAGAATCCGACCTCCATGCAGACGTCGGTGACGCTGCGGTCGCCGGTGCGCAGCAGGAACATCGCCCGCTCCACCCGGCGGCGCTGTAGGTACCGGTGCGGCGTCTCGCCGAAGGCCGCCCGGAACGAGCGGATGAAGTGGGCCGGTGACACGAGGGCGATGCGGGCCAGCGTCGCGACGTCGAGCGGCTCGGCGTAGTGCGCGTCGATGGCGTCCCGCGCGCGCAGCAGCCGCCGGTTGCTCTCCTCGACGGCGCCGGCCACGGGGCGATCAGACCACGACCGCGCCGGCCTCAGAGGGTGTTGGGTAACCGGCTGACTACTTCTGGTCCTTGAGGTCTTCGGCGAGGCGTCGAGCGGCCTCGGTCTCGATCGGGCCCTCGGGCTCGAT
>NZ_SSXA01000035.1 GCF_021698975.1 Blastococcus sp. KM273128 | reverse complement strand
GTGCGGATAGGTCCCTCGACAAGACCCATCCTTGCTGGTCAGGAGCACTTTTCAGTTGATCAACACCCGGTCACGCCGCTCTCCCGTGAAAGCCCCGGGTTGGTGACGCCGGTGACGACGAGCACCTCGATGGCGTCCCACCAGACGTCGATGGTGGCCCAGAGCCGGTTGGTCTCGGCCATGTTCGCGGCCAGCACGAACGCGCCCAGACGCATCTTCTGCTCGTGCGCTTCGGCCAATGAGCCGCTGGCCAGCAGTCGACGCAGCTGCTCCTTCACGCCCCAGGCGGCGCCGATCTCGTCGGTCGGGTCGTCGGCGCGCAGGGTGGCCTTGAGCCGGGCCAGCGCTCGAGGGCTGAGCGTGTCCCCGGCGCGCACCAGCAGCCGCCGGTTGGTCCAGGCCGGGTCGGTGCCGCGGCCGCGGCGGCCCTTGTGCTCGCGGACCACTCGCTGGCGCACCTCGGTCACGACGTCGTTGGCAAGCTTGACCAGGTGGAACGGGTCGACGCTGACCGCGGCGTGCGGCAGGTGGTCGCGTAGCGCCTTGCGGAAAGCCGCCGACGGGTCGATGGCCACCACTTCCACCGCATCCCGCCAGGCGGCGGAGCGGGCGGCCAGCCAGGCGCCGACGCCGGCGGAGTCGCGGCCGTCGACCACGCCCAGGACGCGGCCGGTGTCGGCGTCGACCAGGGTGGTCATCCACGGCTCGTAGCGCCGCCACCCGCCGTCGGCCTCGCGGAAGAAGCGCACCGAGCGGTAGCGGTGCTCATCGACCCCCAGCCGGCGCACGAGTACGTCGTCGGGGTCGGTGATGAGGTCGGCGGCGGCGGTGAGCATGGACTGCACCAGCCACCAGGAGACCCGGTGCGCGCGGGCGACCTCGCTGGCCGCCCGGCCGCTGACCACGACCGCGGCGACCAACGCCTGGCACAGCCGGGCGGTCGAGCGGGCGAAGGCCGGCACCTGGTCGGTGACCTCGCTGAACGTCTGCCGTGAACAGCGGGCCTGGTCGCAGAACCAGCGGCGCTTGACCCACACCACCTCGGTGGGTCCGGCGACCGGGAGGTCACGCAGCGTCTGGCGGCGGCGGGAGTGCACGCGCCCGGCGAGCACCCCGCAGACTGGGCAGCCGGGTGGGTCGGTGGACTCCACCTCGACCCGGCGCACGCCATCGTCGGCGTCGACGGCGCTCAGCACGCGGTAGTCGGGCAAGTTGAAGAGCGCGCTCGCAGCATCCCGCTGCGAGCCCGTAGGCTCGAACACGGCTCGTGGACCTCATCTGGCGTTGGTGTCTCAGCAACACCCATCCCAGCAGGACCACGGGCCCTCAACGTCTCCGGGCCACGCTGACGATCTCCGGCTCGCCCCGGCCATTCACCACGAACCGCGAAGAGCCGGTAACGGCGTGCGCTGTTGCCGGCATGGGCAGCGGCTGACGTGCGAGGTGCCAACCTTCCCGACCGCGAGGACCTGGTGGTCGGCCTGCTGCGGTTCCGTCGCCAGCCCGACCGCTGATTGCCAAGCTGAACCTTGCATTCAGGGCGTCAGCGCGTGACGTCCGGGCGCCTGGGAGACTCCTGGCGTGCTGCTGCGGATGTCGACCCTGTTCCTGCGGACCCTCCGGGAGGACCCGGCCGACGCCGAGGTCGCGAGCCACCGCCTGCTCGCCCGGGCCGGTTACATCCGGCGGGCCGCGCCCGGAGGGTTCACCTGGCTGCCGCTGGGCTTCCGCGTCTTCCGCAACGTCGAGCGCATCATCCGCGAGGAGATGGACGCGATGGGCGCGCAGGAGGTGCACTTCCCCTCGCTGCTGCCTAAGGAGCCCTACGAGGCGACCGGTCGCTGGACCGAGTACGGCGACAACCTCTTCCGGCTCAAGGACCGGCGCGGCGTCGACCACCTGCTCGGCCCCACGCACGAGGAGATGTTCACCCTCCTGGTGAAGGACCTGTACTCGTCGTATAAGGACCTGCCGCTCTCGCTGTACCAGATCCAGACCAAGTTCCGGGACGAGGCGCGGCCCCGGGCCGGGCTGCTGCGCGGCCGCGAGTTCACGATGAAGGACAGCTACTCCTTCGACGTCGACGACGCCGGGCTGGACAAGTCCTACGCCGCGCACCGGGACGCCTACATCCGGATCTTCGACCGGCTCGGCCTGGAGTACGCCATCGTCTCGGCGATGTCGGGCGCCATGGGCGGCTCGAAGAGCGAGGAGTTCCTGCACCCGACCGAGATCGGCGAGGACACCTTCGTCCGCTCGGCCGGTGGCTACGCGGCGAACGTCGAGGCGGTCACCACCGTCGTCCCCGACGAGATCCCGCTGGAGGGCCTGCCTGAGGCGCACGTCGAGGACACCCCCGACACCCCGACCATCGAGACGCTGGTCGCCGCCGCGCAGGAGCTGTTCCCCGAGGAGGGCTACACGGCGGCCTCGACGCTGAAGAACGTCGTCGTCCTGCTGGTCCACCCCGACGGCACCCGCGAACCGCTGGTCATCGGCATCCCCGGCGACCGCGAGGTCGACCTCAAGCGGCTGGAGGCCCAGGTTGCCCCCGCCGAGGTCGAGCCGTTCGCCGACTTCGACAAGCATTCGGCGCTGGTCAAGGGCTACATCGGCCCTCAGGCGCTCGGCAGCGAGAGCGGGTCGGGGATCCGCTACCTGGTCGACCCCCGGGTGGTTCCCGGCACCCGCTGGATCACCGGCGCCAACGAGCCCGGCAAGCACGTGTTCGACCTGGTGGCCGGGCGCGACTTCACCTGGGACGGCGTCGTGGAGGCCGCCGAGGTGCTCGCCGGCGACCCCGCGCCCGACGGCTCCGGCCCGCTGGAGCTCGCCCGCGGCGTGGAGATCGGCCACATCTTCCGGCTGGGCCGCAAGTACGCCGAGGCGCTGGAGCTCAAGGTGCTCGACGAGAACGGCAAGCTCGTCACCGTCACGATGGGCTCCTACGGCATCGGCGTCTCCCGCGCCGTCGCCGCGATCGCCGAGTCCACCCACGACGAGCTGGGCCTGGTCTGGCCGCGCGAGGTGGCCCCGGCCGACGTGCACGTCGTCGCCACCGGCAAGGACGCCGCGGTCTTCGAGGCCGCGGAGGCCCTGGCCCGCGAGCTGGTCGGGGCCGGGCTCACCGTGCTCTACGACGACCGGCCGAAGGTCAGCCCCGGCGTGAAGTTCAAGGACGCCGAGCTGCTCGGCATGCCGACCATCGTCACCGTGGGCCGCGGCCTGGCCGAGGGCGTCATCGAGGTGCGCGACCGGGCCACGGGCGAGCGCGAGGAGGTCCCCGTGGCCGACGCCGCCGCCCGCGTGCTGGCCGCCGTCCGCGGCTGACGGACCGCCCTCCCCGGCCGAGTGTGCAGGTGCGACCGCGGTGTCCGGCGTGTCCAGCTGTGTCGCCGACCGCAACTGCGCACTCGAGGGCGGGGCGCTGTCCGGGCTCGTCCGGCTGCGTGCCCGCCCCGCCCGGCCGTCTGGCATCATGGTCGGTCGAACACGGCGTCGGCGGCCCTCTCACCGGTGACGTGCGTGTCCCTGGCTCCGCCCCGGCGTACCCCCACACGTCGCTCCGGCGAGCACCCGAAACGCGTTCGAGGAGAACACCACACACCGTGGCCACCAAGATCAAGCTCATGCGCCTGGGCAAGATGCGCGCCCCGTACTACCGCATCGTCGTCGCCGACGCCCGCACCAAGCGGGACGGCCGCTCGATCGAGACGATCGGCAAGTACCACCCGAAGGAGGAGCCCTCCTTCATCGAGGTCGACAGCGAGCGGGCGCAGTACTGGCTGGGTGTCGGCGCGCAGCCGACCGAGGCCGTCGCCGCCATCTTCCGCGTGACCGGTGACTGGCAGAAGTTCAAGGGCGAGCCGGCCCCGGCCCCCATGAAGGTCGCTGCCCCGAAGCCGGACAAGAAGGCCCTCTACGAGGAGGCCGTCCGGGCGGGCATGGACGAGCCGGCCGCCGGCGCCACCACCCCGAAGAAGAAGGCCGCCCCGAAGGCCGACGCCCCCGCGGCGGACGCCGCCGAGGCTGCTCCGGCCGAGACGCCGGCCGAGTAAGACGTGCTCGAAGAAGCGCTCGAGCACCTGGTCAGGGGCATCGTCGACAACCCCGACGACGTCACCGTCGACCTGCTCACCAACCGCCGTGGCAAGACCCTCGAGGTCCGGGTCCACCCGGACGACCTCGGCAAGGTCATCGGCCGCGGCGGGCGCACCGCCAAGGCGCTGCGCCAGGTGATGACCGGGGTCGGCGGGCGGGGCCTGCGGGTCGACGTCGTCGACACCGACGGGCGCTGAGCACCGGCTCCTTTGAGCACCGAGAACGAACCCACCGACACCGTGGTGGTCGGCCGCATCGGCCGGCCCCACGGTGTCCGTGGTCTGGCCACAGTCGAGGTCCGCACCGACGACCCGGAGGGGCGCTTCGCCCCCGGCGCGGTGCTGCTGACCGACCCCGCCGACCGCGGCCCGCTGACCGTCGTCGACCGGCGGTGGCACAGCGGCACGCTGCTGCTCCAGCTCGCCGGGCCCGACGGCGGCGTCTACGACGTCCGCGAGGCCGTCGACGAGCTGCGCAACACCCTCCTGCTCGTCCGGGTCGCCGACCTGCCCGAGCTCGACGACGAGTCCTACTACGACCACCAGCTCGTCGGCCTGGCCGCCCGGCTCCCCGACGGGACGGCGCTGGGCGAGGTCACCGCGGTCCGCCACGAGGCGCAGGACCTGCTGGTCGTCCGCCGCGCGGAGGGCGGGGACGCGCTGATCCCGTTCGTGACGGCGATCGTGCCCACCGTCGACGTCGCCGGCGGGTTCCTGGTGGTCGACCCGCCCGAGGGGCTCCTGGACCTGTGAGCTTCCGGATCGACGTCGTCACGATCTTCCCGGAGTACCTGGCGCCGCTGCGCCAGTCGCTGCTGGGCAAGGCCATCGAGCGGGGCCTGGTCACCGTCGGGGTGCACGACCTGCGGCAGTGGACCGACGACGTGCACCGCACCGTCGACGACGCGCCCTACGGCGGCGGCCCCGGCATGGTGATGAAGCCCGAGCCGTGGGGCCGCGCGCTCGACGCCGTCCGCCCGCCCGGCACCCGGCTGGTGGTCCCGACCCCCGCCGGGCGCCCGTTCACCCACGCGATGGCGGTGGAGTGGGCGGCCGAGCCCGGGCTGGTCTTCGCCTGCGGCCGCTACGAGGGCATCGACCAGCGGGTCGCCGACTGGGCGGCGGAGTCGGGACCGGTCTCCGAGGTCTCCATCGGCGACTACGTGCTGGCCGGCGGGGAGTCCGCCGTGCTGGTGATGACCGAGGCCGTCACCCGGCTCCTCCCCGGCGTGCTCGGCAACCGGGAGTCCGCCGAGCTCGACTCGCACGCCGACGGGCTGCTCGAGGGCCCCTCCTACACGCGTCCGGCGATCTGGCGGGGCCACGAGGTGCCGCCGGTGCTGCTGTCGGGGGACCACGCAGCGATCGCGCGGTGGCGGCGCGCCGAGTCGCTGCGCCGCACCGCCGCCCGCCGTCCCGACCTGCTGGCCGCGCTGCCCGAGGACGCGCTCACCGACGCGGAGCGGGCGGCGACGGGCGGTGGCTGACCGGCCCGTGCAGCGGACGACGGCGCGCGTCGTCGTCCTCGACCCCGACGGCCGGGTGCTGCTGCTCGGCGCCCGCCTGCCCGATCCCACCGTGCCCCCCGGCGAGGTGCTGTTCTGGTACACGCCCGGCGGGGGAGTGGAGGACGGCGAGACGCTGCGCGCGGCCGCCGTCCGGGAGCTCGCCGAGGAGATCGGGCTGCGCGTCGAGCCGGCCGCGCTGGAGGGCCCGGTGTGGCTGCGCCGGCACGTCGGCCCGTTCGGCGCGCAGGTCTTCGACACCCGCGAGACGTTCTTCGTGCTGCGCGACGTCGTCCACGACGTGGTCCCCGGGGCGCTCACCGAGCTGGAGGTGCTCGCCGACGAGCCGCACCAGTGGTGGTCGACGGGCGAGCTCGCGGCCGGCGCCGCCTTCGTCCCGGCCGACCTCCCCGCCCTGGTGGCGGAGCTGCGGGCCGGGCCGTGGACGGGGCCGCCGCGCATCGTCGGCTGAGGATGTGGCACAGTAGAGAGTCGCTGCTGACCGACGGCCGGGCTGTCGGGAGCTCCGCACCGGAGCCGCAGCTCCCCGGAACGGACAGCCGGGGCAAGCCGCTGTCCGGACCGAGAACGAGCCACCTGAGACTGAGGACTGCCGAGATGAACACCCTGGACGCACTCGACGCCGACTCGTTGCGCGACGACATCCCCTCGTTCCGCCCGGGTGACACCGTCAAGGTGCACGTCCGCGTCATCGAGGGCAACCGCTCGCGCATCCAGGTCTTCCAGGGCGTCGTCATCCGCCGCCAGGGCGGCGGCATCCGCGAGACCTTCACCGTGCGCAAGGTCAGCTTCGGTGTCGGGGTCGAGCGCACCTTCCCGGTGCACACCCCGGTCGTCGAGAAGATCGAGGTGCTGACCCGCGGTGACGTGCGTCGCGCCAAGCTCTACTACCTGCGCGAGCTGCGCGGCAAGGCCGCCAAGATCAAGGAGAAGCGCGAGACCGTCGCGCGCTGACCTCTCCGCGAGGACACGTCCCCGGCCGGCCCGACCGGCTGGGACCCGGCGGGCCCCCCGCGCCGTACGCTGGCTCCTGATGAGCAGCGACCGGCCCGGGGGGCCCGCCGACGTCGTACCGGGTGAGCCCGACGAGCCCGACGACGGCACGGGGGCCACGCCGGCGGCCGGCGCTCCCCGGCGCCGCCGCTCGGGCGACGCGAAGAAGGGCTCGCTGCTGCGCGAGCTGCCCGTCCTGCTGCTGATCGCCTTCGTGCTCGCCCTGGTCGTCAAGACCTTCTTCGTGCAGGCGTTCTTCATCCCGTCCGGCTCGATGGAGCAGACGCTGCACGGCTGCACGGGCTGCACCGGAGACCGCGTGCTGGTCAACAAGGTGCCCTACTGGTTCGGCGAGCCCGAGCCCGGCGACATCGTGGTCTTCCGCGGCCCCGACACCTGGACGCCGGAGATCGCGGTCGACGAACCCGGCAACTGGTTCACCGGCGCGCTGCTGTGGCTGGGCCGCACGATCGGGGTGGCGCCGCCGAGCGAGGACGACTTCGTCAAGCGCGTCATCGCCACCGAGGGCCAGACCGTCCAGTGCTGCGACCTCGAGGGCCGGGTCACCGTCGACGGCGAACCGCTCGACGAGCCCTACATCCACGAGGACACCCCCATCGAGAGCCGGGCGTTCGGCCCGGTGACCGTTCCTGAGGGGCGGCTGTGGGTCATGGGTGACCACCGGTCGGCGTCGGCGGACTCCCGTTCCCACGTGGGCGACCAGTACGCGGGCACCGTCGCGGTCGACGACGTCATCGGCAAGGCGGCGGTCATCGTCTGGCCGCTGGACCGGTTCGGGCTGCTGGACTCACCCGACATCCAGGGCCTCGAGGCCAGCGGGGCGGAGCTGCCGGTCGCGCCCGGGGGCGCGATCGGCGCGGCCGGCGCGGTGGCGGTCCTGCCCTGGGCGGTCGGGGTGGCCGGAGCGGTGCCGCTCACCGCGTGGCGACGGCGGGCGCGGCAGTCCTCGTCGCCGGAATGACCGCCCGACCGTTACGGGTGTGATCGGCGCACGCACCCGGAATGGCTGCGAGAACTGATCGAAGAAATGCTGGAAAAGCATTCAAGCAAGCGTTTCACCCTTCCGATGGACTGATTGCACGTTCCCGGAAGTGAAACGGAGTCAGTTGTGTCTGCACCCATGGCGAGCACCGCGCGCGGCATCACCCGCGTGGTCCTCCTCGCCGACGCGCCCGTCCTGCGCCGGGGGCTGGTGAGCATGATCAACGAGACCGCCGGCATGCAGGCGGTCGGCACCCCCGGCGAGCTGCGGCGGGCCCTCACGCTGGTCGAGTCCGCCCGCCCCGACGCCGTCGTCGTGGAGCTGGGCTCCGGCCGGGCCGCCACCCTCAACGCCTGCCGCGACCTGCGGCGCCGGTTCCCGCGCGTCGCCATCGTCGCGCTGGCCACCTCCGAGGACCCGGCCGTGGTCAACGAGGCGCTGGCCGCCGGCATCCGCGGCTACCTGATGATCAACACCTCGCCGACGCTGCTGGGCTGGGCCATCCTCGCCGCCCGCGCCGGGCGCACGGTGGTCGACCCGCAGATCCGCCGGGTGGAGCCCTCCGCGGTGCCCGCGGCCAAGCCGTTCACCCCCGAGGTGCCGCTGACCCGCCGCGAGCAGGACGTCCTCGACGAGCTGCTCCAGGGCCAGTCCAACCGACAGATCGGCCGCAACCTGTTCATCAGCGAGGACACCGTCAAGTCCCATGTCAAGGCGATCCTGCGCAAGCTGGGCGCTCGCGACCGGGCGCACGCGGTGTCGCTGGTCCTGACCAACCGCACCCCGGGCTGCAGCTGCGGCGCGCACCCGGAACCGGCCGGTTCGCCCGAGGCGACCGCCGACCTCTGACCCGTTCCTCCACGGGCCCTGCAGGCCGGTTCCCCTTCCCGGGGAGCCGGCCTGCGGGGTGTTCGGGGGTCGGTCGTGCGCCCGGCGCGCCGTCGTACTGTCGTGCCGCGATGCCCGCTCGTCCGACCTCCACCCGATCCGCGCCGGCGGTCCGTGCCCGGCGCACCGTCGCCGACGACCGCGCCGACGCGCTCTGGGACATGGAGCGCGCGCTGCGCCGGCGCGGGTTCGAGGCGATCGCCGGGGCCGACGAGGCCGGCCGGGGCGCCTGCGCCGGGCCGTTGGTCGCCGCGGCCTGCATCCTGCCCGCGGGGCGCCGCGGCCGGGTGCCGGGGCTGGCCGACTCCAAGCTGCTCACCGCGGCCGCGCGGGAGCGGGCCTACGACGAGATCGTCGACCGCGCGGTGTCGTGGTCGGTCGTCGTCCTGCCGGTGCAGGACCTGGACGCGCGCGGCATGCACGTCACCAACATCGAGGCGCTGCGCCGCGCGGTCTGCGCCCTCGACCCGGGCCCGGACTACGTGCTGACCGACGGCTTCCCCGTGCCCGGCCTCGCCCGCCCGGGGCTGGCCGTCTGGAAGGGCGACCGGGTCGCCGCCTGCGTGGCCGCGGCGTCGGTGCTGGCCAAGGTGACGCGCGACCGCATCATGCTGGAGCTGCACGAGCGCTGGCCGGAGTACGACTTCGCGGGCCACAAGGGCTACATCACCGACGTGCACACCACCGCGCTGGAGCGCCACGGCCCCTGCCCCGCCCACCGGATGCGCTTCGTGAACGTCCGGGCTGCGCGCGACGCGCACGCCGCGCGGACCACCCACCTGACCGGCTCCGGTCCCATGGTCGATGATGGGGCCATGCGCCCTGCGTCCCGAGCCCTGACGAGCACCGAGGACCGATGAGCACCGAGGACCTCGAGAAGTACGAGACCGAGATGGAGCTGCAGCTCTATCGCGAGTACCGGGACATCGTCCGGCAGTTCACCTACGTGGTGGAGACCGAGCGTCGGTTCTACCTGGCCAACTCCGTGGACCTGCAGGTGCGCGAGGCCGGGGGAGAGGTCTTCTTCGAGCTGAAGCTCTCCGACGCCTGGGTGTGGGACATGTACCGGCCCGCCCGGTTCGTGCGCAACGTGCGGGTGCTGACCTTCAAGGACGTCAACGTCGAGGAGCTCGACAAGCCCGACCTCGAGCTGCCGGACGGCCCCCGGCTCCCGTAGCCGTCCACACCCCTCCGCGTCGTCCACAGACCCTCGCCAGGGGCTGGGCTCGCCGTCCCGGGGGCGGCACGGTCGGGGGGTGCCTCCCACCACCGACCTCGGCGCCCGCGGTGAACGCATCGCCGTCGCCCACCTGACCGACGCCGGACTGCGCGTCCTCGACCGCAACTGGCGCTGCCGCGAGGGCGAGCTCGACCTCGTCGCGCGCGACGGCGACGCCCTGGTCTTCTGCGAGGTGAAGACGCGGCGCGGCACCGGCTACGGCCACCCCGTGGAGGCGGTCACGCCGGCCAAGCGGCGCCGGATCCGGGTGCTGGCGCAGCGCTGGCTGGCCGCGCACGACGAGCACGCGCCCGTGGTGCGGTTCGACGTCGTGGGCGTGCTCGTGCACCCGGACCGCCCGGCGGTCGTCACCCACCTGCGGGGGGCGTTCTCGTGACGCTCGCCCGCACCTGGTCGGTCGGGCTCGCCGGGGTCCGCGGGGCCATGGTCGAGGTGGAGGTGGACATCGCCGCCGGGCTGCCCGGGGTGGCGCTGGTCGGGCTGCCCGACGCGGTGGTCCGCCAGTCGGTCGACCGGGTGCGCGCCGCGATCGCCAACGCCGGCGGCGAGTTCCCCGTCCGCCGGGTGACCATCGGGCTCTCGCCGGCGTCGATGCCCAAGCAGGGCAGCGGCTTCGACCTCGCCCTGGCCGCGGCCGTGCTCGCCGCCGCCGGTGCGGTCCCCGAGGCGGCCGTCGACCGGCTGGTTCTGCTGGGCGAGCTCGGGCTGGACGGCTCGGTGCGGGCGATCCGCGGCGTCCTGCCCGCCGTGCTCGCCGCCGCGCGGGCTGGGCACGGGCAGGTCGTCGTCCCGGCGGCGAACGCGGCCGAGGCCGCCCTGGTCGACCGGGTCGAGGTGCTCGCCGTCGCCACTCTCGCCGAGCTCGTCGCCCACCTGCAGGGCGCCGGACGGCTGGTGCCGCACGTCCGGGGTCCGCAGCCCGCGGAGCCGCCCGTCCCGGACCTCGGGGACGTCGTCGGGCAGGCCGCCGGCCGCCGGGCGGTGGAGATCGCCGCCGCCGGCGGGCACCACCTCTACCTCGCCGGGCCGCCCGGGGCGGGGAAGACGATGCTCGCCGAGCGGCTGCCCGGCCTGCTGCCGCCCCTGGACGAGGAGGCGGCGCTCGAGGTCACCGCCATCCACTCCATCGCGGGCACCCTGCCGCCGGAGGCGCCGCTGGTCACACGGCCGACGTTCGAGGCGCCGCACCACTCGGCGACGATGGCCGCGCTCATCGGTGGTGGCTCGGGCCAGATCCGGCCCGGGGCGCTGTGCCGGGCCCACCGCGGCGTGCTCTTCCTCGACGAGGCGCCGGAGTTCCCGCGGGCGGTGCTCGACACGCTCCGGCAGCCGCTGGAGCGCGGCCAGGTCACCATCCAGCGCGCCGCCGGTGCCGCCACGTTCCCGTGCCGGGCGCAGCTGGTGCTGGCGGCGAACCCCTGCCCGTGCGCGACCGCCGCGGGGGACACCGCGTGCACCTGCAGCCCGCTGGAGCGGCGGCGCTACCAGGCGCGGCTCTCCGGGCCGCTGCTGGACCGCGTGGACCTGCGCGTCGAGCTGCCGCCGGTGACGCGGGCGGCCTGGCTCGACGGGCTCCCGGCGCCGGAGTCCACCGCCGTCGTCGCCGCGCGGGTGGCGCGGGCACGGGCGGTGGCGCGGGCGCGGCTGGCCGGCACCGGCCTGTCGCTCAACAGCGAGGTGCCCGGCCGCCTGCTGCGCGACCGGTTCGCGGTCCCGCGGGCGTCGCTGCGGCTGGCGGAGCGGGCGCTGGAGCGAGGGTCGATCTCGGTGCGCGGGTTCGACCGGGTGGTGCGGGTCGCGTGGACGGTCGCCGACCTGGCGGGCCGTGCCGTGCCGTCGGCCGACGACGTCGCCGAGGCCCTCGGCATGCGGCTGCAGCGGGCCGCGGCGTGACCACGCTCGAGGAGGACCTGGAGGACGCCGCCGCGGCGCCGCAGCAGGTCGGCGTGGTTCACCCGGGGCTGCGCCGGGCGCGGGCGTGGCTGAGCCGGGCGGTGGAACCGGGCACCGTCGACCTCTGGCGCTTCGTGGCCGACGTCGGCCCGGTCGAGGCGGTGCGGCGGCTGCGGGCCGGGAGCGCGCCGCCCGGCATCCGCTCGCTGGTCGGCGCGCGGGCGGAGGGGGACGCCACCCTCGCCGACCTCCGTCGTGCCGAGCGGTGCGGTGCCCGGCTCCTCGTTCCCGAGGACGACGAGTGGCCCGCCTACCGGCTGCACGCGCTGACGGTCGCGGTCGCCGAGGAACCGGTCCACCGCAGGGACCAGACCGACCGCACGCGGGCGCTGGTGCCGCCGCTGGCGCTGTGGGTCCGCGGGGCGGCCCGGCTCGACGAGCTCGCGGAGCGCTCGGTCGCCGTGGTCGGGGCCCGCGCGTCCAGCGCCTACGGGGAGCACGTGGCCGGGGAGCTGGGGCACCAGCTCGGCGAGCGCGGCTGGACCGTCGTCTCCGGTGGCGCCTTCGGCATCGACGGCGCCGCGCACCGCGGGGCGCTGGCCGCGGGGGCGCCCACGGTGGCGGTGCTCTCCTGCGGTGTGGACCGCCCCTACCCGGCGGGCAACGGCGCCCTCTTCCACCGGATCGCCGAGGACGGCCTGCTGGTGAGCGAGTGGCCGCCCGGCTGCGCCCCGCTGCGGCACCGATTCCTGGTCCGCAACCGGCTCATCGCGGGCCTGACCCGGGGGACGGTGGTCGTGGAGGCGGCGGCCCGCTCCGGCGCCCAGGCCACGGCGCACCGCGCGCAGAAGCTCGGCCGCCCGGTCATGGTGGTGCCCGGGCCGGTGACCAGCGCGCTGTCGGTGGGCTGCCACGAGCTGCTCCGCGACGAGAAGGTCGGGGCCGTCCTGGTGACGACGGCGGCTCAGGTCGTCGAGGCGGTCGGGCGCATCGGCGAGGACCTGGCCCCGCCGCTGGAGCGCCCGGACTCGCCGCGGGACGGTCTCTCCGACGTCGCCGTCCGCGTGCTGGACGCCTGCCCGGTGCGCATGGGCGTCAGCCCCGAGCGGCTGGCCCGGAGCGCGGGCTGCGACGTCCTGGACGTGCTCCGCGTGCTGCCGGCCCTGGAGCTGGCCGGGCTCGTCGAGTGGACGGGGAGGGGCTGGCGGCTGGCCCCGCCGCCGAAGCCGCCCGGCGCGGCGCCTTGACCGGCGGCGGGAGCCGACGGACGGTGCCCCCGTGGCCACCCCCAGCACCGACGAGGTCCGCGCCGGGCTGCCGCCCGCGCTGGCCGAGGCGCTGGCCGGCTTCGAGGAGCACCTGACCGGGCAGCGCGACCTGTCGGCGAACACCGTCCGCAGCTACGTCGGGGACGTGGCCCGGCTGCTGGACCACCTCGCCCGGCGCAGCGGCACCCAGCCCCACGACCTCGACCTCGCCGCCCTGCGCAGCTGGCTGGCCCAGGGCCGCACGCGCGGGCACAGCCGGTCGACCACCGCCCGGCACGCCTCCGCGGCCCGGGCGTTCACCGCCTGGCTCCGCCGGGCCGGCCTCACCCCCGAGGACGTCGGCCAGCGGCTGGTCAGCCCGAAGGCGCACCGCACCCTGCCCGACGTGCTGGCGCCCGAGCAGGCGCGGGCGCTGGTGGAGACGGCCGCGGGGGCCGAGGAGCCGGTGCAGCTCCGCGACGCGGTCGTGCTGGAGCTGCTCTACGCCAGCGGCATCCGCGTCAGCGAGCTCGTCGGCCTCGACGTCGACGACGTCGACCGCGGGCGGCGGCTGCTGCGCGTCCTGGGCAAGGGCCGCAAGGAGCGCAGCGTCCCCTACGGCCTGCCCGCCGAGCGGGCGGTGGAGGCCTGGCTGACCCGCGGCCGGCCGGCCCTGGCCCGCCCGGGCTCGGGGCCCGCGCTGCTGCTCGGCCTGCGCGGCGGCCGGCTCGACGCCCGCGAGGCGCGCCGCACGGTGCACGCCGCGACGGCCGGCGTCCCGGGCGCCCCGGACGTCGGCCCGCACGGGCTGCGGCACTCGGCCGCCACGCACGTCCTCGAGGGCGGCGCGGACCTGCGTTCCGTCCAGGAACTGCTCGGCCACGCTAGCCTCGCCACGACGCAGATCTACACGCACGTGACGGTCGAGCGGCTCCGTGCGGTCCACGCCCAGGCGCACCCCCGTGCCTGAGGTGTGCGGCCGGGAGGCAGGAGCTGCGGCGGCAGTCAGGACCACGCGGGACCACGGACGGTGCCCGCGCAGCACGACCGAGGAGCGCGACCGTGTCTGAGGCAACCATCCACCGCATCGGCGAGTCCGGCGAGGACGCCGATGCCGTGCTGGCCGACCTGTGGGCGCGGTACGTCGAGGGCCGGGACGCCGGCCTGCGCGACCGGCTGATCCTGCACTACGCGCCGCTGGTGAAGTACGTCGCCGGCCGGGTGGGCAGCGGCCTGCCCGCGCACGTGGAGCAGGCCGACCTGATCTCCTACGGCACCTTCGGGCTCATCGACGCCATCACCCGCTTCGAGCCCACCCGCGAGGTCAAGTTCGAGAGCTACGCGATGGCGCGCATCCGCGGCGCGATCATCGACGAGCTCCGCAACACCGACTGGATCCCGCGGTCGGTCCGCGTCAAGGCGCGCGCCTTCGAGCGCACCGTCGCCGAGCTGGAGAGCACGCTGCACCGGACGCCGACCGACGAAGAGGTCGCCGCCGCGATGGACATGGACGTCGAGGAGATCCGCAAGTTCCTCGGGCAGCTCTCCCTGGTCAACGTCGTCGCCTTGGACGAGCTGCTCACCGACGACGAGGGCGGCTCCCCGCGCCTCGGCGACACCCTGCAGGACCCCAGCGCGCTCGACCCGCAGGCGATGGCCGAGCACGGCGAGGCACGTCAGCTGCTGGCCCGCGCCGTGGAGCAGCTGCCCGAGCGGGAGAAGGTCGTCGTCTCGCTCTACTACTTCGAGGGCCTCACCCTCGCCGACATCGGCCGGGTGCTCGGGGTGACCGAGAGCCGGATCTGCCAGCTGCACACCAAGGCGGTCCTGCACCTGCGCACCAAGCTCGCCGACATCGCCTGATCTGGCACGGCCTGCGTCCGGGGCCGGTGCTCAGCCGGTCGGTCCGACGTCCGGCAGGGGCCCCAGCAGCGGCTGCGTGCCGGGCGGGTTCCGGTGCCCCTCCTGCCAGGGCAGCCGGCCGGTGGAGTCCGGCCAGATGAGCTGCAGCGCGTCGACGGTGCCGTGGAGCTCCTCGACGACGGTCAGGCGGTCGGTCTCCTCGACGCGGAGGAAGACCACGGGGGAGTCGGCGTCGGTCAGCGCCGTCGTGGCGGTGCCCGGCGCGAAGCGGGCGCCGGCGCGGACCGCCTCGCCCACCAGGTTCAGGTACTTCTCCGCGGCCGGGAAGGGGAGCCCTACCACGACGATCTCGGGGTGCTCCCACGCGGCCAGCCCGACCGTGTACGAGTAGCGCGGCTCGCCGGGGGTGCCGCCGCCGTGCAGCACCGCCCAGCCGAAGGTGTCGACCACCCGGCGCAGGTCGCCGAGCACCTGGTCGGGGTCCTGCTCGTCCGCGGGCCCCTGCGCACCGGCCGGGCCGGCACCGGGCTCGACGTCCGCGGGCGGGCGGATGCCGGTCGGCTCCGGCCCTCCGGTCGGCTCGACCGCGCCGCTCGGCCCCCCGGCGGCCGACCCCGCAGCGGTCGGCCCGACCCCTGCTTGCTGGGTGCCGGTGGGCTCGTCGGAGCCCGGCTTCGCGGCTCGCTTGCGTCGGAATCGCACCTCCCGACGGTAGCGCCGGGCGACCCGGCCCCCGGGCATCCACACCGGCGGAGGCTGGACGTTGCGTGACTGCTCACTCACCGAGGGTGGCGCGTCGTCTCGTCCAGGGGCAGCAGCCGCACCCGCGGCGGCCGGAGCAGCGCCAGGGGGTCGAGGTAATCCTCCCCGCGACGAGCGCCCCAGTGCAGGCAGGCCGCGACCGGGCAGCCGTCGTGGCCGGGCTCCAGCACGCCCAGCGGCTCGCCGCGGGCGACCGGGCGCCCCGCACCCACCGATGATCTGACCGGTTCGTACGTCGTCCGCAGCCCACCGACGTGGTCCACGCTCACCACCGGGCGCCCCGCGACCATCCCGGCGAAGACCACGACCCCGTTCCCGGCCGCCAGCACCGGGGAGCCGGGGGGTGCCGCCAGGTCGACCCCGCGGTGCCCGGGCCCGTAGCGGTGCGGTGGCGGGTCGAACGGGCGGGTCACCACCGGACCGCCGGGCAGGGGAGCGCTCCAGGACGACTCCGGGTGGGACGCGACGACGGTGATCGGCGCCGCCGTCGCGGGGACGACGCCGGCCAGCACGACCAGACCGAGGAGCAGCGCGACCAGCGGACGGGGCATCCCCCGATGCTGGTCGCAGGCGGCGCCCGGTGACCGAGGTGGCCGGGCCGTGTGGACGCCCGCGCGGGCTGTGGACGGCCGGCGGGACGGAGCCCCCTCGACGACGCGTATGCTGTCGGGTGCGTCCCGTGCGAGCGGGTCGACTTCGCGCGTCCTCTTCCCGCCGGTCGGCGGGGCAGTCGCCACCTCGGTCCCGGCCCAGCCGGGTGAGTGGCGCCGCAGGACGCCAGGGCGGTGCACCACCCGGTGCCCGCGACAACCGGAATCCGCGCGGCCACGGTCGCGCGCGGAAGCAGAGAGGCTGCGAGATGGCAGTCGTCAGCATGAAGCAGCTGCTCGACAGCGGCGTCCACTTCGGGCACCAGACCCGTCGCTGGAACCCGAAGATGAAGCGCTTCATCTTCACCGAGCGCAACGGCATCTACATCATCGACCTGCAGCAGACGCTGGGGTACATCGACTCGGCCTACGAGTTCGTGAAGCAGACCGTGGCCCACGGTGGCTCGATCCTCTTCGTCGGCACCAAGCGCCAGGCGCAGGAGGTCGTCGCCGAGCAGGCGACCCGCGTGGGCATGCCCTACGTGAACCAGCGCTGGCTGGGCGGCATGCTCACCAACTTCCAGACCGTCCACAAGCGGCTCCAGCGCCTCAAGGAGCTCGAGGACATGGAGCAGACCGGCGTTCTGGTCAGCCTCTCCAAGAAGGAGCAGCTGGTCCTCAGCCGGGAGAAGGCCAAGCTCGAGCGCAGCCTCGGCGGTATCCGCGACATGCAGAAGGTGCCCAGCGCCGTCTGGATCGTGGACACCAAGAAGGAGCACATCGCCGTCGGCGAGGCCCGCAAGCTCAACATCCCGGTCGTCGCGATCCTCGACACCAACTGCGACCCCGACGAGGTCGACTACAAGATCCCGGGCAACGACGACGCGATCCGCAGCATCACCGTGCTGACCCGGGTCATCGCCGACGCCGTCGCCGAGGGCCTCATGGCCCGCTCGGCCGCGCAGGCCAACGCCGGCCGCGAGGACGGCGGCGAGCCCGCCGTTGGCGCCGGCGAGCCGCTGGCCGACTGGGAGCGCGAGCTGCTGACCGGCGGCACCGCCGAGGAGCAGGCCGCGGCCGCGACCCCGCTGCCCGAGACCCCGGCCCAGCCGGCCGAGGTCACCGCGGAGGAGGTCGCCCCGGTCGAGGGCGTGCCCGCCACCGGCAGCACGGAGACCGGCACCCAGGGCGCCCAGAACGGTTGATCACCCGGCGCCGCCCCCGTTCGCGGGGGCGGCGCCGCGGCACGCCCGCACCACCTCCCGCACCACCGACTGACCACTGAGGAAGTGACATGGCTGAGTTCACCGCAGCCGACGTCAAGCGTCTCCGCGACGCCACCGGCGCCGGCATGATGGACTGCAAGAAGGCCCTGACCGAGGCCGACGGCGACTACGACAAGGCCGTCGAGCTGCTCCGCGTCAAGGGTGCCAAGGACGTCGGCAAGCGCCTCGAGCGCTCGACGACCAACGGTGTCGTCGTCAGCAAGGACGGCGCCCTGCTCGAACTCGACTGCGAGACCGACTTCGTCGCGAAGAACGCCGACTTCGTCGCGCTGGCCGAGCGGCTGATCGAGATCGGCCTGCAGAGCAAGCCGGCGGACGCCGAGGCGCTGCTGGCCACCGAGGACAACGGCCGGACCGTCGCCGCGCTGATCGAGGCCGAGTCGGCCCGCATCGGCGAGAAGCTGGTCCTCAGCCGGTTCGTCGCGTTCGAGGGCACCACCGCCACCTACCTGCACAAGCGGGCCACCGACCTGCCCCCGGCCATCGGTGTCGCCGTGCAGTACTCCGGTGGCAGCGAGGACGCCGCCCGCAGCCTGGCGATGCACATCGCCGCCGCGCGGCCGCGCTACCTCACCCGTGACGAGGTCCCGGCCGAGGCGGTCGAGACCGAGCGTCGCGTCGCCGAGCAGACCGCCAAGGAGGAGGGCAAGCCCGAGCAGGCGATCGTCAAGATCGTCGAGGGCCGGGTCAACGCCTACTTCAAGGACTTCGTCCTGCTCGAGCAGCCGTCGATCACCGAGCCCAAGCGCACGGTGAAGCAGATCGTCGACGAGGCCGGCCTGACCGTGGAGCGCTTCGCGCGCTTCGAGGTCGGCCAGGCCTGAGCCGCACCCGGTACCGGTGACCGGCCCCGTTCCCCTGTGGGACGGGGCCGGTCGTCTGTGCGGACGCCTCCGCTCGACGAGAGCCGGCCACCGGCATCCGGCAGGATCACCCACCGACAGCCCCACCACACCACCCCAGGGATGGAACCGTTGACCGACACCACCGCGCCGCTGTCCGCCCCCACCGCCTTCCGGCCCGCCGACGGGAGCGGCTACCAGCGCGTGCTGCTGAAGCTCTCGGGTGAGTCGTTCGGTGGTGGCAAGGTCGGTGTCGACGCCGACATCGTCAAGGGCATCGCGGAGCAGCTGGCGGAGGTCGTCGCGCGGGGCACGCAGGTCGCCGTCGTGATGGGTGGCGGCAACTTCTTCCGCGGGGCGGAGCTCTCCCAGGCCGGCATGGACCGCACCAAGGCCGACTACATGGGCATGCTGGGCACGGTCATGAACTGCCTGGCGCTGCAGGACTTCTGCGAGAAGGCCGGGCTGGAGACGCGGGTCCAGTCGGCCATCACGATGGGGCAGGTCGCGGAGCCCTACATCCCGCGCAAGGCCATCCGGCACCTGGAGAAGGGGCGGCTGGTCATCTTCGGCGCGGGTGCCGGGATGCCGTACTTCTCCACCGACACCGTCGCCGCCCAGCGGGCCCTGGAGATCGAGTGCCAGGTGCTGCTCATGGGCAAGAACGGGGTCGACGGCGTCTACGACGACGACCCGCGCACCAACCCCGACGCCGTCATGTACCGCGACCTGGACTACGCGACGGTGCTGGCCAAGCAGCTCAAGGTCGCCGACGCGACCGCGATCAGCCTCTGCATGGACAACCGGATGCCGATCGTGGTGTTCGACCTGCTGAGCGACGGCAACATCGCCCGCGCCACCGCAGGTGAGAGGATCGGCACGCTGATCAGCCAGCCGGCCTGACGCCGGCAGCACGATCGGGCACAGACGAGGACGTCGGCGGACGAGAACCGCCGCAGGAGGGACAAGCCGTGATCGACGACACCCTGCTCGACGCCGAGGAGCGCATGGACAAGGCCCTCTCGGTGGCGCGGGAGGACCTGGGCTCGGTCCGCACCGGCCGGGCCACGCCCTCGATGTTCAGCAAGATCGTGGTCGACTACTACGGGGCCTACACCCCGGTGCCGCAGATGGCCTCGATCACCGTGCCCGAGGCGCGGATGGCGGTGATCAAGCCTTACGACATGAGCCAGCTGACGGCCATCGAGCGGGCCATCCGCGACAGCGACCTCGGGGTGAACCCCACCAACGACGGCCAGATCCTCCGGGTGGTCTTCCCCCAGCTCACCGAGGAGCGCCGGCGCGACCTGGTGAAGCAGGCCCGCGCGAAGGGCGAGGACGCCAAGGTCGCGATCCGGAACATCCGCCGCCGCGCCAAGGAGGAGCTCGACCGCATCGCCAAGGACGGCGAGGCCGGCGAGGACGACGTGCGGCGCGCCGAGAAGGAGCTGGACGACCTCACCGCGCAGCACGTCGCGCACGTCGACGAGGCGATGAAGAACAAGGAGACCGAGCTGCTCGAGGTCTGACCCCAACGCGGCCGCCGTTCCCATGACACCTCCTCCCGCCGACCGCCCTGGCTCCCTGCGCCCGGGGGGACAGCCGTTCCCCCGGGCCGGTGAGCCGCGACCGGGCGGGCACCGGCGGGGCGACGACACCGGCCCGGTGCCGGTCGCGGCCTCCCGCCCGCTGCCGCCGCTGCCGTCGCGGGCACCGGTCCCGGTGCCCGACGAGCGGGTGTCCGACGAGGCCGAGCCCGGCGATGCCGCGCCTGCCGGTGACGACGCCCCCACCGCGACGGCGATGCCGCTGCCCGAGGAGGTCGCGGCGCTGCCCACCACGGAGCAGCCGGTGAGCCGCGCCGGGCGCAACCTCCGCGCGGCCGTCGGCGTCGGCGTCGGGCTGGTCGCGGTCATCCTGCTGTCGCTGTTCCTCTGGCGCCCGGCGTTCCTCGGCGTGCTCGTCGTGGCGATCCTCGTCGCCGTCGTCGAGCTCACGCGGGCGCTGGCGAAGGGTGGGTTCTCCGCGCCGCTGGTCCCCCTGCTCGTGGGCGCCCTCGCCATGGAGGGGCTGGCCTGGACGCGCGGGCCCACGGGCCTGCTCACCGGTTTCCTCCTCACCGCCCTCGCCGTGCTGCTGTGGCGGCTGGCCGGCGGTCCGGTCGGCTACCGCCGGGACACCGCCGCCGGCGTGCTCACCGCCCTCTACGTGCCGTTCCTGGCCGGCTTCGCCGTCCTGCTGCTCGTGCCCGACGACGGCGCCGTGCGGGTGCTCGCCTTCATCGCCACGGTCATCGCCAGCGACGTGGGCGGCTACGCGGCCGGCGTGCTGTTCGGCAGGCACCCGATGGCGCCGTCCATCAGCCCGAAGAAGTCGTGGGAGGGCATGGCCGGGTCCGTGCTCGCCTGCATGCTGGTGGCCACCCCGGTCCTGGTCCTCGGGCTGGGCGCACCCTGGTGGGGCGGGCTGCTCTTCGGCGCCGCGCTCGCCGTCTCGGCGACCGTCGGCGACCTCGCCGAGTCGCTGATCAAGCGCGACCTCGGCATCAAGGACATGGGCGACCTGCTGCCCGGCCACGGCGGGATCATGGACCGGCTGGACTCGCTGCTGCCGTCGGCCGCCGCGGCCTACCTGCTGCTGGCGCTCCTCGCCCCGGCCTAGGCCGGCCGGTCGACCGACCAGGTCGACCCGAGCCCGGTGAACCCCCGCCGGGCGTACCAGTGCCGCGGCCAGTCGTCCCCGGCGGCCTCCAGCACCACCAGGTCGCAACCGGTGGCCGAGGCCAGCTCGAGCGCGCGGGCGAGCACCGCGTCCCCGTAGCCGCGCCCACGGGCGTCGGGCTCGGTCATGACCGACTCCACCGCGGCGGTCGCGCCGTCCACCCGCAGCTGCGCCGCGGCCACCACCCGGCCGTGCTCGCGCACGACCACGTCGGTCACCGCGAGCACCCGGTCGTTGAGCTGCTCGCGGTCGACCAGCTGCCGCACCACCGGCTCCAGCTGGTCGGCGCCGAGGCCGGCGAGGTCGCGGCGCCATCCCCGGTCCCACAGCTCGTGCACCTCGCGCTGGTCGACCACCTCGGCGCGGACCGCTGCCTCGGGCGCCGGGAGGTCCGCGGGCCGCCCCATGAGGACCAGCTCCTCGGCGTTCCAGCCGAGCCCGGTGAGCTCCGCGGCCACCGCCCCGGCACCCGGCCAGGTGAGGAGCGCCGCCAAGTGCGGCCAGCCGGCGTTGCCCCCGACCTCCTCCGCGGCGGCCGCGACGGCCGCGGCGGTCACCGGCCGGGTGAGCACCAGCCGGTTGTTGTCCCGGGAGTGGGGGAGGTCGGGGTCCAGCACCGCCACCCCGCCGGGGACGTCGCCCACCCCGACCGCGCGCCGCACCGGCACCGAGCTGTACAGGGCCACCGCACGGCCGAGCGCGTCGTCGGGCGCGGGGAGCTCGACCGGCGTCGGCGGCCGGTAGGGGAGGACCGCCACGACCGACCACGTGGGCAGCGGGGCGTGGAGGTGCGGGAAGAGCGATCCTGCCGGGTCGTCGGGGTGGCCCGGTTCCCAGCGCACCGGCTCCGGGAGCCGCGCGGGGTCGACGACGAGCAGCGCCAGGTCGCGCCGGCCGGGGAACAGCCGCTGCGCCGGCAGGTGCACCTGCTCGGGCGCGGAGAGGTGCACGAAGCCATCGGGCCCGGGGGCGACGGAGCCCGCGCGCAGCGCGGCCCGCCACGCGGGCGGCTCGACCAGGTGCAGGAGGACGCCGTCGGTCACCCTGCCATCCTCCCTGGGTGCGCGAGGACGAACTGCCCGGCCCCACCGACTGGGGCGCGACGGTCGGCGTCGGCCCCTGGGAGGGGCCGTGGCCGGACGACCCCCGGTACGACCCGCAGCTGCTCGCCGAGGGCGACCGGCGCAACGTCGTCGACCGGTACCGCTACTGGACGGTGGAGGCGATCGTCGCCGACCTCGACCGCCGTCGGCACCCCTTCCACGTCGCCATCGAGAACTTCGGGCACGACCTCAACATCGGGACGGTGGTGCGCACCGCCAACGCCTTCCTCGCTGCCGAGGTGCACGTGGTGGGCCGGCGGCGGTGGAACCGGCGCGGGGCGATGGTCACCGACCGGTACCAGCACCTGCGCCACCACCCCGACGTCGGCGGGCTGCTGGCCCTCGCCGCCGAGCGGGGGCTGACCGTCGTCGCCGTCGACAACGGGCCGGGCGCGGTCCCGCTGGAGACCGCCGAGCTGCCGCGGCGCTGCGTGCTGCTCTTCGGCCAGGAGGGGCCGGGGCTGACCGAGGAGGCGCGCGCCGGCGCGGCGATGACGGTCTCGATCGCCCAGTTCGGGTCGACCCGGTCGATCAACGCCGGCGTCGCCGCCGGGATCGCCATGCACGCGTGGGTGCGCCGCCACGCCGACCTCGGGGCCGCGCGCTAGTCGTCCTGCAGCGGCGGGTCGGGGTCGATGCCCCGCGCGTGCAGCGCCGCCTCCACCGCCTCGCAGACCGCCCGGACGACGGCGACCCGCGCCCACCGCTTGTCCTCGGCGGGGACGACGTGCCACGGCGCCACCTCGGTGTGGGTGCGCTCGAGCATCTCCTCGACGGCGGCCTCGTACTCGCCGCGCTTCTCCCGGTTGCGCCAGTCCTCGTCGGTCAGCTTCCAGGCCTTGTACGGGTCGGCCCGGCGCGACTCGAAGCGGCGCAGCTGCTCCTCGGGGGAGACGTGCATCCAGAACTTCACGAGCACCGTGCCCTCGGCGGCCAGCGAGGTCTCCAGGTCGACGATCTCCTGGTAGGCCCGGCGCCACGCCTCCTCGGGGGCGAACCCCTCCACTCGCTCGACGAGCACCCGGCCGTACCAGGAGCGGTCGAGCACGGCCATGCCGCCCCAGCCGGGCAGCACCGGCCAGAACCGCCACAGGAAGTGGTGCCGCTTCTCGTCGCGGGTCGGGGCGGCGAACTGCGCCACCCGGACGTGCCGCGGGTCGAGCTCGCCGACGAGCCGCTGGATGGCGCCGCCCTTGCCGGAGGCGTCCCAGCCCTCGAAGAGCACCAGCAGCGGCGGCCCCAGCTCACCGGGACCGATCTGGCCGCCCAGCAGCAGGCGCAGGTGGACGAGGCGTTCCTGCGCGGCGGCGAGCTGCTTCTTCGCCTCCTTCTTGTCCAGTCGGAGGCCCAGGTCGACGTCGTCCAGCCGGCTCATGCGCACCGACCCTGCCAGGGATCCGCCCGGTCCGCGTGAGTTCGCTCTCCGCACCCGGTCCGCCGGGCCCGGGAGTGGGACGATGGGGAGTGCCATGACTGCCCTGCCCCTGGTCTTCGACGCCCCCCGCCGCGGCAAGCCGCCGCGCCACCTCGCCGACCTCACCCGGGAGGAGGCTCGCGCCGCGGTGGCCGACCTCGGCCAGCCGGCGTTCCGCGCCGACCAGCTGGCGCGGCACTACTACCGCGGGACCACCGACCCGGCGCAGATGACCGACATCCCGGCGGCCGCCCGCGAGACGCTGCGCGAGGCGCTGCTGCCCGAGCTGCTCACGGTGGTGCGGCACCAGACCGCCGACAACGGCCGCACCCGCAAGACCCTGTGGCGGCTGCACGACGGCGCGCTGGTGGAGAGCGTGCTCATGCGCTACCCCGATCGCGCCACCGTCTGCATCTCCAGCCAGGCCGGCTGCGGCATGGCCTGCCCCTTCTGCGCGACCGGCCAGGCCGGGCTGACCCGCAACCTCTCCGCCGCCGAGATCATCGGCCAGGCGGTGGCCGCCGCCGCGGCGATGGCCGACGGCGAGGTCGCCGGCGGGCCGGGGCGGCTGTCCAACGTGGTCTTCATGGGCATGGGGGAGCCGCTGGCCAACTACGCGCGCGTGCGGGCCACCCTCGACGCGCTGCTCGGCACCGCCCCCTACGGGCTGGGTCTCTCGCAGCGGTCGGTGACGGTCTCCACGGTGGGCCTGGTGCCCGCGATCCGCCGGCTCACCGAGGAGGGTCGCAACGTCACCCTCGCCGTCAGCCTGCACGCGCCGGACGACGAGCTGCGCGACACCCTGGTGCCGATCAACACCCGCTGGAAGGTCGGCGAGGTCATCGAGGCCGCCGACGCCTACGCGCAGCGGACCGGCCGGCGCTACTCGGTGGAGTACGCGCTCATCCGCGACGTGAACGACCAGCCGTTCCGCGCCGACCTGCTGGGCCGGCTGCTGGCGGGCAAGCTCGCGCACGTCAACCTCATCCCGCTCAACCCGACGCCGGGCAGCCCCTGGGACGCCAGCCCGCTGCCGGCCCAGCGGGAGTTCGTCGCCCGGCTGCGGGCCGCCGGGGTGGCGACGACGGTGCGCGACACCCGCGGTCAGGACATCGACGGCGCCTGCGGGCAGCTCGCCGCCGCCGACCGGGTCGAGGGCGTGCCCGCAGTGGCGCTGCCCACCCCGGCCGTCGAGGCGCCGGTCCCGCTCGGCGCGGAGGCCGACCAGGGGTGAGCGGGGCGCCGCCCGAGGCCGAGGCCCACGAGCACTCCCACGCCGACGTCTCCGGCGGCTGGCTGCGGGCCGCCGTCTTCGGGGCGATGGACGGCCTGGTGACCAACACCGCGCTGGTCGCCGGGGTCGGTGGCGGCGGCGCCGCCCCGCGGGCCATCGTGCTCGCCGGGGTGGCCAGCCTCGTCGCCGGCGCGATCTCGATGGCGCTGGGCGAGTACACCTCGGTCAAGACGCAGAACGAGCAGCTGGACCTGGAGGTCGAGAAGGAGCGCCGGGAGCTCGAGCGGAACCCCGAGGGGGAGCTGGCGGAGCTGGTCGAGATGCTGCGGGTCCGCGGCGTCGACGAGCGGCTGGCCCGCACGGTGGCCGTGCAGCTGTCCCGGGACCCCGAGACCGCCCTCCGCCTGCACGTCGTCGCGGAGATCGGACTCAGCCCGGAGGACAAGCCCTCGCCGCGCCTGGCGGCCGTCTCGTCGTTCCTGACCTTCGGCACCGGGGCCCTGCTGCCCCTGCTGCCGTACCTGCTGGGCGTGCCGGTGCTGTGGGTCGCACTGCTCTGCGGTGGGCTGGGCCTGCTGGTGGCCGGGGCGCTGTCGTCCCGCTTCACGCCCCGGCCGTGGTGGTACGGCGGCCTGCGCCAGCTCCTGCTCGGGGCGGCGGCGGCCGGTACGACCTACCTGATCGGTGCGGCGATCGGCGTCAGCGTCACCTGAGTCCGGAGCTCGACGGCGAGGTGACCCCGACCGCACACGTCGAGGACACCGTCGGGGCCGGCTGGGGCGCAGGAAGGCGATGTCGAGCCGTTCCCCCGACCGTTGGGCCGCGCCACGGCGCGGTCCGACGGTCGGCTATGCGGCTCGACCCGCGCGGCAGCGCGTGCTGCCGGCCCGAGGTGCGACCGTCGGCCGTCAGCGGCGCCAGGCGGTCTTCTTGCGGCGCAGGTCCCAGATGAGGACGAGGGCCATCACGCCGGCGAGGGCGATGAGCCACACGTCCTCGACGCGGCCCTCGTGGTTGCCGAACAGGTAGAGCAGGATGACGCCGGTCGCGATCCAGCCACCGATCTGGCCCCACTTGCCGGTCTCGCCGTGCCAGCCCCAGTCCTCCGGCTGCTCGTGCTCGACGGGGTGCTCGCCGGCGCGGACGACGCCCTCTTCGCGGCCGGGCTGGTTGACCCGCTGGGTCGACGGGGAGTGCGGTGCGGTCACCCGGTCATTCTGACAGGACCGGGCGCCGGGCACGCTCCGAGGTGCCGGACCGGCGGGTCGTCAGCCGTCGCAGGAGAGCCCGGCCCCGGCGATCGCGGCAGTGGTCTCCGCCGTCGGGGGGCGGGCGAGCCCTCCACCCGCCGGATCGCCCACCGGCAGCACCCGTGCTTCGCCCAGGCCGCCCAGGGCCAGGTCGAGCAGGTCGGTCAGCGCGGTCCCCGGGTCGGTGGCGACGGCGTCGGAGGCTGACCACGCGATCGCCTGCAGCCGCCAAGGCTGCCCCCCGGACGCCCGCACCCGGTCGGCCAGCGCGGCGAGCACGGCACCGGCTGCGCTCGCCCGTCCGTCGGGGTCGACAGGGGCGGGCACCCAGGCGCCGTCCACCAAGTGCTCCGGGTGGCGTGAGCGGACCAGCGCCAGCGCCGTCGCCCCGTCCACGTGCGTGCGCCCGGCGGTCTCGAGCAGCAGACCCGCGGCGGGGTCGCGCACCGGCTGCGGCACGTCCACCTGCATCCCGCCGGCGGCGTCGACCACGGCCGCGAAGCCGGCGAGGTCCACCGTGACCAGGTGGTCGGTGGGGATGCCGATCCCGCACAGCGCCGCCACCGTGGCCTGCGGCCCGTCCAGCCAGGTCAGGGCGAGCCGGTCCGCGCTGCGGCCGTGGATCACCACGAGGTCGCGGGGGATCGAGAACGCCGTGGTCCCGGCGTCGGTCTGGTGCACCACCAGGACCACGTCCGCCCGGCTGCCCGGCACCGCCTCCGGCGTGCCGAAGTCCCGGACGTCGGCGCCATCGGGGAGCCGCTCGCGGGAGTCCAGGCCGATCAGGACCCAGGTGCGGCCGTCGGCGTCCCCAGGGCCGGCCGCGAGGTCGACGTCCAGCCGGTCGACCCGTGCCGCCACCACGGCGGCGTCGACGGCCACGATGCCGAGGAGGACGAGCAGCGCCACCAGGGCCACCGGCAGACGGCGCCCGGAACGCGCCGGACGCCGGCCAGGGGATCCCTGGCCGGCGTCCGGGTGGTGCGACGAGGTCATGCTCAGGCCTGCGAGGCTCCCGACCGGCGGCGGGAGACGACCAGCGCGCCGGCACCGGCGGCGAGCAGGCCGGCGCCGAGGCTCAGCGGCAGGGCGATGCTGGCACCGGTGTAGGCCAGGCCGTCGGCGGCGGTGGTGGCGGCAGCGACCTGCAGGGACTCCTGGAAGTAGGTCCCCTGGTTGCCCTCGAGGACGAGGGTGTGGGTGCCCGCGGTGGTGCCGGCCGGCAGGGCGAACTCGGCGGTGACGACGCCATCGGCGTCCGCGTCGAAGGTGCCGATCACCGTGGGGGTCGAGTGCATGGTCAGCGTGACCTTCTCGAAGGGCTTGAAGCCCTTGTAGACCTTGACCACCTTCTGGCCGAGGACGGCGTTCTTCGTGACAGCGCCCGTGGTCTGGGCGGCGACACCGGCGGTGTTGGCCGACTCGCCGCGGATGGCGCCGGGGGTCGGGGTCTCGGTCTTCGGGGCGTCGGTCTTCGGGCCGTCGGTGACCGGGGTGTCGGTGACCGGGGCCGTGACCTCGATCTCGACGATCGGGTAGAACTGCTCCTCTTCCACGCCCAGGTAGACGTTGAGGCACGTGATGTCGATCAAGTGGTCGCCGGCGTCGCCGACCGGGAAGAAGACCTCGGCGCTCCAGGTGCCGTCGTTCGCGGGCTCAGCGGCGAAGACGACCTCCTCGAGCTTCTGCGACCCGCTGTCGGTGATGATGCCGACGGTCGCCCCGAACTCCTCGTCGCGGGTGTAGCAGCCCACCCCGCTGATGGTGAACTTCTCCCCGGCCACGACCGTGCTGGGCGCTTCCACAGCGGGGAGGTCCGCGGCCAGGGCGCTCGGCGCGAAGGCCAGGCCGAGGGAAGCGGTGACGACGGCGAGGCCCGTGGTGGCGGCGACGCGCGTGGTGGTGCGGTGCGACATGGAGAGCTCCGTTGGTCAGGGCCCGGACTCCCGAGCCGTCGCGGTGAGTATCGGCACGTCCCGGGGTCAGATGTAGCTAAACGCCGACGACACGCTGGTAGAGGTCCGCGGCATGGTCCATCTCCACCAACCGAGCGAGTCGTGAGTCGTCGCATAGATCCGGAACTGCCCAACATCGCCCGATCCGATGTCGCATTCTGCTGTTGCCGGAGGTCGTGCGGCGCCGGCTGCTGGGCTGCAGTCGTCGTCGAAATGCTTGGCAGGATGCCCGCATGAGCGAGCCGCGCGAGGTCACCGTCCTGGGCTCCACCGGGTCCATCGGCCGACAGGCGCTGGCGGTCGCCGCCCAGAACCCCGGCCGCCTGCGCATCACCGGCGTCGCCGCCGGGGGCGGTGACGTCGCCCTGCTGGCTGAGCAGGCGCTGGAGCTGGGTGTGCGGACGGTCGCCGTCGCGCGGGCCACCGCCGCGCAGGACCTGCAGCTGGCCTTCTACGCCGCGGCGCAGCAACGCGGCTGGGCCAAGGGGGAGTTCGCGCTGCCCGAGATCCTGGCCGGCCCGCGCGCCGCCGAGGAGCTGGCTGCCCGGCCGGCCGACGTCGTCCTCAACGGGATCACCGGGTCGATCGGGCTGGGACCCACGCTGTCGGCGCTCCGAGCCGGGCGCACCGTCGCACTGGCCAACAAGGAGTCGCTCGTCGCCGGCGGTGACCTGGTGCTCGCCGCCGCCGCGCCGGGCCAGCTGGTGCCGGTCGACTCCGAGCACTCCGCCCTCGCCCAGTGCCTGCGCGGTGGGTCCCGCGACGAGGTCGCCCGGCTGGTGCTGACGGCCAGCGGGGGGCCGTTCCGCGGGCGCACCGCCGCCGAGCTCGCGCAGGTCACCGTCGAGCAGGCGTTGGCCCACCCGACCTGGGCGATGGGGCCCGTCGTCACCATCAACTCGGCGACGCTGGTGAACAAGGGGCTCGAGCTGATCGAGGCCCACCTGCTCTTCGGCGTGCCCTACGCGGACATCGACGTCGTCGTGCACCCCCAGTCGATCGTGCACTCGATGGTCACCTTCGCCGACGGCGCGACGATCGCCCAGGCCAGCCCGCCGGACATGCGCCTGCCGATCGCGCTGGGTCTGGCCTGGCCCGACCGGCTGCCCGACGTGCAGCCCGGCCTCGACTGGTCGACGGCGAGCACCTGGGAGTTCCTGCCGCTGGACGAGGAGGCGTTCCCGGCCGTGCGGCTGGCCCGCGCGGCCGGCGAGGCAGGGGGCGTGGTGCCCGCGATGTACAACGCCGCGAACGAGGAGGCGGTCGCCGCGTTCACGGCGGGTCGGCTGTCGTTCCCAGGGATCGTCCAGCTCGTCGCGCGTACCCTCGACGCCGCGCCGGACATCGGCGCCCCCACCTGCGTCGAGGACGTGCTGGCGGCGGAGAAGTGGGCCCGGGAGCACGCCCGGGGCGTCATCGCCGGAGGCTGAGCTGAGCGGATTCCTGCTGACGGTGCTGGGGATCGTCCTCTTCGCCGTCGGCCTGATGTTCTCCATCGCCTTCCACGAGGCCGGGCACTTCTGGTGGGCGCGGAAGTTCGGCATGCGCGTGCCGCAGTTCATGGTCGGCTTCGGCCCCACCGTGTTCTCCCGGCGCCGCGGCGAGACCGAGTACGGCATCAAGGCCGTCCCGCTCGGCGGCTACATCCGCATCGTCGGCATGATCCCGCCGGCCGAGGAGGGCGAGAGCAAGCGCGCCACCCGGATGCGCAGCTTCATCGCGGAGGTCCGCGGCCAGGCGCTCAACGACGTCCGGCCCAGCGACGGTGACCGGGTCTTCTACAAGAAGCCGTGGTGGCAGCGGGTCATCGTGATGTTCGCCGGGCCCTTCCACAACCTGGTGCTCGCCGTCGTCTTCTTCGCCGTCGTCCTGATGGGCTTCGGCATCCCGGAGATCACCACGACCATCCGCCAGGTGCCCGACTGCGTGCTGCCCGCGGGCGCGGCCAGCGCCACCGCGGAGGACCCCTGCGCCGTCCCCATCACGCCGGAGGGTGCGCTGTGCGAGGCCGGCGCCGCGGGCTGCGCGCTGCCACCGCGCAGCCCCGCCGCCCGGGCCGGCCTGCAGGCGGGCGACACCGTGGTCGCGCTCGACGGCGAGCCGGTGTCGCAGGAGACCGACGTCGGCTGGGAGCAGGTGCAGGACGCGATCCGCGCCAGCGCCGACCAGCCCGTGGTGTTCACCGTCGAGCGCGACGGGGAGCGGCTCGACCTCACCGTCACGCCGATCGAGAACGTCGTCTACGCCGACGAGGAGGGCCAGGCGACCCAGGTCGTCGGCTTCGTCGGCATCAGCCCGCTCCAGCGCGAGGTGCGCCAGCCGGTGGGCGAGGTGCCCGGCCACTTCGCCGACATCCTGGTGCGCTCGGTGGACCGCCTGGTGGAGATCCCCGAGCGCGTCCCGCAGCTGTTCCGGGCCGCGTTCCTCGGCGAGGAGCGGGACCCGCTCGGGCCGATCGGCGTGGTCGGCGTCAGCCGCATCTCCGGGGAGGTCTTCGCCCTCGAGCAGCTCTCCCCGGTGCAGAAGATCGGCTACTTCGTGCAGCTGCTGGCCGGGCTGAACCTGGTCCTGTTCCTGTTCAACCTGCTGCCCATCTACCCGCTGGACGGCGGGCACGTCGCCGGGGCGCTGTACGAGAAGGCGCGCTCGACGGTCGCCCGGCTCCGCGGGCGGCCCGACCCGGGGCCGTTCGACATCGCCCGCCTGATGCCCGTCGCCTACGCCGTCGCCGGGCTCTTCCTCGGGCTGTCGCTGCTGCTGCTCATCGCCGACGTCGTCAACCCGGTCCGGCTGGCTGGGTGACCGGCGCGACCGGCGTCGAGCGGCGCCGACGGGCCGGCCGCGAGGCGACGAGGACGCCGCCCACCACGAAGGCGCCGGCGACGAGCTCCACCGGGTCGAGGACCTCGCCGAAGGCCAGCCACGACGCGAGGACGCCGACCACCGGCACCAGCATCGAGAACGGGGCGACCACGTTCGACGGGTGCCGGGAGAGCAGCGTGTTCCAGATCCCGTAGCCGACCAGCGTGGCGACCACGACGACGTAGAGGAGCCCGAGCACCGACGGCAGGGCGTCCGCCGTGGCCGCGGTCGCCAGCGAGCGCAGGATGCGGTCGGGACCCTCGACGGCCAGCGCGAGGGCGAGCATCGGCAGCGGGGGGATCGTCGCCGACCAGAGCGTGAGGTGCAGCGCGTTCGGCGCCCGGGCGCGGCGGCTGCAGACGTTGCCGACGGCCCAGCCGAGCGCGCCGCAGAGGGTGAGCACGACGGGCAGCCAGGCGGCCGTCTGCGCGCGGTGGCCGGCGATGGCGGCCAGGCCGAGGACGGCGAGCAGCACCCCGGCGAGCTGGCGGGCGGAGAGCCGCTCGTGCAGCCAGATCCCGGCGAGGAGGACCGTGAACGGCGCCGAGGCCTGCAGGACCAGGGAGGCCAGCCCGCTCGGCATGCCCGCCGCCATCCCGGCATACAGGAAGGCGAACTGCAGCAGGCCGATGCCCAGCCCCACGCCGACCAGCCAGCGCAGCGCGACCGGCGGCCGCGGGACGAGCAGCAGCGCGGGCAGCGCCACGAGCGCGAAGCGCAGGGCGACCGCGAACAGCGGCGGGAAGTGCTCCAGGGCCAGCGCCGTGGCCGGGAAGTTGGTCCCCCAGCACACCGCGACGAGGCAGGCGAGGAGGCGGTCGCGGAGGGGCACGACATCAGCCTCCGGGTCGACTCCATGAAGGACAAGCGCGAAGTCGTGCATCGTCACTGTAGGTTGCCTTCATGGTCGAGGTGGGGCTCTGGGAGCGGGTCGAGCCCGGGCAGCTCCTCCTGCTGCGGGAGCTGGCCGAGCACGGGTCGGTGACCGCCGTCGCCCGGGCCACCACGAGGACGCCGTCGGCGGTGTCCCAGCAGCTCAAGGTGCTGCAGCGGCGGCTGGGGGTGCCGCTGGTCGAACGGGTGGGCCGGGGCGTGCGCCTGACCGATGCGGGCCGGGCGCTGGCCGACATCGCCGCCACGGTGGCGACCGCCCTCGCCGTGGCCGAGGCCGACTGGCAGAGCTACCGCGGAGCCGTTGCCGGCACGGTCCGCCTCGCGCTGTTCCACTCGGCGGGGGAGCTGCTCGTCCCGGGGCTGCTCGACCGGCTCGCCGCCCACCCCGGCATCGTGCTGGAGACCTTCGACGAGGACGTGCTGCAGGACGACTTCGCCGCGCTGACCAGCGACTACGACATCGTGGTCGCCCACCGGTCCGACGACGTCGTCGCACCGGGCCGGGGCCGGGTCGTCGTCCGCCCCCTGCTCCGCGAGCCGCTGGACGTGGCGCTGCCGCTGGACCACCCGCTGGCCGGCCGTCCGCGCATCACGCCTGCCGACGTGATCCACGAGGACTGGATCGTGCCCCCGGCGGACTTCCCGATCGAGCGGGTGCTGACCGCCATCGCCGCCCGGGCGGGGGCTCCGGCCCGGGTCGTGCGCCGGACGATCCACCTGCCCCTGATGGAGCGGCTGGTCGCGCGGGGGCACGGCATCGCGCTCCTGCCCCGGCACACCACGCGGGACCGGGCCGAGGGGCGGCTGGCGCTGGTGCCGCTGGCCGACCTCCGCGCCGGGCGGGTCATCGAGGCGCTGGTGCGCTCCGACGTCGCCGCCCGGAGGGCGGTCCAGGTCGTGCTCGACGAGCTGGTCGCCGAGGCCGCCCCGTACCGGACCTGAGCGTCCGCCGCCTCCCCGGACGCGCACGTCACAGCCGCTCCACCGGCGCGGACGCGGCGGCGGGGGATACTGGGCGGCATGGCGATCCCCGTCGGCCTCGGCATGCCCGCTGCGCCCCCGCCCGTGCTCGCTCCGCGCCGGAAGACCCGGCAGCTGGACGTCGGCGGTGTCGGCGTCGGCAGCGACTTCCCCGTCAGCGTCCAGTCGATGACGACGACGAAGACCGCCGACATCAACGCCACGCTCCAGCAGATCGCCGAGCTCACCGCCTCGGGCTGCCAGATCGTGCGCGTCGCGGTGCCCGACACCGACGACGCCGAGGCGCTGCCGATCATCGCGAAGAAGTCGCAGATCCCGGTGATCGCCGACATCCACTTCCAGCCGCGGTACGTCTTCGCCGCGATCGACGCCGGGTGCGCCGCCGTCCGCGTGAACCCCGGCAACATCAAGAAGTTCGACGACAAGGTCGGCGAGATCGCGAAGGCGGCCAAGGGTGCCGGCATCCCGATCCGCATCGGCGTCAACGCCGGCTCGCTGGACAAGCGACTGCTCGCCAAGTACGGCAAGGCGACGCCGGAGGCGCTGGTCGAGTCGGCCCTGTGGGAGTGCTCCCTGTTCGAGGAGCACGACTTCCGCGACATCAAGATCTCGGTCAAGCACAACGACCCGGTGGTCATGGTGCGGGCCTACGAGCTGCTCGCCGCGCAGTGCGACTACCCGCTGCACCTCGGCGTCACCGAGGCCGGCCCGGCGTTCCAGGGCACCATCAAGTCCGCCGTCGCGTTCGGCGCCCTGCTGAGCAAGGGCATCGGCGACACCATCCGCGTCTCGCTCTCGGCCCCGCCGGCCGAGGAGGTCAAGGTCGGCAACCAGATCCTGGAGTCGCTGAACCTCAAGCAGCGCGGCCTGGAGATCGTCAGCTGCCCGTCGTGCGGGCGCGCGCAGGTCGACGTCTACAAGCTCGCCAACGAGGTCACCGCGGGCTTGGAGGGCATGGAGGTGCCGCTGCGCGTCGCCGTCATGGGCTGCGTCGTCAACGGGCCGGGGGAGGCGCGCGAGGCCGACCTCGGCGTCGCCTCGGGCAACGGCAAGGGGCAGATCTTCGTCAAGGGCGAGGTGATCAAGACCGTGCCCGAGTCCCAGATCGTCGAGACCCTCATCGAGGAGGCCATGCGCATCGCCGGTGAGCACGTCGACGCCGGCGAGCCCTCCGGGCCGCCGGTCGTCAGCGTCAGCTGACCCGTGCTCCGTACGCCCGCCGCGCGCGTCCTCGACGAGGCCGACGAGCCGGCCGTGCTCCGGCTGCTGGCCACGGACCCGGTCGCGGCCTGCGTCGTGGCCGGCCGGGTCGAGGCGGCGGGCACCGCTGCGATCTCGCTCGGCGCGCCCCTCTGGGGCATCGGCAGCGGCCGCGAGCTCGACGCGATCTGCCTGGCCGGCGCGAACCTCATCCCGTTCGCGCTGCCCGGCACCGAGCGCGCCGCCGCCGTCGCCTTCGCCGAGCGGGCCCGCCGGGCCGGGCGCCGCTGCTCCACCATCGTGGGTCCCGCCGCCGCCGTGGCACCCCTGTGGGAGCTGCTCGCCCCGGCGTGGGGGCCGGCGCGCGACCACCGTCCCCGGCAGCCGCTGATGGCGATCGACGGGCCACCCGCCGTCGCCCCGGAACCACGGGTGCGGCCGGTGCGCACCGACGAGCTCGACGTGCTGCTCCCGGCCGCCGTGGCGATGTTCACCGAGGAGGTCGGGGTCAGCCCGCTCCGGGTCGACGGCGGCGCCGGCTACCGCGCCCGGGTCGACGAGCTGGTGCGGGCCGGGCAGTCGCTGGCCTGGATCGAGGACGGTCGGGTGCTGTTCAAGGCCGAGATCGGCGCGGTCTGCCGGGCGGCCTGCCAGGTGCAGGGGGTCTGGGTGGCGCCGGCGCTGCGCGGGCGGGGGATCGGCACGGCCTGCACCGCCGCGGTGGTCGAGTACGCCCGCGCGGCCATCGCCCCGGTCGTGAGCCTCTACGTCAACGACTACAACACCCGGGCCCGCGCCTCCTACCGCCGCGTCGGGTTCCGCGAGGTCGGTGAGTACGCCAGCGTCCTCTTCTGAGGGGCGCGCGCCGGGCGCAGCGAGCCGTGGTGGGCGCGACGCCGGGTCTCTGGGAACCTGTGCCGGTGCGCACCCGCCCCACCCCGGCCCTGCTGATCCCCGTCCTGCTCGCCGCGCCGGTGCTGGCCGGCTGCTCGGGGAGCGAGGACGACGTGCGGGCGGCCGCGGAGTCCTTCCTGGCGGACTGGTCGGCCGGTGACCTCGCCGCCGCGGCCGGGGCGACCTCCGACCCGGCCGCCGCCACCGCGCTGCTCGAGCAGACGGCCGGGGACCTGCCCGGCGCGGAGCTGGCCGCGGAGGTCGGTGAGGTGACCGTCGAGGACGGCGGCGCCACCGTCGGCTGGACCGCCACCTGGGACCTGGAGGCGGCGCCGGAGTGGAGCTACCGGGGCACGCTGCGGCTGCGAGAGGGCGAGGACGCGTGGGAGGTGCTCGCCGAGCCGGCCCTCGTCCACCCCGAGCTGGGGGAGGGGCAGCGCCTCGTGCTCGACCGGCAGCTGCCGGAGCGGGCGCCGATCGCCGACGCCTCGGGCGCGCCCCTGTTCACCCCGACCGAGGTGGTCCGGGTGGGCGTCGACCCCGCCCAGGTCACCGACCTGCCGGCGCTGGCTGCGGGGCTCTCGGCGGCGACGGGGATCGCCGCCGAGGAGATCGTCGCCGACGTCGAGGCCGCACCGGAGGGGCAGTTCGTGCCGGTCATCGACCTCCGCCGGCCGCAGTTCGAGCAGATCCGCGCCCAGGTGTTCGACCTGCCCGGGGCCGTTTTCCCGACCGACACCCGGCTGCTCGCCCCCTCGTCGCGGTTCGCCGTCGCGCTCCTGGGCCGGGTTGGCCCGGCGACGGCCGAGCTCCTGGAGGAGAGCGCCGTCGACGGGGAGCCCCGGTACGCCGCCGGTGACCAGCTCGGGCTGTCCGGGCTGCAGCGCGCCTACCAGGAGCAGCTGAGCGGCACCGCCGGCTTCACCGTGGCGGTGGCCAGCACCGACGAGGCGACCGGCGACACCGGCCGCGAGATCGCCGCGGTGCCCCCGGTCCCCGGCGAGCCGGTGCGGACGCCGCTGGTGCCCGCGGTCCAGACGGCTGCGGAGGCCGCCGTCGCCACCCAGCCCCTGGCCACGCACCTCGTCGTCGTGCGCCCCGGGACCGGCGAGATCCTGGCCGTCGCCTCCAACGAGGCGGCCAACCCCGCCAACGCGCTCACCGGGCAGTTCCCCCCGGGTTCGAGCATGAAGGCGGTGACCGCGACCGCGCTGCTGGACGCCGGCGGCATCACCCCGCAGACGCCCGTGCCCTGCCCGGCGACGACGGTCGTCGAGGGGCGGGAGTTCGAGAACCAGGACCAGTTCGACCTCGGCACCGTCCCCTTCACCGAGGCCTTCGCCCAGTCCTGCAACACCACGTTCATCGAGCAGGCGCTCGAGCTCCCGGAGGCCGCGCTCGCCGACGCGGCGGCGGCCTACGGCATGGGCACCGACTGGGACCTGCCGGTCGACGTCTTCGGGGGCAGCGTCCCGCGCGACAGCACCGGCACCACCCAGGCGGCGAACGCGATCGGGCAGGGCCAGGTGCTGGTCAGCCCCGCCCAGATGGCGCTGGTCGCCGCGGGCATCGCCGGGGGCACGCCCGTGGCCCCGGTGGAGGTCGTGGGCGCCGAGGCGGCGGGTCCGGTGCCGGCCGGACCGGCGGCCGCGGTGCTCGACGCGCTCCGCCCGATGATGCGCCAGGTCGTGCTCTCCGGCACCGCCCAGGCGCTGGCCGACCGGGGCGAGGTGTACGGCAAGACCGGCACGGCCGAGTTCGGCACGGCCAGCCCGCCGGAGTCGCACGGCTGGTTCACCGGCTACCAGCTGGGCGGCCCGCAGGGCGACATCGCCTTCGCGACGCTCGTGGAGGCCGGCCGGTCCAGCAGCGCCGCGGTCGCGGTCACCGACGCCTTCCTCGGCGCCCTCGGCTGACGCGCCCTGCGGTCACCCGGTCGGGAGCCCGGGCAGGGCGCTGGTCGCCGTCGCCCGGCCCGCAGCCGCCCGCCAGCCGACGGCCCGCACCTCGGCGGCGCCGAGCACCTCCACGGCCAGCGCCCGCGTGGTCCGCTCCACGGCCCGGTCCAGCACCCGCACCCAGGCGGCGGCGACGCCCTCCTCCAGGACGACGGCGAGGGCGGCGGCATCCACCGGCGCGAGGACCGGGAAGGGCAGCTGGTAGCCCCCCTCCGGGGCGGCCGGCTCGGTGCCCCGCTCGTCGAGCAGGGTGATCAGGCGGTCGCGCACCTCGCGGTGGGCCGCCTCGGCGACCGCGGCGCTGCCGCGGTCACCCGGGCCCAGCGCCGCACCGACCGCGCCGTACCCCCACACGGCCGCGTGCTCGGCGGCCAGCGCGGCGTCCAGCGCGGCGTCCTCGGCGGCGGTGGCGGAGGTCTCGTCGTCAGCCATGGTGGGTCTCCGTCATGCCAGTCGTGCCTCGTGGCCCCGCAGGCCCGCGGCGATGGACCCCAGCAGCGCCGCCCGCGCGCCGGTCTGCTCCAGGGCTGCGTCGGCGTGGGAGGAGGCGGCGGCGGCGACCTGCGAGCGCAACCACGCCCGCGGGTCCCCGGGCGGGGGCGTGCCGGCCGGGGGAGTGGCCGACGGGGTGCTCCCGGGGGCGGCGTCGCGCAGCCGGTCGAGCTGCACACCGGCCTGCTCGGCGAGGGAGCCGGCCGCCGCGGCGAGGGCGGGGTCGGCGGCGAACGCGGCCCCGTACGCCCCGACCAGGGTTTCCTGGACGGCGACCTGCTCGGCCAGCTCGGAGGCCTGCGCGCCGGTCACCGTGTCGCGCTCGGCCACGGGGGACGAGGAGGTGCACCCGGTGGCGACGACGGCCAGCCCGGCGGCGGAGGCCACCAGCAGGGTCCGGCGGGTGAGCGTCCTCGGGCCGGGAAGGGAGGTGTGAGGCATCACCTCCATCCTCTCAGAGGGTGTTGGGTAACCGGCGTTGAGCGGAGGGTGACGGCGTGACGGCTGGCGCTCGGGCCAGCGGCGTGGCGGCTGGTGGCCGATGGTGCGTCG
>NZ_SSXA01000034.1 GCF_021698975.1 Blastococcus sp. KM273128 | reverse complement strand
GGGCGGCGGAGGTAGGTCCGCACGCGCGGGCTCGGCCGCCTGGCAAGGTGATCGCCGACAGGGCCGCGCCGCGCGGCCGACCGCGACCGGAAGGCGGGGCGCCGATGCCCGAGACCGTGACCCGGGAGGACGCCGACGGCGTCGCGACCCTCACCCTGCTGCGCCCGGGCCTGACCCACGCTTCCCGCGCCGACCTGCTGGCCGCGGTGCAGGACGTCGCGGCGGACGGGTCGGTCCGCGCGGTGCTGCTCACCGGCACCGGCCGCGCGTTCTGCGTCGGGCAGGACCTGGGCGAGCACCTCGCGGAGATGCAGGGCGGCGCGGAGGCCCCGCTGTCGGTGGTGGAGCGGGAGTACAACCCGCTGGTACTGGCGCTGGCCGGCCTGCGGGTGCCCGTCGTCGTGGGGATCAACGGGGCCTGCGCCGGGGCCGGCCTCGGCCTGGCGCTCGCCGGTGACCTGCGGGTCGCAGCGGCGGGCGCGAAGTTCACCACCGCTTTCACGGGCATCGGGCTCTCGAGCGACTCGGCGCTGGCGTCGCGGCTCGTGCACTGCGTGGGCGGCTCGCGCGCAGCCGAGCTCCTGCTGCTGCCCGAACCGTTCCTGGCCGAGACCGCCGCCGAGTGGGGGCTGGTGCACCGCGTGGTCGCGCCGGAGCAGGTGCTCCCGGAGGCGCAGGCGCTCGCGGCCCGGCTGGCCGCGGGGCCGACCGCCGCGTACCACGCGGTGAAGACGGTGCTCGCCACCGCGGCCACCGACTCCCTGGAGGAGACGCTGGCGCTGGAGGCGCGGCTGCAGAACGAGGTCGGTCGGTCCGCCGACCACCGCGAGGCCGTCGAGGCGTTCATCGCCAAGCGTCCACCGCGGTTCACCGGCAGCTGAGGCGGCCGGTCCGGGAAGCGGCCGGTCCACGAAGGAGGCCGACCCGGCCAGGACGTGCACCTGCCGCCGGGCGGGCGGATCCGGGCCGACGGCAGGGCGTCAGGGGGTCGCCGTTCCCGGCGACGGCGTCACCGCGTGATGGCGCTGCACACGGGGCAGACGTCGGAGGCCCGCGGCGGCCAGGGCTGCTCGGTGGTGACCCGGGCCAGGGAGCCGCAGACGGTCAGCTCGCAGGCGCTGTCCACCTCGGCCGGCGGCCGGTGCAGCTCCACGGCGTGCCACAGCGCAGCGGTCGGGCCGTGGGCGCGACTGCGGGCGGCGGCGAACGCGGTGGTCTGCAGCATCATGGGGACGACGTCGGCACGGCGGCCGCCGCAGGTGACGGCCCCCGGCCGGCGGCTCACCCCGAGGGGTGAGGCCCGCCTGCGGGGTGCAGGATCGGGGCATGGAGCTCACCAAGCACGGGCACGCCTGCGTGGTCGTCTCCGACGGCGAGCGCCGGCTGGTCATCGACCCCGGCGCCTTCACCGACCCGGTCGCGCTCGACGGCGCGACGGCGGTGCTGGTCACGCACGAGCACGCCGACCACTTCGTCCCCGACCGGCTGCGCGCGGCGCTCGAAGCCACCCCCTCGCTCGAGGTGTGGACCAACCGCTCCGTGGCGGCCGCCCTGGAAGGGGCCGGGAGCCGGGTGCACGTCGTCGGCGCCGGTGACGCGGTGACGATCGCCGGCTTCGAGGTGCAGGTGCACGGCGAGCTGCACGCCGAGATCCACCCCGAGCTGCCGCGGGTGGCCAACATCGGCTTCCTCGTCGAGGGCCAGGTGTTCCACCCCGGCGACGCCTTCACCGTGCCCGGCGCGCCGGTGCCGACCCTGCTCCTGCCGCTGCACGCGCCGTGGTCGCGCACCGCCGACGTCATCGACTACCTGCGCGAGGTGGACGCCGACCAGGCGTTCGCGGTGCACGACGGCCTGCTCAACGAGACCGGGCTCGGGGTCCTGAGCGGCCTGCTCGGCGAGCGCGGCCCGGGCACCCCGACGCCGTACGCGCGGCTGGCGCCGGGGGAGTCCGTCGAGCTCTGAGCCCGACGGACCCCCGCCCGGAGACCGTCAGCGACGGACGGCGCGGTCGTTCCGGCCGGTGAGGGTGGAAGCCGCCACCACCAGGACCGCCGCGAGCACGATGGAGATGATCCACCGCAGCCAGTCGATACCGGCGGTGTCCTCGACGCCCAGCAGGCCGCTCACCCAGTAGCCGAGGAGCACACCGCCGATGCCGCACAGCAGCGTGAGCCAGAGCGGCGTGTTGTCCCGAGTGCCGGGTGCGACGAACTTGCCCAGCAGACCGATGATGAGACCCGCGATGATCAACCCGATGATTTCCATGCCAACTCCTCGGTAACCGCCCGGCGCGCGCGGGCCCGGCGGGGTGCCGGGTGTGCCGCCGGGGCACGAGAGGCTGCGTACCCGCGCTGTTTGCAGTGATGCGTCAGTACCTCGATCGAGGTGGCGATCACGGTCGGGCCGGTGGTACGGCGCCTGCCCCTCCAGCCGCAGCTCAGCCTCGTGCGGCCGCCTGGTCCACGTGCGCGGGCACCTTGCCCAGCTCGGCGTCGACGGTGCGCTGCACCATCCGGCGCACGGCGTTGCGGGTCAGCCGGTGGACCAGCCGGCTGCCGCCGGTGGGCTCGTGCCCGACGGTGATCGTCACCCGCGTGCCGCCGTCGGCGGTGTCGGCGAGCTCGATCTCGGTCGTCCACGTCTCGGGCGTCAGCTGCAGGCGGGTGCCGACCCGCGACCGCGGCTCCCAGGTCACGATCTCGCCGCGGGGCGCACCCGGCCGGGGGTCGGCGCCCGCGAGCTCCCCCGGGGCGCAGACGAAGGTCGTCCCGACGCCGGGCGCGCCGGAGCCGTCCAGCACGTAGGAGACGTCGCAGACGGCGCAGTACGGCTCGAGCACCGCCAGCGCCCGCCACACGTCCGCCCGGCGCTGCGGCACCTCGCGGCTCCCCGTCGCCGTCGTCAGCACGTCAGCGACCCCCCACCGAGACCTCGAACTCCACCTGGCTGACGTCGGGGCGCAACCGGGAGAAGCTGTGCACCTGCGGCCGGCCCTCGCTGTCGCGCACCGTCGTCCGCACCACGAGCAGGGGCGAGCCCGCGACCACGCCCAGCGCGTCGGCCTCGTCCGGGGCGGCGGTGCCGACGTCGACCACGATGCGGGCGTGGGCGAGGTCCGCGGAGTACTCGCGGCGGAGGTAGTCGTAGAGCGACCCCTGGCTGAAGTCCGCGTCCACCGCCCCGGGGTAGGCCTCGGCCGGCAGGAAGCTGTGCGCGACGTGGTTCGGCGTGCCGTCGACGCTGCGCAGCCGCACGAGCTCGACCACGTCGGACGCCGGCTCCAGCTTGAGCTCGGTGGCCACCGCCGGCGGCACGGGCACGACCCTCTGGGTGAGCACCGTGGTGCCGACCTGGGCGCCCTGCTCGGTCATCACGGAGTTGAAGCCCGCGATGCGGTGCACGAAGCTCTCGCGGTACTCGTGCCGGATGGCCGGCCGGGTGACGTAGGTGCCCCGGCCCTGCTCGCGCACGAGGTGCCCGTCGGCCACCAGCCCGTCCACCGCCCGCCGCAGGGTGATGCGGCTGACCCCGTACTCGGCGCACAGGACCGGTTCGGGCGGCAGCAGGGTCAGCTCGGGCAGGGCGGCGACGCGGCGCCGCAGGTGCTCGCGGACCGAGAGGTACTTCGGTCCGGCCACGGGGTTCACCACGGGGTCAAAGGTACTGGCCGGAGAGACGTCTGGTCGTCATGTCGTATGAGACGTCACATCCAGCCTGTCCCGGAGCGGGTCCGGTAACGGCCGCATGACAGCTGGGGGCGGCGGCTGGCGACCACCGGACCGGCGACCGATGATCACCGGGTGACGGATGCACCGGACTGGCGAAGGCGCAGGTGGGAGGCCACCCACGAGCGCATCTTCGAGGCCGCCGTGGGGTTGTTCGAGACCCACGGCTTCGACCAGGTGAGCGTCAGCCGCCTCGCCGAGGCGGCGGGGGTCTCGGTGCCGACCTTCTACGCGCACTACCCGAGCAAGGAGCACGTCGTGATGCGCCTGGTGGCGCCGGAGCAGGTCGCCGCGCTCATCTCCGCGCAGCCGGCCGACCTGCCGCTCGCGGTGCGCATCCGCCGGGCGGCGATCGAGTCGCTGACCGGGATCGGCGCCGAGGTGCGCGACCAGCTGCACGCGCGCTGGCAGATCATCGCGGGGAGCGCGACGCTGCGGAACCGCGCCGGGGAGTTCGACCGGATCACCGCGACGATGGTCGCCCAGGCGTGCTCCGACGGGGACCGGCCGCGGCCGGAGGACCTGGTGGTGGCCAGCGCCTACCTCGCCGCCTACACGACGGGGCTGCTCACCTGGGCCGACGGCGACGGCGAGCACACCCTGGAGGAGTGCATCGAGGCCGCGTTCGACGCGCTGGCCCGGGCCTGACGCCGGTCAGCGCCCGGGGGCGCGCAGCTCCACGACCGTGATCTCCGGCCGGGCCCCGACGCGCATCGGCGGCCCCCAGTACCCGGCCCCCGAGGTGACGTACAGCTGGGTGTCGCCGTGCCGCGACCAACCCTCGACCGCGGGCTGGTCCAGCCGCACCGCGTAGTCGAAGGGCCAGAGCTGCCCGCCGTGGGTGTGCCCCGAGAGCTGCAGGTCCACCCCGGCCGCCGCGGCCTGCGCCACCTGCACCGGCTGGTGGGCCAGCAGGACCACCGGGGTGCTGTCGTCGCGCCCGTCCAGTGCCGCGTCCAGGTCCGCGCCGTGGCCCGGCAGCCCCGAGGAGGCCGCCGTCCGGTCGTCGATCCCGGCCAGGTCGAACGAGGCGCCGCCCCGGCGGATCGCCACCCGCTCGTTGCGCAGCACGTCCACGCCCAGCGTCGGCAGGTGCCGCATCCACGCCCGCGTGTCGACGAAGTACTCGTGGTTGCCGGTGACGAAGTAGACGCCCTGCTCGCTGACCAGGTCGGCCAGCGGGGCGACGTCCTCCCGCAGCTCGTCGACCCCGCCGTCGACCAGGTCGCCCACGATGGCGACGACGTCGGGGCGCTGCTCGTTGACCAGCTCCACCACCCGCTCGAACCGCCGGCCGCCGTAGGTGGCCGACAGGTGGCCGTCGGAGAAGGTGACGACCCGCAGCCCGTCCAGCGCCGGGTCCAGCCCGCGCAGGGTGATCGGGACCCGTCGCACGACCGGCGCCGAGTTGGCGAACCAGGCGCCCGTCCCGGCGGTGCCGAGCGCGACCGCGCCGGCCGTCACCGCCAGCCCCCGGGCCAGGAAGCGGCGCCGGTCGAGGGCCGGGGCCGGGCGGTCCTCGAGCAGCACGTCGGCGGTTCCCGGCTCGGGCGGAGCCGCTGCGTCGTCCCTGCGCGGACCCCTCCGGGGCCCACTCGGGACGACCTCGTCCACCTCCGTGCGGCGGATCCACGCGCTCCCCAGCAGGCGGACGGGCTCGAGGACGACCAGCGCGAGGACGGCGTAGAGGGCGATGCCCAGCCAGCTGTAGCCGACCCAGCTCAGCGGCGTGGCCGCCTCGAGCGGGAGGAAGCCGCGGGAGAGCAGCGCTGCCACCGGCAGCACGGCCAGCACCACGGTGAGCAGCGTCAGCCGGCGGCGCAGCCGACCCGGCGCGGTGGTGCTGCGGACCAGGCGGAACCACAGGTAGGCGTGCAGCAGAGCCACGGCCAGCAGGACGACGGTCCCGAAGCCCAGCAGACCGATGAGGGACAGGGGGACCTCCGGCTGGGGAAGGATCGGGGCGGGACCGGTGGGTGCGCGCCGTGCAGAGGATGGACGACCGGCGGTGGCGCGGCGTTCCCGGGTGTGATCAGCCGCTGCCCAGCCGGGAGGAGAGCGCGAGCGCCAGCTTCGACGCGCGCGGTGAGGGGCGGGCGCCGGCGGCGACCAGCACCTCCCCCACGGCGGCGAGGACCGTCTCCGGGCCGTCGACCAGCTCGATCTCCAGCTCCCGCCAGGTGCGCACCGCGGGCGCCGCCCCGGCGCCCGCGGGCACCGTCGCCGTCACCGTGTCGTCGGCGAGCTCCGCCAGCTCCCGGCCCGCGTCGTCGCGCAGCGCCGTCACCACCCGCCGGGTGCGCATCGACACGACCGGCGCCGGCACCTCCCCGACGAGGAGGTCGGCGACCACCTCGAGGAGCTCGGCCGGGGCGACGTCGGTGCCGGCGGCCAGCGGCACGTGCAGCTCGCGGCGGGCCGCCCCGGCGGGCAGCTTCAGGTGCCAGCCCTCGTCCGGCCCGCCGGTGCGACGACGCAGCGTCACCCGCGCGCGCACCAGCCGGAGGTCGGGGGTGTCGTGGTAGACCGCCGCCAGCTCGTGCACGACCGGCTCGGCCACGGCCGCGACGCCGGGGACCCCGTCGAGCGGAGGCACGGCGAACCCGCCGTCGACGTCGAACTTCCGCTCGATCTCGAGCTGCTCGGCGACCACGCGCCCGACGGTAGGGCACCGGGCGGTGCGGCGGCTCCCCGGCGCCCTGGTTAGCGTGGCCGGCATGGCCCCGACCTCCGCCCGCCGGTGGGCCGTCGCAGCGACCACGCCGTGGGTGGTGTGGGCGGCGCTGCGCCGCACCGGCGGCGAGCGGGGTTTCCCGCTGGTGCCCGCCCTGTCGTTCACGCCCTACGCCGCCGGCACCGCCCTGCTGCCGCTCGCGGTGGCCGTGCGGGCCCGGTCGCGGAGCGCCACCGTGCTGGCCGCAGGCGCCGGCGCGGTGCTCGCCGGCGCGGTCCGGTCGCACCGGGGCCGCCGGCCGGTCGGACCCCCGCCGGCCGGCCGGCGGCTGCGGATCGCCACGGTCAGCCTGCGGCGGGGGCTGGTCCCCGCCGGGCCGGTCGTCGAGCTGGTCCGGCGGCACCGGATCGACCTCCTGGCCGTCCAGGAGCTCACGCCCGTGGCCGAGCAGCGGCTGCTCGCCGCGGGGCTCGCGGAGCTGCTGCCGCACGCCCACGTCGTCCCGGCCCGCCCGGGCAGCGAGCCGGCGGCCTCGGGAGCGGTCTGGAGCCGCCTGCCCCTGGGCGCCCGGACCGTCGCGCCCGGCGGGTTCGAGCAGCCCGCGGTGCGGCTGCCGGGCACGCCCGAGCTGGAGGTGGTCTCGGTGCACACCCGCCCGCCGGCGACGTCCCCGGCCGCCGTCCGCGGGTGGACCGAGGACCTGGCCGCGCTCCCCGGCCCGGAGCCCGCGGTCCTGCGCGTGCTCGCGGGCGACTTCAACGCCACGCTGGACCACGCGGCGCTGCGCGCGGTCCTGCGCCGCGGGTACCTGGACGCCGCGCGCGCCGTCGGGCGCGGGAACCTGCGGACGTGGAGCCCGCTGCGCTCCCCGGTGCCGCGGCTGGGCCTGGACCACGTGCTCGTGGACCCGCGGCTGGCCGTCGCCGGCTGCGACGTCGTCCCCGTCGCCGGCAGCGACCACCGGTCGGTGGTGGTCGACCTGGTGGTGCCCGGCGGGTGAGCGCCCGGCGCCGATGTTCGGCGACGGCGCCCGCTGGGCAGCCCTGAGCGGGTGGCGCGCGGCCGAGCGCGCCCCACGGAGGGGAGCCGACCCATGTTGAGCCAGCACGAGGTCACCGCCGCGATCGGCAGCACCGCGTACGGCGACGGCGGGGACAAGCTGGGGACCGTCGAACACTTCTTCGTCGACGACCGGACGGGTGAGCCGACCTGGGTGGCGGTGACCACCGGGCTGTTCGGCACCCGGCAGTCGATCGTCCCGGCCCGCGAGGCGTCCTGGGAGGACGGCCGGTTGCGGGTACCGGTCACCGCCGAGGCGGTGACCAGCGCCCCCGCCATGGAGGGCACCCACCTCGACCCGGGCGACGAGGCCGAGCTGCGCCGCCACTACGGGCTCGGCGAGGCGGCGGGAGGCCGCCACCGGGAGCCCGACGGCACCGCATCACCGGCGTCCGGCACCGCGGCGCAGACCCCGGGCGCCATGACCCGCAGCGAGGAGCGGCTGCGGGTCGGCACCGAGCAGGTCGCCGCCCGGCGGGTCCGCCTCGTGAAGTACGTCGTCACCGAGGAGGTGCAGGTGACGGTGCCAGTGCGGCGCGAGGAGATCCGGCTGGATGAGGTGCCGCTCGAGGGCACCGGGACGGCGGGCGACGACACCGCACGGGACGCCGGCGTCGAGGAGTCGCTGGTGCCCGCGGGCACGGCCACGCCCGGGCTGCCGGACGAGATCGTGCTGCACGCCGAGCGGCCGGTGTTCTCCGTCGAGGTGGTGCCGGTCGAGCGGGTGCGGCTGCGGACCGAGGTGGTCGAGGGCCGGGAGACGGTGACCGAGCAGGTGCTGCGCGAGCAGATCACCGTCGACCGGGACGACGCCCCCCGGACCTGACCGGGCTCAGCCCCGCCGGTCGGCGAGGAACCGCAGCCGGTCGCGGGTGGCTGCCACCTCCGCGGCGTCGACGTCGGCGAGCACGATGGTCTCGGTGCCGGCGGCGGTGGCCAGCAGCTCGCCCATCGGGCTGACGATGCGGCTGTCCCCGGTGTGCTCGGTGCCGTCCCCCGCGGTGCCGACGCGGTTCACCCCGACCACGTAGGCCTGGTTCTCGATCGCCCGGGCCTGCAGGAGGGTCTGCCAGTGGTGCCGCCGCGCGGCCGGCCAGTTGGCCACCACCACGTACAGGTCGGTCTCCAGCGCGGCGTGCCAGAAGACGTCGGCGAAGCGCAGGTCGTAGCAGATGAACGGGGTGATCCGCAGACCCCCGATCGTCACCGTGACCGGTCCGTCGCCGGCGCGGAACCGCTCGTGCTCGCCGCCGTGGGTGAACGGGTGCAGTTTGCGGTACCGGTGCACCGTGCCGTCCGGTCCGGCCAGGACGAAGGAGTTGTAGGGCAGCTGCTCACCGGGCGCGATCTCCGGGCAGCTGCCACCCAGCCACACCCCGTGCTCCGCGGCCTGGGCGGCGAGGAAGGCGGCCGAGGGCCCGTCCTCGGGCTCGCCGATGCCCGGCGTCATGGAGAAGCCGGTCGAGAACGTCTCGGTGAGCAGGACCAGCTCGGCACCGGCCCCGGCGGCGCGCGCCACCTGGCGGGCCAGCCGCGCGAAGTTGGCCTCGCGGTCCTCCCAGACGATGTCGTGCTGCACCGCAGCCACCCTCATGCCAGCCTCCTCAGCCGCTCGACCGCCTCGGCGAGGACGGCGTCGCTCTTGCAGAACGCGAACCGGACCAGGTGCCGCCCCAGGGCGGCGTGCTCCGGCGTGTAGAAGACCACGGTCGGGACCGCGACCACGCCCACCCGCTCCGGCAGCGCCCGGCAGAAGGCCAACCCGTCGCCGTCGGGCTGCACGCCGCGGACGTCGACGGTGGCGAAGTAGGTCGCCTGCGGGCTGATCACCGGCAGGCCGGCGTCCCGGAGCCCGGTGACCAGGACGTCCCGCCGGTACTGCAGGTCGCGGGCGATGCCCGCGAACCAGTCCTCCGGCAGCCGCAGGCCGGCGGCCACGGCGGGCTGGAACGGCCCGGCGTTGACGTAGGTGAGGAACTGCTTGGCGGTGCGGACGGCGGCCACCAGCGGCGCCGGGCCGCACACCCAGCCGACCTTCCAGCCGGTCACGTTGAAGGTCTTGCCGGCGCTGGAGACGACGAGAGTCCGCTCCCGCATGCCCGGCAGCGTGGCCAGGGAGACGTGCCGGGCGCCGTCGAAGACCAGGTGCTCGTATACCTCGTCGGTGACCACGGTGAGGTCGTGGCCGGTGGCCAGGTCGGCGAGCACGGCCAGCTCGTCGCGCGTGAGCACCGTGCCGGTCGGGTTGTGCGGGGAGTTGACCAGCAGGATCCGGGTCCGCGGGGTGACGGCCGCGCGCAGCTCGGCCTCGTCGAAGGTCCAGGGCCCGGTCCCGTCCGCGGGCGGGTGCAGCGGCACCGGGCGCACCACGCCGCCGGCCATCGCGACCGAGGCGCTGTAGCTGTCGTAGATGGGCTCGAAGAGCACCACCTCGTCACCGGGCTCGAGCAGCGCGAGCATGGCGGCGGCCAGCGCCTCGGTGGCGCCGGCGGTGACCAGCACCTCGGTGTCGGCGTCGTACGCGGTGCCGGTGGACCGCTCCCGGTGATCGGCGACGGCGGCCCGCAGCTCGGGGATGCCGGGGCCGGGCGGGTACTGGTCGGCGCCGGTGCCGATGGCCGCGCGGGCGGTGTCGAGCACCTCCGGGGGGCCGGGGTAGTCGGGGAAGCCCTGCCCGAGGTTGACCGACCCGGTGGCGACGGCGAGCGCGCTCATCTCGGCGAAGATCGTCGTCCCGAAGCCGCGCAGCCGGGACGCCAGCGGTGCGGTCATGCTGCTCCCTCCCCGGGCGGTTCCACGTGGAACCGGCTACGCGATGCGGACGTCCTCGTGCCCCTCGATGGTGACGACGTCGCCGGACCGCAGCTGCCGGCCACGCCGGTCCTCGGGCTCGCCGTTGACCGTCACCGCGCCCGAGACCAGCACGTCCTTCACCTGGGCCCCGGTGGGGACGGCGTCGACGAGCTTGAGCAGCTGGCCCAGCCGGATGCTCTCCTCGCCCGGGCGGAGGTCGACGGTCTGCACGGGCTCAGTCTGCCGTCCGGCGCAGCTCGTCACCGACCCGGACCCGGCCCGGGGTGACGACGGCGGCGCGCACCGCCAGCAGACCCTCCCGCTCGCGGTGCACCGTCTTGAGCACCGAGGTGTCCCGGGCGATGCCGCCGGGCTGGGGCCGGGTGGTCATCACGCAGCGCGGGATGCCGGTGCCGAACCGCAGCCGCGCCCCGCCCAGCCCGGCCTCCGTGCCGCGCAGCGCGTCCTCACCCGCGCCGTCCAGGACGACGTTGGCCCGGAAGCGGCGGCGGTCCCAGGTGCCCAGCGTGCCGGTGGAGACCAGCGAGAGCCGGATCCGGGGGCTGTCGTGGAAGGGCCCCGGCGCGCCCTCCCACTGCAGCCACTCCGCGGGGTCGGGCTCGTCGTCGTCGACCGCGGACTCGTAGACGGGGACGTCGGCGTCGTCCTCCGGGGCAGCCCGCAGCTCCACGCGGCGGCCGAGCCAGCGCGACAGCGCCGCCTCGTCGGCGGTGACGGTGCCGTCGGGCAGCACGACCTCCACGGCGCCGTCCGGCCGCAGCCGCGCCGCGCCGAACAGCAGCTCGGGCACCCGGCGGGCGGTCAGCCCGAAGCCGGTCTCGCGGTCGAAGAGCGCCCAGCGCCGGTCACCCTCCAGCCCGAGCGGGCCCACCTCTGCCTCGGTGAGCCGCTCCCCCTGCAGCGACTTCACCGGGTAGCGCCACAGCTCGGCGACGCGCACCTCAGGCCGCCGGGGCCCAGGTCAGCGACCAGGTGCCGGCCCACTCCGCGCCCGGCTCGAGCACCTGCAGGTCGACGCCGTCGGCCAGCGCGTTGGGCGGGCAGGTCATGGGCTCGACCGCGATGCTGCGCCGCCGCTGGCCCTCGGGCAGCGTGTCCCCCGTGTAGACCTGCAGCCACGGCCACGCGGCGTCCGCCGAGACGGTGAGCTCGCCCGCGCTCCCCCGCAGCCGCACGTGCCACCAGCCGTCGTCGTCGCGCTCCAGGTCGGTGAGCGGCAGGTCCAGCGCGCAGTCACCGATCCGGCCGACGGCGCCGTCGAAGGGCCGCCGCTCCCCCGTCGGCAACCCGCCGTCCAGGAGCAGCTCCGTGCGGGCCGGCAGCGCCAGCTCCGCCTCGCCGATGCCGCCGTCCTCCACCGCGCCGACCGAGAGGTACGGGTGGAAGCCCGCCCCGACGGGCGCCGGCCGGTCCCCGGTGTTGCGGACCCGCAGCGTGCTGGTGAGCCGGCCGGCGGTCAGGGCGTGGTCCACGGCGACGGACAGCCGGAACGGGTAGCCGGGCTGCGGCTCGACCGTCGTCCCCACCGTGACGGAACCGCCGTCCTCCGCCAGCACCGTCCACGGCTGCCAGGTGACCAGCCCGTGGATGGCGTGCGGCTCCTCGGGGGAGCGGACGTCGAGCTGCAGGTCGGTCCCTCGCCAGCTCCACCGGCCGTGCCGCAGCCGGTTGGGCCAGGGCACCAGGGTGGCGCCGCGCCAGCCGGGGAGCACCTCCCCGGCCGGGTAGCCGTCGAGCACCTCCCACGCGCCGACGGCGAGCCGCCGCAGCGTGCCGCCGCGCAGGTCCACGGCGAGGAGGGCGTCGCCGGCGGTGAGCTCCACCTCGGTGCGGTCGGTCTCGGGCCAGGCGTCGGGCATGCGATCACCTCACCACACCCTGGAGCGCCCGCATACGCCTCGCGGTGGTTCCCTGGCCGGAGAACCACCGCGAGACGCATACCGGTGAACGGGTCAGGGGTGGTGGGTCACCCGCTCGGCGAACTCCAGCACCTGCTCCTGGGTGAAGGCATCGGGCACCTGCAGGGTGAAGGTCGTCCCGTCCTCGAACTGGGCCTGCAGGAACCACCCGCGGTCCCGCGGGCCGTTGTCGACCCGCACCAGGGCGGCCGGCCGGCCCTGCACCGTCACGTCGAGCTGCGGACCGACCGGGCCCATCAGCTCGCCCCGCACCTGCGCCAGCGGGGAGACGTCCTCGGGCAGCGGCACGTGCACGGTGATCGTCTGCTGCTCGTAGGCGTCGTTGACCAGCGTGAGGACGCGACCCATCTTGTAGAACTGCACCGACCAGCCGGCCGGGGCCAGCTCCGCGGTGAGCGTGGCGCGCTGCGGGCGGTCGACCAGCGACTCGGCGACCGCGACCAGCTCGGAGGTCGAGCTGTACCGCCCCTCGCCGGTCAGCCACACCCACTGGTCCTCGCGGCGTTCCCAGAGCAGCTCGGCGAACCGCTCCCGCTCGCAGACCGTCAGGCCGTCGTCGCAGTACACCTCCCGCGTCCCGCGGACCAGGTCGGCGTCCGCACCGTCGACGCCGATCTCGGAGCGCCCGGTGACCTCGGCGTGCGTGAAGGCGTCCTCCCACCCGTCGGGCACGTCCTCGTGCACGCCGACGGTGAACCGGCCGGCCCCGTCCGCCGAGTCGTACTCGGCGAAGCCCGCGGACTCCCCGTCCCCGCTGAAGGCAGGGCGCATCCCTACCGGAGCCGGGTCGAGCGAGAGCGGGAAGGTCGGCGTCTGGAAGTCGACGAGGGTGACGCTGGTCGCCGGCGTGCCGGGGCCGTCCGGGGCGGCGATCACCACCGCGGCGGTCCAGGCGGCGGCCACCGCCACCACGGCCACCCCGGTGCGGACGACGAACCGGCGGCTCGGGCGGCGGCGCGGCACGGGCCCCTCGATCTCGGCGAGCAGGGCGGCGCGGGCGGCCGAGCGGGCGGCGGGGGAGAGCGGCGGCGCCTCGGGGCCCGCCTCGCGGAGCAGCGTGAGGTCGTTCATCGGTCATCCTCCTCGGAGATCGGCGCGAAGGGGGAGACGTCGCCGAGGGCGGCGCGGGTCTGGCGGCGGGCGCGGTGCAGCCGGGAGCGCACCGTGCCGACCGGGACGTCGAGGACGGCGGCGATCTCCTCGTAGCCCAGCTGGCCCCAGGCGAGCAGCAGCAGGGCGTCCCGGTCGCGCGGCTTCAACCCGGCGAGCGCGGCGGCGAGCGGACCGCGCAGCGCCTGGGCGTCCAGCCGGTCGGCGGCCTCCCCCGGGTCCTCGCCGTGCCGCTCGGGCTCGGCGGCGGCCCGGGCCAGCGCCCGGTAGCGGCGCTGCTCGCTGCGGCGGTGGCCGTGCACCACGTTGGTCGCGATGCCGAGCAGCCACGGCCGCACCTCGACGTGCTCGGGGCGGTAGGCCGCGCGGCGCCGGAAGGCCACGAGGAACACCTCGCCGAGCAGGTCGTCGGCGAGCTCGCCCACGCGGCGGCCCAGGTAGCGGTGCACGGTCGCGGCATGCCGGTCGAACAGCGGCGCGAACTCCGCCGGGTCGTCGACCGACCGCGCGATCAGCTCGGCGTCCCCGGGTAGCGCGTCGGGCAGGGCCCGCAGCCGAGGGGGTCCGGCGGGTGGATCGGCGGACCGGTGCGCCGCGGCCGGTGGTCCGGCGGCGATCGGGGAAGTCGTCACACCCGTTGATGTCCGGTCCGGCGGATCCGGTTCACGCCGCGCCGACCTGCGCCGGAACGGGGTTCCGGACGTCGCCGGAGGCCCGATCTGCCGCATCTCGTCCCGCTCAGGCGCAGTTCTCGTCGCCGTAGGCGCTCACGGTGTCGGCGGCCGCGAAGAACTCCTCGAGCTCCTCCTCGCTCATCGCCTCCTCCGCGGCCGCGTCCTCCGCGGCCGCGTCCTCCAGCGCCTCGTCGTCCGGGAAGTTGTCGGCCATGTACCGGACGGCCTCCTCCACCTCCTCCGCGTCGTCGGGGACGTTGTCGGCCATCTCCGCCAGCACCTCCCGGGCCTGCTCGCCGTCCTCGGGCTCGATCTCCGCGGTGGCGAGGTACTGCTCGCAGAAGTCGTCGACGCTCGGGCCACCGCACGCGGAGAGGCCGAGGGGGAGGACGGCCGCCGCGGTGGCCACCGCGAGCTTCCGGATGCGCATGGGAGGTACCTCCAGCCTCGGCGGGCGGTCCGCCATCGCTCCCCGCCAGCCTCACACACGTCGGCCGGGCAGACGGACCGGCCGGTACCCCTTTCTGGCGGTCAGCTCGCCAGGAGTCGCTCGAAGAACAGCGAGCCCGCCGCGTCGGGGTCGCCCACGTAGTCGCCGAAGGCGTCGATCGGCCGGTAGCCGGCGCCCGCGTAGAGACCGACCGCCTCGGGCTGCAGCGGACCGGTCTCCAGCCGCAGCGTCGTCCAGCCACGGGCGCGGGCGGCGTCCTCCAGCGCGGCGAGCACCGCCTTGGACACCCCGCGGCCCCGCGCGGCCGGCACCACGTACATGCGCTTGACCTCGGCCACGCCGTCCCCGAGCTCGCGCAGGGCACCGCAGCCCAGCGCCGTCCCGTCGGGCCCCCGGGCCAGCAGCACCACGGCGACGTCGGCCGCCGACGGGTGGGTGCCCGGCTCATCCTTGCCGCCGTAGCGGGCGCGCACCTCGGTCTGCTGGTCGGTGGTGAGCCGCCGGACGTCGGGGTCGTCCCAGGCAGCCGCCTCGATGATCACGGGCACCGATCCTGCCAACGGCCCCGGCGCGGTCGGCGGAGGTACCGTCCGCTGGACGCCCCGATGCGAAGGAGCACCGTGCCGGTCGACCGCGAACTGCCCACGCCCGAGGCCGAGGACCTGCTGGCCCTCACCCGGGAGATCGCCGACGCCGAACTCGCCCCGAAGGCGGCGGTCCACGAGCGCGAGGAGCGCTTCCCCCGCGAGGTGTTCCGCCTCCTCGGGGAGGCCGGGCTCATGGGGCTGCCCTTCCCCGAGGAGGTCGGTGGCGGCGGCCAGCCCTACGCCGTCTACCTGCAGGTGCTCGAGGAGCTCGCCGCGCGCTGGGCCACCGTGGCGCTGGGCATCAGCGTGCACACGCTGGCCTGCTCCCCCATCGCGAACTTCGGCACCGAGGCGCAGCGGCGCGACCTGCTGCCCGAGATGGTCGGCGGCACGCTGCTCGGCGCCTACTCGCTGTCGGAGGCGCACGCCGGCTCCGACGTCGCCGCGATGCGGTCGAGCGCGACACCGGCCGACGGCGGCTGGCTGGCCCGCGGCGAGAAGGCCTGGGTCACCCACGGCGGGCACGCCGACTTCTACTCGACGTTCCTGCGCACCCCCGCGGACGGCGAGCGCGCCATCTCCTGCTTCCACCTCACCCCCGACCTGCCCGGCTTCAGCGCCGCGCGGCCCGAGGAGAAGATGGGGCTGACCGGCTCGACGACCGCGGCGATCCGGCTCGACGACGTCCACGTCCCGGCCGACCGGCTGGTGGGCGAGCCGGGCCGCGGCATGGCCATCGCCCTGGGCGCGCTGGACTCCGGGCGGCTGGGCATCAGCGCCGTCGCCGTCGGGCTGGCCCAGTCGGCCCTCGACGTCGCCGTCGCCTACGCCGTGGAGCGGGAGGCATTCGGCCGTCCCATCGCCGAGCACCAGGGCGTGCAGTTCCTGCTGGCCGACATGGCCGCCGCCGTCGAGTCCGCGCGCGCCACCTACCTCGTGGCCGCCCGCCGCAAGGACGCCGGCAAGCCGTTCTCCCGCCAGGCCAGCATCGCCAAGCTGGTGGCCACCGACGCCGCCATGAAGGTGACCACCGACGCCGTCCAGGTGCTCGGCGGCGCCGGTTACACCCGCGACCACCCGGCCGAGCGGTACATGCGCGAGGCGAAGGTCATGCAGATCTTCGAGGGCACCAACCAGATCCAGCGGATGGTCATCGGCCGGCACCTCACCTCCGGGGCGGTCCCGCCCGCGGGCTGACGGGTTCCACGTGGAACCGGTGACAGCTGTCAGTGGACCCGGCGGGGAGCCGCGGCCCAGACTGGTGTCCCCGAACGAGGAGAGCACCGTGGCCGAGCCCCACCTCCGCGCCGCCGATTCCGACCGCGCCGCCGTCGCCTCCACCCTCGGCCACGCCATGTCGGAGGGCCGGCTGACCGTCGCCGAGTACGACGACCGGCTCGCCCGGGCGTACGCGGCCCGCACCTTCGGGGAGCTCGCCGAGCTCACCGCCGACCTCCCCTCGACCACGCCGCGCCCCGCGCCGGTGCGGTCGGCGCACCCGGCGCCGGTGTGCGGCAGCCGCGGCTCCGGGCGCCTCCACGACGTCCAGTGGGGTTCGTGGGGGAGCACGGCGGTGATCGTCCTGCTGATCTGGGCCGTGTCGTCGCTGGCGTCGCGGGAGCTCCTCTACTTCTGGCCGTTCTGGGTGATCGTGCCGTGGGGGGCCTTCCTGCTGATGGGCCAGCTCGCCGGCGGCGGCCACGGCGGCGGGCGCGACCGGCGCTCGGTCGAGGGCAGCTGAGCGGCGCGCCGCGCCGGATCCGCCACGCGGCGACGGGTGGGCGGGGCACTACGGGGTAGGGCGCAACGGGATTCGACGAGGTTGGCCCCGCCACCCGCACCGACACCCTGGAGGAACCGTGCACTCGATGACCGAGCGCTTCACCGCCGCGCTGCACACGCTCGACAGCGACCGCGACGTCGGGCCGATGATCGAGCTCACCGGCGACGACGCCCAGCTGGTCAAGCTCGACGAGCACCACGAGACGTCGGGCAAGGACGGCGCCAAGGTCTTCTGGGAGGACTACCGGAACGTCTTCGGCGACCTGGAGACGACGTTCACCCACTCCGTGATCGGGGAGAGCAGCGCCGCCCTGGAGTGGACCTCGACCGGCACGCTGCGCAGCGGGAAGCCGTTCACCTACCGCGGCGTCACGGTCATCGAGGGGGACGAGGAGCGGCTCAGCGGCGTCCGCACCTACTACGACTCCGCCGCGTTCGTGCAGGGGGCGAGCGGCTCGGCCTGACCCCCGGACGCGACGAGCGCCGACCCCCGAGGGGACCGGCGCTCGTCGTCTGCCGTGGTGGGCAAGGGGGGAGTTGACGGTGCGTCACTGGGCGATTCCCCAGCGGAGCCTTCATCCGTCACATCCGGCACCTTGTTGATCATGAGCTGAAGGCTACGTCCGGCTTCGGACAGTGCATGGGCGTGATCACCGCGCACGGGTCCAGACTCCCTCGCGGACGGCCCGTGGTCCCCGTGGTGCCGATCAGGTGAGCTGCCGTTCGTCCGAGCGCTGCCCGACGGTTCCGTCGACGACGGTGAACGACAGCACCTCACCGGTGAGCACCATTGTGACGTCGAGGCCGCTCGCCAAAACGTCCAGGACATCGGTGTGGTCCCGGGGCGCGATGACCCCCAATCGGTCGTCGCCGTCTGTCACGGCAAGTTCCGCCGGTGGGCGATCGGCAGCGCTCAGCTGGACCGGCCGCGACAGATCACGGTCGTCCGCGTCGGTCGGGGCGGCGCGACGGATCGTCACCTGGGCACTGCCGCTCTCGAGCAGAGTGCGGAGCAGGCTCTGCCTCCGCGCGCGGGTGAACTCCAGGAGGTCGAGGACCTCACGGGGTGTGGCGTCGAAGTCCATTCGCCAGCTCTGCATGGGCAGGTCGGCGAGCCACTCTCGCAGCTCGTCCACGCTCATGTCGCGATCGTCGGCGAACTGTCCGAGCCGGTAGGCCAGCCGACGGGACTGGATGCCGTGCGTGAGAAGCCCGAGTGCTTGCGGGGTGTCCACGCCGTAGCGGATCAGCGCGGCGACCTCCTGACGGAGGCGGACGGTCGCGTTCACGGTGTCGAGCTGCGAGTTCGCCTGCTCGACGACGATCCCGACCACCCAGCTGAGGTAGTGCTCGAAGGTGCCGCTCACCGCGTCGACGGTGTGCTCGAGCCGCCACGACGAGTCCGTGACGCTGGGCAGCATCTCCTGTGCCAGTTCCGCGATGTCCGTGCCGGACAGCCACGAGTTCAGTGCGGGCACCAGCGGCACCTCGATCGGCTCACTCCCTCCGGCCCGGCGACTGCGGAAGCGCCAGGCCCGCTCCGCCTCCGGCAGCTTGAGCAGAGCGTCGAAGACCTCGGCGACGTCGAGGAGCGCCAGCGTGTCCGGAACGGGTAGCTCCGTGGGCGGCTCGAAGGGGTCGCGGGTATCGGGATGGACATCCAAGACGACGGTGACCAGCTGGTCGACAATGTCCTCCAGGCGTGCGGCGGTTCCCAGGGAGGTGCCGGTCGCGGTCCATCGGTGGCGGCGGGCGGTGTCAGTCGCGTTGTACGTGCGCTGTACGGCGGCGGCGAACGTGAACCACCGCTCCTGGAGCGCGGCGTCCATCTGGTCGAAGCCGAGCAGCCGCTGTACGGCTCCGGCGACGTCAGGGGCGTTCGGGACTCGCTGCAGACGTTCGAGCGTTGTGAGGACGAACCACACGTACCCGGCGAAGTCGGCGGCCGGCCCAGGGGTCAAGCGCAGGATCGCATCGGCGGTCTGGGCGAGGAGTGACTCGGCCTCCGCCAGCGAGTCCAGCGCTTCGGCGGACAGCATGGTCGACCGGGCCTCGAGGGCGTCGGCCTCGGGGGTGAGCAGCGCGAAGTCCGACGTGTCCTCGTTCTTGTGGAGAGCCAGCACGATCCAGCCCTCGGTCTCCCGGCCGGCTCGGCCTGCGCGCCCGATGGCGTTGAGCAGGCGCGGGGCGTCGAGCCTGGCGCCGGCTTGCTGGCCCTCCCACGTCGTCTCGGCGATCAACACGGTTCGCACCGGCAGGTTGACCCCGTCGGTGAGCGTGCTGGTGGCGACGACCGCGCGCAGTTGGTCGGAGCGGATCGCCTCCTCGATCGCGTCCAGGACGTCCACCGGGAGGCCGGCGTGGTGGAAGGCGACGCCGTGCCGCACACACGGGATCAGTGGATGCTCGGCGCCGAGGCGCTCCTCGAGGAAGGCGACCAGCTCACCTGCCGAGTCGGCCTCGGGCTGCGTCTCGGCGAGCGCGCGGGCAGCGGCTCCGGCGAGAGGTCGTGTGGAGACGACCATCAGCAGACTTCCCGCGTGTAAGAGCGACGCCGCAGCAGCTGCGACGATCTTGTAGTTGGCCGTGCTGGAGTCGTCTCTCTTCTGGATGCTCCCGTCGGTGGACTGGTTCAACGCCAACTGGCCCAGCCGCCCGGTGACGAGGCGGGAGACCTGCCCCTCGGCGGGCCGGACGAGCAGCTTCCCGATCAGCGGCATGGTCACGCGGACGGGCAGTCGCGCTGTCTTGCCGCGGGTGGTCTCCTCCTTCTCAGCCCACTGAGCCTCGCTGTAGAGCAGGGCGTGCATGCGCCGGGGGCCGCGCCAGTCGTCGCTGTAGAGAACCTCCGGCTGGTCAGGGGCGAGCCAGGACGCCAGCGATGCAGCGTTGCCGAGGACGCCCGAGAGCAACACCAGCCGCGCCGAGCTCGCCGTCGCCAAGAAGGTGAGCAGCGCCTCCAGCAAGAACCCGCGGCCCGACTGCGCGAGCAGGTGGGCCTCGTCGATCACGAACATGGTGAAGCGCCCCAGGACTTCCTCGGGGTCGCGCCGGAGTTGCTGCATGAGCCGCTCCGGGGTCATCACCTCGACGTCGCCCTGTCCTACCGTGGACAGGCCGTCGAGGAAGTCCTCGATGCCCGCGGTGGCCAGGTCGGGGATGTCGATCCCCAGCTCGCGCCGCAGTACCCGCAGCCGGCTGCGGAGCGCCTGACGCATCTCACGGCCCAGGCTGCGCAACGGGGTGATGTAGCAGACGCTCCCGGGCTGCGTGGCCAGGTGCGTGCAGATCATCACCTGCGCGAGCAGGGTCTTGCCGGCACTCGTCGGGACCGACAGCAGGAGTCTGCCGGTGGATGGGTCGAGCGGGTTGGCGGTGGCCCGGCTGAGCAGCTCCCGCTGCGGCGGCCATAGCGTCAGCACCGGCGGCGAGCCCACCGTGAATGCCTGCCCGACCGCCGGTGGAGTGTCGCGGGGGAGAACCGTCCAGACACTGGAGGAGGCCATGCCGTCGGCGATCTGCAGCAGGTGCGCGGCTACCCATCGGGCATCGTGGTCGCCCGCGCCGGCGGTGAGGTCGACGACTGACCGCAGCGCCGTGCGTGCCACCTCGAGCTGATCCACGTCCCCGCGGCGGAGGTAGCGGAGCAGAGCGCTGGTCGCCAGGACGACCTGCTCCGCTGGTCCGAACATCGTGGTGACCAGGGTGTCCGTGCCCACCAGGACAGCGAGAGCGGCCAGCTGCTCGCGCCACGTCCGTTGTAGCTGGCCGAGGCGGCGAGGATCGAGGCCGAGGAAGGCGACCCCGGCCTGCAAAGCCAGCGTGTCGATCTGGTCGGTGACGTCCAGGTCATCGCGCAGCAGGTCGGCGACTCTGCGGTAGACGGCGGTGGCGTTGGGGTCAAGCTCGGAGCGGCGGTATCCGACCTGTGCGGCGAACGCCAATGTCAGACGGTCGTGCCTGTCCCGCGAAGGCTGGTTGAGCGCAAGATCGAAGATGTGCGCGCTGACGGCGAACGCCCGGCGTTGTCGCGGCGGTGAGTACAGCTCTGTGGCTTCCGCCGCGGACGCGACGCCGTGGAGATACCAGGCCGCGCGCAGGAGTTCGTCGCCGACCTCGAAGTTGGCCATGAACGCCTGGATCTCGACGTTCGCGATCAGGTTGATCAGCTCGTCGACGGTGGGGAGAACGCCGGGGCTGTGCGTGCCCAGGGCATCCAGCACGTCCTCCCGCCTCAGAGCGCGGTCCACACGTAGCTCCTCACGGCGAGGGCGAGGTCGTGGTACTCCTGGACCGCGCACAGCAGGCCCTCGAGCTGGCCCGGCTCGGCGAACTGCTGGAACTGCGTGCCCATCGTGCTGAAGGCCTTCCCCGGTGGCGGCAGAGTCGCCGAGGTGACGCCCACCCCGACGCCGGCGCGGTTGTCAGCCTCAACCCAGAGGTCGACCAGCTGCCCGCACAGCTCACCCAGTTCGCCTCCCTTGTCGGAGTGCACGGACACCAGTTGGGCCAGGTAGCGCTCACCCTGAGTCTGGAGCTGCCCGTAGGCACCGCTGATCGTGCTGCTCACCGTGCCGGTGCCGACCTGCTTCTTGAGCTCCCATAGCCGGAAGACGAGGGGCAGTCCGGCGAGGGCGTACACGATGAACCCGTCGTGACCGGAGTCGGTGACCGTGAACTTGGGGGGCTCCAGCAGAACGATCTTCCGGTCTTCGTTCCGCTCCCACATCAGCAGGTACCACAGCCACTCCGCGACGTGCCCCTCGACGTGGTCTTCGTTGCCGGGCGCGTCGGGCAGGCCGAAGACATCCCTGACGAAGGGGGTCATCCTCCTGCGGTCCTCAGCAGACAGCGTCTGGCCGGCGAGAGCCGCCCTGCGCCAGATCTGGTAGATGGACGCCCGGCCGCATCGAGATCGCAAGATCGCGTCGGCGATCAACCACGCGACCGCGGCCCGCTCCTCCACACTCAGGCTCTCGAGGGTCACCAGATGCCAGGTCGCCTTGCCCGCAGCCGGCGACCCCTTCACCTGCGTCTGCAGGAACCGGCTGACCTTGTCGTCATGACTGGCCGCAACCTCCGCCGCCCGCGCGGCAGTGACCGGGGCTGCGACTCCCGAGCTCGACGCCACGCTCTACTCGTCAAGATCCACAGTCGGCCGAGGGTCATCCGCTCCGGCGGCGAGCCAGACTCGGCGGACCTCGGACAGCGGAAGACCCGCGTCACGCGCCACCACACCGAGGGCAGGTTCGCCCCCGAGGAGGTCGATGGCCCGCGGCAACAGCACGGGAACCTCCGGCGCCCCCAGTGGGCCGGGCTCCGGCAACCCCCAGAACGACAGCTGACGAAGCGCCCGTCGGTAGCTGTGCTCGGTGAACCGCTCCAGAGTGTGCGCCCGCATCACAAGAGCCTTGAGGCTGAGCCCCCACCGCCGCTTCAAGGCGTGCAGCGTCACCCAGTCCGGCCGGGTCGGCAGGTCGTCAGCAATCTGCGCAGCAGGGGCGAGGAACTCCGCGGCGAAGGCGTGGGCCTGCATCTCAGCGAGCCGGGAGCCGGGCTCCGTGTCGTGGTGCATGAGCAGATGACCAAGTTCGTGGGCAGCGTCGAAGCGGCTGCGGGCCTTGTCGCGCTTGGCCGGGTTCAGCATGACGAGCGGCCGTGGGCCGTGAAGGTGAGAGAACGCGTCGACGCGATGACTGGCGTCATCAAGCCGGACGACAGCCACGCCGTGGGCCTCCAGCAGCCGCACGACATGGGGTACCGGGCCGCGCGCCACCCCCATGCGAGCTCTGGCCTGTCCGGCGAGATCGGCGATCTCCACCGCGTCCAGTTCAGGGCTCACCGGCAGGTCTGGCAAGCGCGGTGCTGGTAGTTCAACCTGTTGCTCAACGGCGGCGAAGACGCTCAGCGCTACCTCTCCGAAGGCCAGGGCCTTCTCCCGTTCGAGGGCGCTGGTCGAGCGGAGGCTGCGGAAATGAGCGCCGCCGGCGGGGAGCGCATGTACCTGGTGGCCCGCCCGGAAGAACTCGACCGGTACGGCGAGCGCTTCCGATAGGGAAGCCAGCACCGGCAGGGTGGGCTTGGACTGCCCCTTCTCGTACTGGGTGATCGCCGCGGGGGTCACGCCGACCTCACGGGCCAGCTGCGTCCGCTGCCGGGCACTCAGCCGCCGCGCCAGGGTGAGCCGGGCCGGATCGAAGTCGACCGCGACGCCGGCAGCGCGGCGGCGGATCGCACGTTGCCGCGCGGCGTCGAGGTCCAGCGGCGCGGTCACGGGCTTCGTGGGGCCCTGCCGGAACCGTTCCCGGCGGCGGGCCGGAGGCGCAGAGCCACGCTCGGCTCGGGAGTCTGCAGGGTCTCGAAGTCCGGCACGGTGCTCTCGAGGGCGCCGACGGGCTGACCCTGCCCGCGGCCGAGGTCGGCGTCACGCAGCAGGCGGACGGCGAACCAGGGGGCGTCCCCGAGGCGCGGGAAACCCACCCAGACCCGAATGCTGCCGTCCAGGAGCCCCTGCCAGGTCAGGTGCAGGTGCTTGAGCTCGGCAGGGTCGGGGTTGGTGACCGGGAAGAGAGTGCCCTCAGTGGGGCTGTAGGCGAGGCTGTTCGCGGCTGCACCGTCGAGGCGGACGCCGCTGCCTTCCCAGTCGATGCTGTGGACGTCCCATCGGACCGAGCCCGAAGGCGCCTTGCCGATGTGCAGCACCCGGCCGCGGTGGTTCACCTGCAGGGTGTTGTTCACGATTCGAGCGGCGACATCGGGAGTGTGGCGCAGCCGCGCGACGGCGCGGTTGCGCACGTTGAAGCTGGACTGCAGTCCCAGCACCTGGGCGTCGTCGCCGAGCCCTGGCTCCTGCCGGTCCAGGTTGACGCGCCACACCTCGGCGGCCAGATCGGTCAGCGGCGTCAGCACCGGCACCGACCAGTCGTCGATCACATCGGCAAGCAGCGTTCCAGCCGCTGCGTCCTCGAGCACGTACATGTTGTAGCAGAACCTCCTGACAATGCGCGAGATTCAAGTGGAAACCACGGCGTGTCACTCGCCATGTGAGCGGTGTCGTCCGCATGTCGCCAGCGCGTCTGGTCCCGTCGTCGCCCGCGGCCCCCCGAGGCCGCGCGTCTCAGGCGGCTCCGGCCGGCTCGATGGCGTACGGCACCGGCGCGGGCACCGCGACGGTGACGGGCGCCTGGCGGAAGCCGACCTTCTCGGTGCGGCTCCAGTGGCCGAGGTACGCGGGCGGGAACGCGATCCACTTCCACATGTAGTCCTTCCGGGGGGCGCGGCGGCAGGTCGGGCACAGCACGCCGAACCCGCTGCGCGCGACCTCCGCGAGCATCACCACGTGGCTGGCGCGGCCCCGGCACCGCCCGTGCGGACACGGGATCAGCTCGATCCGCTGCTTGTTGCTGCCCGGGACGTACTGCAGGTACCGCGGGCGCTTGAACCCGCCGGACGACGGGGGCACCGGGACGACCCAGCTGCGCACCTCCTCCTCGGAAACGCCGAGCAGCAGCGACGCCTCGGAGACCAGCAGGCCGTGCTCGCGCGTACCCGGCTGATCCAGGGTGGCCACCAGCCGCATGACCGGCCGGACGTCGTCGGGGACGGCGGCGTCCCCCCACGGCAAGTCGGGGTCGGTGTAGGTCGAGACGACGAGGTTCGAGACGGCCTCCGGCCAGCGAGCGGCGACGCCGTTGTCCGTGCCGGTGACCGCCGCGTACACGATCCGCCGCACCGCGGGGAGCGGGTGGTCGAGCAGGGAGCTCTTGGCGCCGCGGGCCTTCACCTCGTTGGCGACCAGCCAGGGCATGAGGATCTTGACGATGAGGGTCCGGCGAGTGGCAGCGAGGATGGTGGCCACTTCCTTGATGTCGCGGCCCTCGTCGAGGACATAGCGGGCGACGACGTCGGCCGAGGCGAGGCCCTTGCCGGGCCGGGTCCGGACGTTGCGGATGCAGCCGGCCAACGGCAGGCGCAGCTTGCCGCCGTCGCGGAGGGGCAGCTCCGCGACGCATTCCCAGTGCAGGTCCTCGTCGTCGGCCCGGAAGGTCCAGTTCTTGAACGTCCCGTCGGCGAGCTTGCCGAGCACCGCCGAGCCGCGGCCGCCGCTGTAGACGCCACGACGCAGACCTGCGACCAGCCAGGCGCCGACGGAGAGGTCGACCTCGGCCTCGCGGCGGCGGGTGGCCGTCCTCAGCGCATCTCCGACCGCCGCGAGCTCCTGCCGCATGCGCTCGCAGTCCTGGTCCTTCGCCCCCGCCTCGGCGGTCATCCGTGTGGCGAGCTGGTCGTAGCGGTCCGCACCCTCGAGGTCACCCGCGTTCGCCTTGCGCCCCGCCATCAGCTGCTGGTTGTCGGCCTCACGGCGCAGCGCCGCGGCCTCCTCGGCCAGGCGGCTGAGCTGCGCTTCGAGGGAGACGCGGCGGCGGTGCAGGTCCTCGCCGGCCGGCGCGGTCCCGTCGAACGTGGCCAGCTCGGTGGTGCCCGCGATCCTGGCCAGGGCGTCGTCGAGCGCCGCGGCGACCGAGCCGGTGAGGTCGTCGAGGCTGCCGGTGGCGGCGATGTGCTCCGGCTTCTTCTCCTTCGGGCCGAGCCACGACAGGCCGCGACGGTCGCCGTTGGGCTTGCCCCCGACGCTGTGCCGGCGGAACAGAACGACGAAGTTGTCCTTGCCGCTGTTGTTCTGGCGCGCCTCGATGCCGTACTCGGTGGGCTCGTCGTCGTACTGGGCGCCGGGCTTCCCCGGCTTCACGATCCACAGGTTGAAGTTCTGCAGCACTCGGCGCACCACCCGTGAGTGGTGGACCCGGCCGCCGGACTCCGCCGGCGGCTGCCGCAGCTCCCGCAGCAGGCGGGCGCCGACCTTGCGGCATGTCTCGTCGGGGATCCCGAACCGGACCAACTGCTCCCCGCTGACCGGGTCGACCGGCCACGCCCAGGGCTCGCTGAGCACGTCGAACCAGCCGAACTCGTCGTCCTCGTCGCGGTAGGCGGCCGCCACGCCGTTGAGGACGACGTTGCGGCCGCGGATGTCGTTGGTGAGCCGGCGGAAGTACCGGCCGGTGCGCACCAGCTCGACCTTGCCGAGGAACAGCCGGATCTCAGGGCTGAACAGCACGGCGGGGTCGCCGCCGCCCTCGTAGTCGGCGATCGCTGCCTCGGTCGGGGCGACCTTCGGGCGGCCGTTGCCCCGCACGAAGACGCCCTTCGCCGCGCCGTACCGTGCCATCGCGTCCCCGTCGACGTCCGCGTAGGTCCTGCCGATGCTGGCGTGCGCCCGGCGCGTGATGTTGCCCTTCGCCTCCCAGTCGATCAGCTGGTCGGCAATGCGCGTCCACGTCTCGCCGGCGGCGACGCGTCGGTACAGGTCCTGAAGGGCGGGCACGATCTCGAGCTCGCCCTCCGGGATGTAGCCGCGCATGCCCTCCCACCGCGGCCGGCCGTGCTCGTCGCGGGCGAATCGCCAGCCGTGGGGCATCTGGTCCTCAGCGATGGCGGCGCCCCCGGACATGTACTTGAGCAGGCGCTTGCCGGTCAGGGCCTTGCGGCGCTTGTCGTCGTCCTGGGTGGCCGGGATGCCCAGCGCCTTCAGCGCGAGCTCGTCCCCCTGGTCGTGCAGGTCGTAGGAGCGGCCCGCGAGCACGATGCGGATTCCGCGGTCCTTGCACTTGCGCTTGGTGGAAGACCAGCCGAAGTCGTCCCGCGCGGCCCGGGTGACGTCCTCGACCCACCGCAGCGCCCGCAGGGAGCGGTAGTGGTTCATCAGCGCCATGAGCAGGACCAGGTACGCGTTCTCGTCCTCGCCGTCCTCACGGGCGATGTGCCGCTTCGTCGTGGACAGCGTGGCGCCGACCAGGAGCTGGTCGCCGACGAGAACGACGCAGATGAGCGAGTCCTCCCCCTCGGCGAGATGGTGCAGATCCGCCAGCCGCAGCCACCGGACGCCGTACTGCGCACCCAGCGCCGCGTGTTCGGGGTTCCACACCTCCTCCGGCCAGCTCTGCATGGTCTGCAGCGCGGGGCTGCCCGGCGCGTAGGCCTCGAACAGCGCGGCGATCTGTGCTGCCAGTCCCGGCCAGTGCTTCTCCTCGGAGAAGCGCGGCAGGTTCACGCACGTCGGGGCCCCAGGGGGCAGCAGCGGAGCCAGCAGGCGGTAGACCTTCTGCGGCGTGTACATCGACATCGGGGTGGTCCTCTCGGCGGGGCGCGAACGGTTCGCACCGTGCCGGGGGCACCGTCGGCGGCAATCGCAGCGATACAAGGCTCCGAGGCCAGCGAAATGGACCTGGGGTTCTACACCTCGGGAACAACCCTGCTGGTGACGACGAGGGGCACCCAGATGTCCTCCTCACCTGCGGTGTCACCGCCGGGCGCGAGCAGGTCGAACGCCTCGTCGGTCAGGGCAGACGGGTCGCTGAGGCGAGCGACCAGCTCGCGGTAGCGGCGCAGCGCGGCGGGCTCGTGGTCGGCGTGGGCGGGCAGGTCGGTGTCCATGCCGGTGACCTGTCGGCGCGAGTGCCCCTCGGCGCAATGAGCCCGGCCGAGGCGAATGCCGCGGCGCGGTCTCGCAGCACGGTCCGGCCACGGTCGCCCTCCGGCGCCGTCCCCGCCGGCGGGGCGCCGGCCGAGCCCTCCGGGAGCTCCTCATGCTGTTCTTGCCCATCGACCGCGGCGCCAGCGTCATGCTGTGCAACGAGGTGTGCCTCGCGGCGGCCACCGTCACCGGCCGGCTCCCCGCCGTCGAGCCGGTCGAGTACGACGCCAGCGAGACCTGCGCGACATGCTTCACCTGTGAGGTGACCCAGCCCGGGCACCGATGCTGGTGCCAGGAGCATGACCTCAGCTGCAGCCGCCTGAGCTGGCTGCTCAGCGGGGAAGCACCGGCTGCGGTTGAGGTCATCGTCCAGGTGTGCGGGCCGACGCTGCTCAGCGACAGCGACTGGGACTACCTCCAGGGGCAGGGCGAGACGGTCCACATCGGCGGCCTGGTCGGCCTGCTGTGGACCCGGGAGCGCTACCGGAACGAGCGGCGGTGATCCGCAGCTTGTCCTCGGCCGCGCCGCTCCGACCGTGTCCGGCGGTGGACGAACGCCACCCCCGTGCTGCGGGGGACGTCCGTCCCCCGCACCACGGCGCCCAGCAACCCGAAGGGCCCGCCATGTCCCAATCCATCCGTCCCCTCCCGGTCTCAGGACCGGTGTCCCCCGCGGCCGAGGCCGCGCACCGCGACCGGGATCTCCGCCGGCTGATGTCGAGCTGGCTGGCCGCCTCGGCTCGGCTGATCTCGGCCCAGGCCCACGGCGGCGACGACGAGCAGGAACTGCTCGACACCGTCGTGGCGATCGAGGAGGCACTGCGCACGCGGCACCCGGACGACTTCCGGGTGATCGAGACCGGCCTGCACCTCCTCCTGCTGCAAGCCGAGCACACCGGCGACTCGCTGACCCGAGCCGCGGACTGCCTGACCTGCCGCCGGCTCGGCGACGGGCCACCGGTCACGGTCGCGCAGCTGCTCCAGGCGGAGCTGCCGCGATGACCGCCGTCCCGGCCCAGCGGGGCCGCAGTCGGAACGTCACCGTCACCGGTGACGCTCTGGAGATCCGCCACCTGCGGGTGACGCACCGTGAGGTGGTCGCGATCGCCCAGCGGGAACTCGCGACGCACGGCCCGGCCTCCCTCGAGGAAACCGTCACTCGTGCCGTCGCCGTCGGCCTGATGGCCGGCGAGCTGCAGCGTGGCGCCGAGGTCGACGCGGTCATCCAGCGAGCCCTGAGTGGCTTCGAGGATGCCCTCGCGACCCGCGCGACGGCCACCGTCGCGCAACTGGACGAGCTCACCGCCCGTCTCGCCGACACCGAGCAGGCCACTCGCCAGGCCGCCGCCGCCGCGCTGGCCGATCTGCCGGCACGGCTCTCAGCCGCGCTCGGCGGCGAAGCCGGGAACGTCCAGGAGGCGGTCCGGCAAGCAGCAGGCGTCGTTCAGACGGAGGCCCTGAGCCAGCTCGCCAGGATCGTGTCGTCGCACACGGAACAGGTACGGAGCACCCTGTCGACGGACAATCCGCTGTCACCGCTGTCGGCCGCCAAGAGAGAGATCAACGCCAGCGTCGACGGCGCGCGCCGGGAACTGGCGGAAGGGATCGCCGCCTTGCGCGGCATGATCCAGGCCCAGCAGGCCGGGCAGGCAGCCAGCCGGCGCAACCCGAACGCGGCCGGCGCCGCCTGGGAGACCGTGATCGCCGACCACCTAGCGTCCTTCGCGGCGGCGACCGGCGATGTGGTCTCACACGTGGGCTCGACTCCAGCGCCGGGCAGCAGCAGCCGCAAAGCCGGCGACCTCGTCCTGTCGGTGCTCGGGAGCGGGGCGCAGCCCACCATCGCGGTGGAGTGCAAGAACCGCACCCGCCCGCTCAGCGTCCGCGAAGCACAGCAGGCGCTTTCGGATGCCCGGCGTGTTCGTCGGGCCACGGTCGGCCTGCTCGTGGTTCCGGACGAGACCCACGTCCCGGGCCCGAGCCGGTTCTGCCGGGTCGGCGCTGTCGACTTCGTCGTCGCGGCGGATGATCCGACTGCGTTCACCCTCGTGCTGTCGGTGCTCAGGGAGCTGAGTCTGGTCATCGCGGCCGGGCAGCAGCCAGGCGCGTCCGTCGACGTCGGTCAGGCGCAGACTGCAGTGGGTCACGCCCTGGAACTCCTCCCCCGCTGGGACGAACTGACTCGTCACATCTCCAGCGGGGAGAAGTCGCTGGCGAGCATTCGCACGTCAGCGGAGACCCTGCGCCGGGTCCTGACCGGACACCTGCAGGAGGCAGCACGCGCGCTCCGACCCGGATCGCACGCCGGCTAGTACGTCGACGCTGCGAAGCATGAACGGCAGCAGGGGCCCACCGAACCGGTGGGCCCCTGCTGAACGTGGTCGACCCGACCAGGGGGCGATCGGCCGCGCCAGGTGGCGCAGCCAGGCGTGGCCGCCGCCGTGGAGCCCACGATGGCCGCGGCCCGTGGTCGAGTGACCGTCCGGATCAGCGCCCGTGCGCAGCGGTCAGTTCCTGCGCGTCCCGGCAGAGGCCGTGGCGGCCGACCAGCCCGTTGGCCGTACCGGGCGGAGCGCGACCAGGACCACGACGAGGGCCAGCGCGGCCCCGCCGAGGCTCAGGGTGGCGTAGCTGCTAGCGGCGGTGACCATGCCGCTGGCCATGCCGCCGGTGGCGCCGGCGAGGGCGACGGCGAGGTCGACCCGCCCCTGGGTGCGGGCGCGGACGGCCAGCGGGACGGCGGCGGTGACCAGCGTGGTACCGCCGAGCAGGCCGAGGTTCCAACCCAGCCCCAGCAGCGCCAGTGCCAGCGCGAGTAGCGCTACCGATCCACCGGGCGCGCTGGCGGCGAGCCCTCCGGCGGCGAGCAGGGCCAGGCCGCCGGCGGCGAGCACGGGGCGAGCCCCGCGCCGCGCGGCCTCAGCCCTCGTCGGGCGCCGGCGCCTGGGACAGGGCGATCAGCTGGCGCAGGCAGTGCTCGCGCAGTGGCTCGGGGAAGCCGTCGGCGAGGCGGTAGTACACGACGCGCCCTTGCTTGCGCTTGACCACCAGCCCCGCGGTACGCAGCAGCCGCAGCGCGTACCCGACGGCGTCCTCGTTGGCCTCCAGGGCCAGCGCGAGGTCGCCGACGCACAGCTCCTCCACCATGTCCAGGGCGAACAGCACGCGGGCACGCGTGGGGTCCGCCATCAGGCTCAGCACGCTGGTCAGCTGGGCCGCTTCATCGCGGCTGGGCAGCCGGTCGCGGGCGTGGGCGACCCGTTCGGGATCGACCGGATGGGCGTGGGTGGGTTCGGACATCGAGAAACACCTCCGATGCACCCATACCCGTACGGATCTACGGGTAGCACGGATCCGCCGGCGACAGCCCCGGGCGGCACCCGAGCCCTCCGGCGCCGGAGATCCGAGGAGGTAGCCATGACCGTGGCCGCGCAGATGCTCGACACCTACCCCAAGGACCTCGGCAGAGTGGACAAGGACAAGCTCCGCGAGTGCATCGAGGCGTGCTTCGAATGTGCCCAGGCCTGCACCGCCTGCGCCGACGCGTGCCTGTCCGAGGACACCGTCGCCGAGCTCACCAAGTGCATCCGCACCAACCTCGACTGCGCCGACGTGTGCGACAGCACCGGCCGGGTGCTGTCCCGGCACACCGGCTACGACGCCAACCTCACCCGGGCGGTGCTCGAGGCCTGCGCCGCGGCGTGCAAGGCCTGCGGTGACGAGTGCGCCGAGCACGCCGAGATGCACGAGCACTGCCGCGTCTGCGCCGAGGCCTGCCGGCGCTGCGAGCAGGCGTGCCGCGACCTCATCAGCTCGCTGGGCTGACCGACCCGGCCCGAACCAGCAGGCGTCCCGGCGCACCAGGCCCCTACCAGGCGCCGGGACGTCGGCAGGCACGACCACCCACGCCCGGCCCCCGGAGACCGGTCGGCGAGAGAACGGAACACCAACCCATGGCGACCAAGAGCAGCAACGAGGACCACTCGCGCGGGCACGGCGGCGAGGAGTCCGGCCACCACGACGCCTCCGACGACGGTGGGATGCAGAAGAAGATGCAGCGGAAGATGTACCTGCGCTTCGCGGCGATGATCACCACGTCCATGGTGGTCATGTACTGGACGATGTTCGCCGGCACCTGGGAGTGGAGCCACGTCCAGTTCAGCCAGAGCCGCGTGTTCATGGCGATCACCATGGGCGGCACCATGGGGCTGGTCATGCTGGCCTGGATGCTCAACATGTACAAGAACATGAAGGGCAACATCGCCATCGTGGCCGTGAGCCTGCTGCTGCTGGGCGGAGGGATCGCGCTGGACCGCACCCAGGCCACAGTGCAGGACTCCGCCTGGATGAGCGCGATGATCCCGCACCACTCGCTGGCCATCACCCGCTCCGAGCGCGCCGACATCACCGACGTCCGCGTCTGCGAGCTCGCCGTCGAGATCATCCGCGCCCAGGAGCGCGAGATCGCCGAGATGGAGTGGCTGATCCAGGACATCGAGGAGAACGGGGAGGCCGAGACGCCCGAGGAGGCGCAGGCCCGACCCGTCCCCGAGTTCGAGGGCTCGGCGCTGCGCGACTGCCCGACCGGCTGACCGGCGCGGCGGCTCAGGTGGTCAGCGGCGGCTCAGGTGCTCAACAGCGTGGTGAACGTGGCGCCGCCGTCGGTGGACTCCAGCAGGCCGTGGTCGGTCGCCACGAGGACGCGAAGCTCGCCGTCGGCGGTGGTCGCGGCCACCGCCTGCGGCGCCCCGTCCAGCTGCCCCCGCTGGGTCCAGCTGGCCGCGGCGTCGGTGCTGGTCCACACCGCCCCGTCCGGTGTGATGCCGACCGCGGCGGTGCCGTCGCCGGACCAGGTCACCACCTGCAGCAGCGGCACGTCGTCCACCGGCGCCCACGTAGCCCCGGCGTCGGTGGAGCGCAGCAGCCCGGCGCCGGTGGTGGCCAGCACGTGGCCGTCGGGGGTGGCGGTGAGGGTGTGCGGCTCGGCCGGGATGGCCAGCTGCTCCCAGGTGGTGCCGTCGGCGGTGCGGCGCAGCGCCCCGTCGTAGCCCAGCGCACCCCCGCCGGGCAGGGCGGTGAGGGCGTGGAAGTCGGACTCGCCGGCGCGGGACAGCGGCGCCCAGGTTTCCCCGCCGTCGGTGCTCTCGATGAGCCCGACCGGGTTGGGCAGGTCGGTGCGCAGCCCGGGGTGCCCCGACGCCAGGTAGTGGTCGGGCCCGGCGACGGTGAATCCCATGAGGTCGATGACCGGGCCGACGGCTGCCGGCCGGCCGTCGTCGGCGACGGTGATCAGCCCCTCGTGGGTGGCCAGCAGCAGCGCACCGTCACCGGGATCGACGGCGACGGCGTGCACGTGCGCGGCCGGGAGCGTGCCGAGGGTGTCGCCCGGCGCGGGTGTGGCGAACTCGTCGGTGGCCGCGCAACCGGTCAGCAGGGTGAGCAGGACGCCGCCGGCGACGGCGGCGCGAGCGGTGCGGTTCGTGGGCATCCGAATGCTCCAGGGCGGTGCGAGGGCGGACCGGGCCGGTGCGCGGCGGGGCGGGCCTGAGCGCCGGCCCCGCCGCGGCCGGGTCAGCCGCCCAGCTCGGTGAGCAGCTGCTGCATCTCGGCGATCTCGGCGTTCTGGTTGTCGCGGATGGACTGGGCCAGCGCGAGCGCCTCGGCGTTGCGGCCGTTCGCGGAGTGCTCGGCCGCCATCTCCACCGCGCCCTGGTGGTGCACGATCATCTGCTCGAGGAAGAGGCGGTCGAACTGCGGGCCGGTGGCGGACATCAACGCGTGCATGTCGCCCTCGGACATCATCCCGCCCTCGCCGTGATCCATGGCACCCATGCCGTCGTCCATGCCGTCCATGTGGCCGCCGTCGGCGTCCCAGTCCTGCAGCCAGCCGGACATCGTCTCGATCTCGGGGTCCTGCGCGGCCTGGATGCGGGCGGCCAGGTCGAGCACGCGCGGGTCGGCGGCGCGTCCTTCGGCGAGCTCGGCCATGACGATCGCCTGCCGGTGGTGCGGGATCATGCCTTGGGCGAAGGTGACGTCGGCGTCGTTGAACTCGGCCTGCGCGGCCGAGGAGCTGGCCGAGGAGCCGGTGTCGTTCATCATCGAGCCGTGCCCGGCGGCGTCGTTGTCGTCGTCGGCGCAGCCGGCGAGGGCGAGTGCGCCGGCGAGCAGGGCAACGGTGAGGCTGGTCAGGCGTGCGGTGGTGCGGGTCATGGTGGATGTCTCCTGAAGCTGCAGAAGTTGGCCGGTGGACGTGCGCGTACACCGCCGCCGGGCCAGCACGGGCGCTGAGGCGGGGGCGGTGGAGGCGGTCGGCCTAGATCCGCAGCAGGCAGAGGGCGTGCAGGTCCGGCGGGCGCAGGGGCGCCAGGCCGGTGGAGGCGTGCGCGCGCAGCCGCGCCCACGCCGCCGGCAGCAGCGTCAGCAGGCGGGGCAGCAGCAGGGCGACCAGCACCGCCAGCCCGGCGGCGAGCACCGCCAGGCACAGCGTCCACAGGTGCCCGGCCGCTCCGGCCGGCGCCGTGCTGTCGTGGCCGGCGGTCAGCAGGCCGGCCAGAGGGGCGGCGGCAGCCATCGCGGCGGCGGCGTGCACGCTGCCGGGGTTCCTGTCGTGGACGGCACTGTGCGCGTCGGGGCCGGGGCTCACCGCCCCTGCGTGCAGACCACCCTCGAGCTGCTCGGCGGGGGCCACAGCGATCCCTGCAGTGCCGTGTCCGGCCGTGTGATCGGTGCCGACGGCGGTGCACTGCAGGCCGTGCATGGCGAAGACGGCGGCCAGCAGCAGCAGCGCTGCCCATCCTCGTGCCGCCATGCCCACCCCCCCTTTCCTCAGCGAGGCTACGACGCCCGCAGTCCCGGCCGCCGGGACGGTGCCCGGCGGCCGGAGCCGGTCAGCGCCGCCCGGCCGCGGTCGGCTCGGCGGCCGCCGCGGACCGCCGTTCCGGAGCCAGCCGGCCGGCGGTGACCTCGGCGACGCTGGCCTCCGGGCGCAGGTCCAGCCGCCGCAGCAGCTGGGCGTTGGACGCCACGACGACGGTGGACAGGCTCATCAGCAGCGCGCCGACCTCCATCGGCAGGACGAAGCCGATGGGGGCGAGCACGCCGGCGGCGAGCGGGACCGCGATCAGGTTGTAGCCGGCGCCGGCCCACAGGTTCTGCTGCATCTTGCGGTAGCTGGCCCGCGACAGCCGGATCACCGACACGACCGCGCGCGGGTCGGAGGAGGCCAGGATGATCCCGGCGGAGCCGATCGCCACGTCGGTGCCGGCGCCGATCGCGATGCCCACATCGGCCCGGGCGAGGGCTGGTGCGTCGTTGACGCCGTCCCCGGTGAAGGCCACGGCCCGGCCCTGGGACTGCAGGACGGCGACCTTCTCGGCCTTGTCCTCCGGACGGACCCCAGCGAACACCTGGTCGATGCCGAGCTCGGCGGCCACCGCGCGGGCGACCGGCTCGGCGTCGCCGGTGATCATGACGACGTCGACGCCGAAGGCGTGCAGGGCGTCGATCGCCTGCCGGGACTCCGGCCGGATCTCGTCGGCCAGGGCCAGCGCTCCGGCGACGTCCCCGTCCACGAGGACGTGCAGCACCGTCGCGCCCTCGGCTGCCCACGGCCGGGTGTCGGCCAGTGGCGCCAGGCCGTGCTCGGTCAGCAGGTTCGGCCCGCCGACGGCGACGGTGTGCCCGTCGACGGTGGCAGTCACCCCGACCGCGGCCGACGCACGGAACTCCGCCGCCGGGGACACGGGCAGGTTCCGCTGGCGGGCGGCGGCGACGATCGCACGCGCCAGCGGGTGCTCGCTGTCGGCCTCCGCCGCCGCGGCCAGCGCCAGCACCTCGTCCTCGGTGCGGTCGACGCCGGCGATGTGGTTGACCGCCGGCTCACCCTTGGTGAGTGTGCCGGTCTTGTCGAACAGCACGGTGTCGACGGTGCGCATCCGCTCCATCGCCCCGCGGTCCTTGACCAGCAGCCCGCCGCGGGCCGCCCGCTCCGTGGAGATCGACACCACCAGCGGGATCGCCAGCCCCAGGGCGTGCGGGCAGGCGATGACCAGCACCGTGATCACCCGGACCAGCGCGCTGTCCGGCGCGCCGTAGAGGCTCCACACGACGGCGGTGATCGCCGCGGCGGTCACGGCGAACCAGAACAGCCAGCCGGCGGCTCGGTCGGCGAGCAGTTGAGCCCGCGTGGTGGAGGACTGCGCCTCGGCAACCAGCCGCTGGATGCCGGCCAGCGCGGTGTCCTCCCCGACCGCGGCCACCCGCACCCGGATCGCGGTGTCGGTGGCCACGGTGCCGGCCACCACGGTGTCGCCGACCCCGCGGCGCACCGGCTTGGACTCGCCGGTGATCATCGACTCGTCCACGTCGGCGGTTCCGTCGACGACCTCGCCGTCGGCCGGCACCCGGCCGCCGGGGCGGACGATGACCACGTCGCCGAGGACGAGTTCGGCCGGGGGCACCGTGACCACCTGGTCGCCGACCACCTTCTCCGCCTCATCGGGCAGCAGCGCGGCCAGCGAGTCCAGCGCCGAGGAGGTCTGGGCCAGCGATCGCATCTCCAGCCAGTGGCCGAGCAGCATGATCACGATCAGCAGCGCGAGCTCCCACCAGAAGTCCAGCTCGTGGGAGAGCAGGCCCACTGTCGAGCCCCAGGAGGAGAGGAAGGCCACGGTGATGGCCATGCCGATGAGCAGCATCATCCCGGGCTTGCGGGCCCGGATCTCCCCGATCGCGCCGGTGAGGAACGGCCACCCACCCCAGACGTAGATCACCGTCCCCAGCACCGGGGACACCCACTCCAGGCCGGGGACGTCGGGCAGCGTGTAGCCGACGATGTCGGCGAACATGCCGCTGAGCAGCACCGTCGGCACCGCCAGCGTCAGCATCAGCCAGAACAGCCGACGGAACATCGCCACGTGATCACCGCCGTGGCCGGCGTGCCCGCCGTGCGCCGCGTGACCGCCGAGGTCTCCCTGGCCACCGTGGTCCTCGTGCCCGCCGTGCACCGCGTGGCCGTCGGGGGTGGAGCCGGCGGCGGCGCGCAGCGGGTCCTCCACGCCCACGCGGCCGTCGCCGGCGGCGACCGGCAGTCCCTGTCCGTGCGTCGGCCCGTGGCCGTGGTGGTGGCCGGGCACCGCCGCGTCCGGCTGCCCCGCGTGGCGGCCCGGGCCGTTCGTCGGATCTGACATGACCTTCCCCTCTGCCTCGCACTGCTCCACCGGCCGGCCGCCGGACCCGCCGGAGACGGGTGAGTGGCAGCGCCGGGGGACCTGCACCGACGCTAACCTTATACCCCCCTAGGGTATTTCCACAGCCCTGCTCGGCTTGCGGTTCAGCCGGTGACGCCGGCCGGCGAGCCGATCGCGCGCCGACGCGGCGGCGCCTGGAGGGCGAGGACGGGGCCCACCGAGACCTGCCCACCCGCCCGGGTGCAGCCGCCGACCGCCCTTGGGTGATGAGCACCCCGGGGTTCCACACGGCCGGACGGCGGTGCGGAGATCCCCGCCGAAACGCCGCAGGTGCCCCACCCGGCGGTGGGGCCCCTGCGGGCGGCGACGGCGTCAGTCAGTGCGCGGCCGCGGCTCGCGGTGCAGCCAGGGGTGGTCGCCGCCGTAGAGCGCGACGACGGCCGCGGCGACCTCCTTCGGCCGGGCCACCGTGTACCGGCCGTTGACGCCCTCGGGCTCGTGCCTGGCGAAGGCCACCGACACCGCGTGGCTGAACTCGCGCTCGACCACCGTGATGGCGTGGTGCCGCACGGTGTGGCCGGTGACCTGCTCCTTGTCCGCCCAGGGCAGGCGGGCCTGGATGCGGTCCTCGAAGAGGTAGTCGAAGCGGCGGCTGCCGATGGGGGCTCCGCGCCGGCGGCCGCCCGGGTGGTAGCGGAAGACGGCGTCGCCGGGCCGGGTTGCACCCCGGCCGACCGCGAAGGCGTGCAGCTTGGCGATGAACCAGTCGGGCACCGGCTGGTGGACGACCTTGCCGAACTACTCGTCGAGCCGAATGGTGCACTCGACGTGGTCCAGCCCGCCGAGGGTCAGGTTGAGGATGCCCTCCTGGCGGGCCCCGGCGATGAGGATGGTCTCCAGGACGTGCTCGTCGAGCACGGGGTCGTCGCCGGTTCCGGTGGCCACGGCCCAGACGTCGTCGAGCTGGAACTGCTCGAAGGCCATGCGGGTGCCGTCGCTGCGCTTGGGCTTGCTGATTTCCTGGGAGGGGTCGAAGGCCTTCGCGAGGTGGCGGTCCTTGACGGCGACCTTGAACATGCGCCGCCAGGCGCCCACTGCGTTGTACTTCGCGCCACCGGCGGTGCTGGTGCGGACCTCCCGCCCGGCGGCCTCACGGTTGGCCGCCCGAGTGGCGGCGCTGTCCAGCGCGCGGGACTCGATGTGGCGGAGTGAACCGTCACGGGTTTGATGCCGCCTCCTTGTGAGTCCAGGAGGATGGCGCCATGCCCAAGAGGTACCTGCCCGAGTTCCGTGAGCGGGCGGTGCGG
>NZ_SSXA01000033.1 GCF_021698975.1 Blastococcus sp. KM273128 | reverse complement strand
CCTACGACCAGTGGGACGCCCACGTCCGCCCCGACGTGCAGGAGATCGCCGAGGTGCACGGCGTCGGCACCGTGCTCACCCGCCCCGGCCACAGCCCCCGCGAAGGCCTGGCGGCCGACTTCATGGTCTACAGCGACTCCGCCAAGGGCCACGCCATCGCGCAGTACGTCATCGACAACGCGGCGCGCCTCGGCGTGGACTACGTGATTTGGGAGCAGCGCATCGCCGGTTCGTGGACCGGCTGGGCGTGGCAGGGCATGGAGGACCGCGGTTCGCCGACGGCCAACCACATGGACCACCCGCACGTGGCCTTCCTGCCGTAACCACCGCTCGACGACGTGCGCCCCCTGCCCGGCTCCCGGGCAGGGGGCGCACGTGCGTGGAGCTGGTCGCGCTCCGGTCACCCGCGGTTGGCCCGGTCGTCGCCGGGGCGTCGTCTTCGCTGGTCAGGGTCGGCCTCACCCGTCGTCCCTCGACCCCCAGGAGCACCCCCGTGCCATCCCGCGCCCGGCTTCTCGCCTCGTCGTTCCCGGCCGCCGCCCTGCTGCTGGCCGCCACCGCAGCCCCGGCCGCCGCGGTGCCGGCCCCCGCGCCCGCCTTCGCCGAACTGGCCACCGTCGAGGTGAGCGGTGAGGTCGCCGAGATCCTCGCCGTCACCCCCGACGGCCGGACGCTGCTGTACACCGACTCGGCCACCGGCGAGGTCGGGCTGGTCGACCTGACCAGGCCCGCACACCCCCGCGCGCTCGGCGCGGTGCCGGTCGACGGCGAGCCGACGTCGGTCACCGTCACCCGCGACGGGCGGCACGCGCTGGCCGTGGTCGACACCAGCACCTCCTTCACCGACCCGTCGGGGGAGCTGGCCGTCATCGACCTGCGCACCCGGTCGGTCGTCCGGACCCTCGACCTCGGGGGGCAGCCCGACTCCATCGCGATCAGCCCGAACGGTGCGGTGGCCGCCGTCGCCATCGAGAACCAGCGCGACGAGGAGATCGAGGTCGACGGCGTCGAGGGCGGCCTGTCGCAGGCACCGGCCGGCTTCCTGGCCGTCGTCGACCTGCACGGCACGCCGGACCGCTGGGCCGTCGACCGGGTCGACCTGACCGGCCTCGAGGGCGCGGCGTTCCCCGAGGACCCGGAGCCGGAGTACGTGGACATCAACCGGCAGGGCGTCGCGGCGGTCACCCTCCAGGAGAACAACGCCGTCGCCCTGGTCGACCTGCGCACCCGCACCGTCGTCGGCTCCTTCTCCGCGGGGACCGTGACCCGCACCGACGCCGACACGGCCGACGACGACGTCGTCGCGTTCGACGACGCGTTCACCGCCCCGCGCGAGCCCGACGCCGTCCAGTGGACGCCGGAGGGCAACCTGGTCACCGCGGACGAGGGCGACCTGGCCGCGGAGCCCAGCGGCGGACGCGGCTGGACGGTCTTCTCCCCGGCGGGCGAGGTGGTCAGCAGCTCCGGCGGGGCGGCCGAGCAGGCCCTCGCCGCCGCCGGCCGCTACCCGGACGGGCGCAGCGACGACAAGGGCGCGGAGTTCGAGGGCGTCGAGGTGGCCGCGCTGCACGGCACGACCTACGGCTTCATCGGCTCCGAGCGGGGGGACGCGGTGCTGGTCTACGACCTCGCCGACGAGACCGCGCCCGAGCTGCTGCAGGTGCTGCCGACGGGGGAGGCGCCCGAGGGCCTGCTCGCCGTCAAGCGGGGGCACCTGTTCCTCACCAGCAACGAGGACGACGGCACCATCTCGGTGTTCCAGCTGACCCGCGGCTGAGCGACGGCCGGGGGGCGCCCGCGTCCCCCGGCCGGTGTCACTCGGCGACGGCGGTGACGAACGTGCAGATGCCCTCGCCGGACTCGGCCCGCGGCCGCAGCCCGATCACCCACAGCAGCGCCGTCTCCACCCGGTGGGCCAGACGCCGGACCCCGACGTACCAGGTGGACCCGCCGCTGGTGACGGTGACGTCCCCGAACCCGGCCGTGCGCACGTGCTCGGCGAGCAGCCAGTCGGGGAGGATCGAGATGTGGCCGGGCTGGTAGTAGTGCCCCGGCCCGAAGATGAACGGGGCGCCGCGCAGGAACATCTTCAGCCGCGAGTGCGGGTGGCCCACGTTGGGCGTGCTCACCAGCAGCTTGCCGCCGGGCTCGAGCAGCGCCCGGATCGAGCGCAGCACCTTCCGCGGGTTCTCCACGTGCTCGAGCGTCTCGACGCAGACCACCATGTCGAAGGGGCCGCGGGTCTCCTCGGTCCACTGCGGGTCGTCGAGGTCGAGGCGGTGGATCCACTCGTGCGGCGGGTCCAGGTCGGTGGGGACGACGTCGAAGCCCGCCTCCATCAGCCGGGTCGCCAGCGCGCCGCAGCCGGCACCCACCTCCAGGATCCGGCCGCCCTCGGGCAGCTGCTGCCGGACCAGCTCGAGCGCGTACTCGTGCACGCCGGGGGCGGCGTGCACGCCGTGGCCCCGGTAGGACCACACCGCCGCGGTGCGGTGGGTCGAGCCCTCGTCCACAGTCACGAGCGGAGTCTTACCCACCGTCGGGCACTCCGCTCGCCGTCGCTCCGGTGCAGCCTGCCGCGAGCCCGCGGTCGGCTGTGCCAGGGTGTGCGCCGTGATGCCCGAGCCCCCGGTCCCCGGCCGGTGACCGTCGCGGCGGTCGTGGTGTCCGGGGTGCTGGGGCTGCTCGCCGGGACGGCGGCCGACCGGCTCGCCGCGGCGTTCCCCTGGGACGGCGGCGGGGGGCCGCGCCCCCGGCGGGTGCTGCCCGCCCCGCTGACGGTGCTGCTCACCTCCGCGCTGTTCGCGCTCGTGGCGCTGCGGCTCGGGGCAGGCTGGGCGCTGCCGGCGTTCCTCGTCGTCACCGGGGCGGGCGTGCTCCTGGCGCTGGTCGACCTGCGCCACCGGCTGCTGCCCGACCGCGTGACCGGGCCGGCGGTCGCGGCCACGGCCGCCCTGCTCACCGTGGCCGCGGCGGCCGGCGGCGCCTGGGACCAGCTGCTGCGCGCCGGACTGGCCGCCGCGGTGCTGTTCGGCGGCTACCTGGTGATGGCGCTGATCTCGCCGGCCGGTCTGGGCATGGGCGACGTCAAGCTGGCCGCCCTGATCGGCCTCCCGCTGGGCTGGCTCGGCTGGGACGCGGTGCTCCTGGGAGCGGTCGCGGGCTTCGTGGTGCAGGCCGCGGTGGCGCTGGCGCTGCTCGCGGCCCGGCGGGTCGGCCGGCGCAGCGAGCTGCCGTTCGGGCCGGCGATGCTCGCGGGTGCCGCGCTCGCCGTGGGCTGGGGCGGCGCTCTCCTCGGCTGATCCGCTCACCCCGCGTGAGCGGCATCGGCGGCCGGTCGCCCGGGAGGCGGGCCGGTGTCCGCCGATCGGGTGAACGGGGCTCAAGCGACGGCGTGTCCTGCACGACAACTCCCCCCAGCAGCCGCACAGGGCGGGATCACCCGATCCCGCCGGACGGCCGACACCCCAGGGAGTGCACGTGATCAACGCCTACGCCACCATCGCCAGCCTCGTCGCGGTCGCCCAGGAGCGCCTCCGTCGTGAGGAGAAGGGCGCCACCGCCGTCGAGTACGGCCTCATGGTCGGCCTCATCGCCGTCGTGATCATCGGCGCCGTGGCGCTGCTCGGCGACCAGCTCGAGGCCCTCTTCACGTCCGTCAGCGACGAGCTGCCCGCCGTCGAGGGCGGCGCGGCCACCCCCGCCGAGTGATCGCTCGCTGCTGCGCGACGCCGTAGCGGTCTCCGGCGCAGCGGCCCTCGCCCCGAGGGCCGCTGCGCCGTCGCACGAGGAGAGGTGGTGCCGGGGATGGGCCGACGTCGTTCCGACGAGCGGGGCGCGACCGCGGTCGAGTTCGCCTTCATCGTGCCGCTGCTGCTCGTGCTGCTCATCGGGATCGCCGAGTTCGGCCACGCCTTCCAGGTGCAGGGCACGCTCTCGGCCGCCGCCCGCGAGGGGGTGCGGGCCATGGCCCTGCGCAACGACCCGGCCGACGCCCGCGCCGTCGTGCGCACCGCCGCCGCCTCGCTGCGCCCCGCGGTGACCGACGCCCAGATCCGCATCGAGGTCGTCGGCGGCACCGCGGCGACCTGCCCCACCACCGGCGCCGGCGACACCGCCGTCCGCCTCACCATCACCTACCCGAAGCCGTACCTGACCGGCTTCTTCGGCTCGGAGATCCAGCTCACCGGAACGGGGGTCATGCGGTGCAACGGTTGATCCGCCGCCGTGACGGCGAACGCGGCGCCACCTCCGTCGTCTTCGCCCTCGTGCTCGTCCCCCTCCTCGGCTTCGCCGCCATCGCCGTCGACATCGGCGCGCTGTACGCCGAGCGCGCGCGGCTCCAGGTCGCGGCCGACGCCGCCGCCATCGCCGTCGCCCAGGACTGCTCCCGCGGCAACTGCGGCGACATGCTGGCAACGGCGCAGCAGCTGATCAGCCACAACGACCCCACCGGCACGGCGGCCCAGCCGGTGCTCAGCAGCGACCCGCTCAGCGTGACCGTCACCGGCGCCGCCCCCAAGGAGCACTGGTTCGCGCCGGTCATCGGGCACGACAGCAGCCAGGTGCAGGCGACCGCGACCGTCGGCTGGGGCGCCCCGAGCCAGGGCACCGCCCAGCTCCCGCTGATCTTCTCCTGGTGCGAGTTCCTCGAGCAGACCGGCGGCGGCCTGCCGTCCACGGAGACCGAGCAGTACATCGGCCTGCCGAAGAAGACCGTGACGAACTGCCCCGGCCCCCGGTCCGGCAACCCGGTGCCCGGCGGCTTCGGGTGGCTGGTCACCGACGGCGGGACGTGCAAGGCGACGAGCCGGATCGCGGCGTGGTTCACGTCGGAGCCCGGCAACAACCCGTCGCAGGGGTGCAGCGTCGCCGACTTCGAGGCGCTGCAGAACCGCACGGTGCTGCTGCCGATCTTCGACGAGGCACGCGGCACGGGCTCCGGCGGCGAGTACCACGTGCACGCGTACGCCGCCTTCACCATCACCGGCTACCACTTCGGCGGCCAGTACACCTGGAACAAGCCCTGCAAGGGCGAGGACCGCTGCCTGACCGGCTACTTCACCCGCTTCGTCGAGCTCTCCGACGACTGGAGCTCCAGCCCGGACGCCCCGACCCTCGGGGCCTCGATCCTCCGCCTGATCCGATAGGGGCGCCCACTCGTGAGACGTCGATTCCTGGCCGCCGTCGCGGCCCTCGTGCTCGTCGTCGCCGGCACCGCGGTCCTCGTGGGCTACGTGCGCGGCGCGGAGAGCCGTGCCCTGGCCGGGGCGCAGCCGGTGGAGGTGCTGGTGGCCCGGGCCCCGATCCCGGCCGGCACCCCGGCCGGCGCGCTCGCCGAGCTCGTCGGCGTCGAGCTGCTGCCGGCCAAGGCCGCCCTGCCGGGCCGGGTCACCGACCTGGCCGCGCTGGCCGACCGGGTCGCCACCGTCGACCTCGCACCCGGCGAGCAGCTCCTGGACAGCCGCTTCGAGCTGCCGGGGGACCTGCAGGTCCCCGGCACGGTGCCCGTGCCCGAGGGCATGCAGGAGGTCAGCATCGTCCTGGAGCCGCAGCGCGCGGTCGGGGGGCGGCTGGCGGCCGGCGACACCGTCGGGGTGTTCGTCTCGATGTCGCAGACGACCACCACCCACTCCGTGCTGCACGAGGTGCTGGTCACCCAGGTGCAGGGGGCGCCCGCCCCGCCGGCCGCCCCCGCGGACGGGACGACCACCGTCTCCGCGCCCGTCCCCTCGGGCAGCCTCATGGTCACCTTCGCCGTGACCGCCGCCCAGGCCGAGGCGATCGTCTTCGGCGCCGAGCACGCCAGCATCTGGCTCTCGCTCGAGCCCGCCGACCCCGACGTCTCCCGCACCGCGGTGCTGACGCCGGACACCATCTACGGAAAGGCCTACTCATGAGCCGCGTCGTGCTGGCGGGAGCGGGGGAGGACCTGGTGCTGCGCGTGAAGGAGGCCACCGGCGGCGACCTGCAGGTGCTGCCGCCGGGCCGGCTGCCCAGCGACCCCGCCCGGTTGTTCGAGCAGCTCGTCGACGACGAACTGCCCGACGTGCTGCTGGTCGGCCCGCACGCGCCGGCGCCCGAGGTGCTCACCCTCGCCGGCCGGCTGGACGTGCAGGCCCCAGGCGTCACCGTCGTCCTCGTGGCCGAGCCGTCGCCGGACATGTGGCGCGCGGCCATGCGCGCCGGCATCCGCGACCTGCTCCCGCCCGACGCCGACGTGGCCGAGATCGCCGCCGCGGTGGAGCGCGCCGGCCACGCGGCGGCGGGGCGGCGGCGGGTGCTGCGGCCGGTCGCCGAGACCGACCGCTACGCGGGCCGGGTCATCACCATCGCCTCGCCCAAGGGCGGGGTGGGCAAGACGACCGTCTCGACCAACCTGGCCATCGGCCTGACGGCGGCCGCGCCGCAGTCCACGGTGCTGGTCGACCTCGACGTGCAGTTCGGGGACGTCGCCTCGGCGCTGGGCCTGGTGCCCGAGTACACGCTGCCCGACGCCGTCCAGGGCCCGGCCAGCGAGGACACCATGCTCCTCAAGACCTTCCTCACCCAGCACCCCAGCGGGCTCTACGCCGTCTGCGGCTCGGACTCGCCCGCCGCCGGGGACCGCATCACCGGCGAGGACGTCAGCCGGCTGCTGGCCTCGCTGGCCCGCGAGTTCCGCTACGTCGTCGTCGACACCGCGCCGGGGCTGTCCGAGCAGACGCTGGCCGCGCTGGACCGCGCCTCCGACGTCGTGATGCTCAGCAGCATGGACGTGCCCGGCGTGCGCGGGCTGCGCAAGGAGATGGACGTCCTGCGCGAGCTGTGCCTGATCCCCGCCGGGCGGCACGTCGTCATGAACTTCGCCGACCCGAAGGGCGGCCTCTCCGTGCGTGACGTCGAGACGACGATCGGCACCGGGGTCGACGTGGTGCTGCCCCGGTCGGCGTCGGTGCCCGCCACCACCAACCAGGGGGTGCCGATCCTGCAGAGCGGCGGCCGCCGCGACCCGATGGTCCGCGAGCTGCGCCGCCTGGTGTCGCGCTTCTCCGCGACGCCGCTGATGAAGGCGGGGCGCTACCGGGCCAAGCACCGGGCGGCGTCGTGAACCTCGCGCAGCGGCTGGAGGCCGCCCGCGGGGAGCCCCGGCCGGTCGCCGCCGCGACCCCGGCCACCGCCCCGGCCGCCGTGGCCGCGCGCCCGGTGCCGGCCGCTCGACCGGCGTCGGCCCCGGTGCCGCCGCCCACCGACGCCCTCACCCGGCTCAAGGACCGGGTGGGCAAGGCGCTGTTCGAGCGCATGGGCAGCCGGATGAACGACCCGTCGATGGCCGAGGACGCGCTGCGCGCGGTCGTCCTCAAGGAGCTCGACGAGGTCGTCGAGGAGGAGAAAGTCCCGCTCAGCACCGAGGAGCGGCAGCGGCTCACCGCCGAGCTCGCCGACGACGTGCTCGGCTACGGCCCGCTGCAGCGGCTGCTCGACGACGACGCGGTCAGCGAGATCATGGTCAACGGGCCCGAGGCGATCTACGTCGAGCGCGGCGGCAAGCTGGAGCGCACCGCGACGCGGTTCACCTCCGAGGAGCACCTGCGCCGGGTGATCGACCGCATCGTCTCCCGGGTCGGGCGGCGGATCGACGAGTCCTCGCCCCTGGTGGACGCGCGCCTGGCGGACGGCTCGCGGGTCAACGCGATCATCCCGCCGCTGGCGTTCAGCGGGTCGACGCTGACCATCCGCAAGTTCTCCAAGGACCCCTTCACCGTCACCGACCTGATCGGCTTCGGCACGCTCTCGCCGGAGATGGCCGAGCTGCTGCACGCCTGCGTCGAGGCGCGGCTCAACGTCATCGTCTCCGGCGGCACCGGCACCGGGAAGACGACGCTGCTCAACGTGCTGTCCTCGTTCATCCCGGACGGCGAGCGCATCGTCACCATCGAGGACGCCGTCGAGCTGCAGCTCCAGCAGGAGCACGTCGTCCGCCTGGAGTCGCGCCCGCCCAACATCGAGGGCAGGGGTGCGGTCACCATCCGCGACCTGGTGCGCAACTCGCTGCGCATGCGGCCCGACCGGATCGTGGTGGGGGAGTGCCGCGGCGGGGAGTCGCTCGACATGCTGCAGGCGATGAACACCGGGCACGACGGCTCGCTGTCGACGGTGCACGCCAACTCGCCCCGCGACGCCATCGCCCGCCTGGAGACGCTGGTGCTCATGGCGGGCATGGACCTGCCGCTGCGGGCCATCCGCGAGCAGATCGCCTCCGCCGTCGACGTCGTCGTGCAGCTGACCCGGCTGCGCGACGGCACCCGCCGGGTCACCCACGTGACCGAGGTGCAGGGCATGGAGGGGGAGACGGTCACGCTGCAGGACGCGTTCCTCTTCGACTACTCCGCGGGCGTCGACGCCTCGGGCCGGTTCCTCGGCAAGCCGGTGCCGACCGGGGTGCGGCCGCGCTTCACCGACCGCTTCGACGAGCTCGGCATCCGGCTCTCGCCGCGGGTGTTCGGCGCCGCCGAGCCCGCCGCCGCGGGGAGGTGGTGACGGTGGCCGGTGCCCTGCTCGTCGCCGGTGTCGGCGCGATCGCCGCGGCGCTGCTGCTGCTGGCCCTCGTCGTCCTCCCGGCGGGCCCCGCGCGGGTGCCGCTGGCCCGCCTGGACCCGTCGGTGGCGCCGCCGGCGTCGCCGCTGCTGGGCGCGGGCGCGGCGGCCGGGGCGGCCGTGGAGAAGGTGCTGGTCAAGCGTGGCCGGCTGGCCGCGGGCGCCGCCGCCCTCGAGAAGGCCGGCATGTCGACGACGCTGCCGGACTTCGTCCTCGCCGTCGGGGCCACCATGGTGGTGGGCGCGCTCGCCGGCGCCGTCGTCGGCGGCCCGCTGCTCGCGCTGCTGCTCGTGGTGGGGGTCCCGTTCGGCGCCAAGCTGCTGGTGGGCTTCCGCGCGGGCCGGCGCCAGGCCGCGTTCGCCGACCAGCTGGACGACTCGCTGCAGCTGATGTCGAGCAGCCTCCGCGCCGGGCACAGCCTGCTGCGGGCGGTCGACTCGGTGTCCCAGGAGGCCGAGGCGCCGACCTCCGAGGAGTTCGCCCGGATCGTCAACGAGACGCGCGTGGGCCGCGACCTCGCCGAGGCGCTCGACGACGTCGCCGCTCGCATGGCCAGCGACGACTTCACCTGGGTGGCCCAGGCGATCGCCATCCACCGCGAGGTCGGGGGCAACCTCGCCGAGGTGCTGGACGCGGTCGGCAACACCATCCGGGAGCGGAACGCCATCCGCCGGCAGGTCAAGGCGCTCTCGGCGGAGGGCAAGCTCTCCGCCGTCGTGCTCATGGCCCTGCCGTTCGGCGTCACCGGCTTCATCTCGCTCAGCAACCCCGACTACCTGGCCGGCTTCACCGAGAGCCTCGTCGGCTACGGCATGATCGCCGCGGCGGTGCTCATGCTGCTGGCCGGTGGCCTGTGGCTCAAGAAGACCGTGGCGATCACGTTCTGATGAGCGGCCTCCCGGTTCCCGTCCTCCTCTCCGCCGTCGGCGTCTGCGCCGCCCTGCCGCTGCTGGGCTGGGCGCTGCTCGGCCGCGCCCCGGCCGCCACGGTGCAGGCGCGCGAGAACCTGCTGCGCGGGCTCCCCGCGGCGGGGCCCACCGCCGGCCGGATCGGTCCTGGTGCGCTGACCCGCCTCGCCCGCGGGCTGACCCCGCGGGGGACCGTCCGGCGGCTGGACCGCCTCGCGGCCACCGCGGGCCGCCCGGCGGCCTGGCCGGTGCCGCGGCTGGTGGCGGCCAAGCTCGTGCTCGGGGTGGTCGCCGGCGCGCTCGGCCTGCTGGTCGCCACCTCCGAGCCCGGCGTGCTCACCGGGCTGGTCGCGGTCGTGTCGACGCTGGTCGCGTACTTCCTGCCGGAGCTGCTGCTGCACAGCCGCGGGCAGGAGCGGCGGGAGGCGATCGCGCTCGAGCTGGCCGACACCCTCGACCAGATGACCATCGCGGTCGAGGCGGGGCTCGGGTTCGAGGCGGCCATGGCGCGGGCCGGCAGCAACGGCAAGGGGGCGCTCGCCGAGGAACTGGTGCGCACCCTGCAGGACATCGCCGTCGGCCAGCCCCGGCGCGACGCCTACCTGGCGCTGGCCGAGCGGACCGGTGCCCCGGACCTGCGCCGGTTCATCCGGGCCGTCGTGCAGGCCGACCAGTACGGGGTGTCGATCGCCGACGTGCTGCGCACCCAGGCGGCGGAGATGCGGCTCAAGCGGCGGCAGCGGGCCGAGGAGAAGGCGATGCAGATCCCGGTGAAGGTGATCTTCCCGCTGATCCTGTGCATCCTGCCGACGCTGTTCATCGTGCTCCTCGGCCCCGCCGTGATGGACATCGTCGCCACCTTCAGCAGATGACGTCGGGCCCTGTCGTGCCGAGTGGGCCCCCGGAGGGGGTCCGCGTAGGCACGACGCAGCGGCTCATCCCGAGCGGGGACGGCCGTTGGCCGCGGTGCGACCCGGAGGGTCGCGGTGTCATCGCGGCTGGGCCGGGTTGGTGGGGTCGCCCTGCGACGGCGGGTTCATCGCCGGGCCGGTGGTCGCCTCGGAGACCTTCGAGCCACCCGCGGCGTGGGACGGGTCGTCGGCGGCCGGCGCGGCCGGGTCGCCGCCGGAGGGCTGGGCACCCTCGCGCAGCGACTGGAGGCGGTTCTCCATGATCGTGACCACCTGCACGCGGTCGGCGTGGGCGCGCTCGTACTCGAGCAGGGTCTCCAGCCCCTGGGCGTCCAGCGTCCGGATCCGCGAGGCCAGGCCCTCCACGGGCAGGTGGTCGTAGTCGGGCAGGGGCAGCTGGTCGTGCTCGGTCATCCCTAGGTCCTCTCTGCGGTTCCTGGTCGCCTGACCGCCTACCCGGTCCTCCGCGTTCGACACGGGGTGTGAGCGTCCGGCCGGTGGGTAGGCGGCGACGGCGGGAGTGCGGCCCCACGCCGCCCCGCCCACCGAACACCCCCGATCGACCGAGGAGTTGTCCCCCCGACATGGACGTGTCCTTCCTGGAGCCGGTGTTCGCCGCCGCTGGTCCCTACGCCACGGTCTGCGCCGACGTCACGCACACCACCGAGTCCGCCGACACCGAGCTGGAGCTCCGGGTGCGCGCGCTCAGCGAGCAGCTGACCGAGCAGGGGGCGCCGGAGACGGTCGTCGAGGCCGTCCGCGCCCGGCTGCTCGAGGGCAACGAGGGCGGCGAGGCAGGCACGCTGCGGGGCCGCGCCGTCGTCGCCGCCGCCGACGGCACCGTGGTCCTGGACGAGGTGCTGGCCGACGCACCCGCCCGCGAGACCGCCGAGTGGTCGGCCCACCCGGACCTGCTCCCGGTGCTGCGCCAGCTGGCCGGCCGGGTGCCGCACGCCGTCGTCGTCGCCGACCGGGTCGGGACGGACATCACCGTCGCCGGGCTCGCGGGCCGGGAGGACGAGGAGCGGCAGGTGGAGGGCGACACCTTCCACATGCGCAAGGTCAAGGTCGGCGGCTGGGCGCACAACACCTACATGCACACCGCCGAGAACCAGTGGGAGGAGAACGCCGGCAAGGTCGCCGACGAGATCGAGTCCTTCAACCGCCGCCTCCCGCTGCGCTTCGTCCTGCTCGCCGGTGACGTGCGTGCCCGCCAGATCCTCGGCGACAAGGCGCACGCCTCGTGGTCGGACCTCGTCGTCTCCATGGAGGAGGGCGGGCGCGCCGCGGGGGCCGACCGCGAGCCGATCGACCGGCGCGCGAACGAGCTGGTCGCCGAGCACGAGGCGCGCGACATCGCCACCGCCGTCGACCAGGTGCAGGCGGCCGGCGCGCACGGGCTGGCCGTCACCGGCACCCCGGCCGTCGTCGAGGCCCTGCGCAAGGGGCAGGTGGAGACCCTCCTCGTCACCGACGAGCAGGACGCCGACGCGACCCTGCTGGTCGGCAGCAGCCCGCTCGAGCTCGGCGTCAAGCAGCAGGACATGGACGCGCTCGGGGTGCACGGCGAGGTCGTCCCCGCCGGTCCCGCGCTGCTCGAGGCGGCCGTCGCCAGCGCGGCGGGCGTGCTCGTCGTCCCCGCGGCTGCGCTGCCCGGCGACGAGCCGGTGGCCGCCATCCTGCGCTACACCGACGCCTCCACCGACGCCGGCAGCTGACCGGCGCCCCCACGACGAAGGAGCTCCCCGTGACCGATCCGCACCAGGCCGCCACCCCGTCCGGGACCGACCAGGGCAGCATCGACCGCCGCGCCGCGCTCGCCGAGGCGCTGGGCAAGGAGGTGTGGCCGGCCGACCGCGACCAGCTCGTCACCAAGGCGCAGGAGGGCGGCGCCGGCGACCGCGTGCTGGCCGACCTGCAGCGGCTGCCCGCCGGCCAGCGGTTCGAGAACGTCCAGGAGGTCGCCCAGGCCCTCGGGCTCGGCACCGAGCAGCAGCGGTTCTGACGTGACGACGCAGAAGAAGCCGAGCCCGGAGGCGCTGGACAACGTCACCGAGGGCAACGTGGAGACGCGGGCGCAGCTGCTGCCGGAGGAGGAGGGCCTCCGCGGCAGCGGCATGGAGGAGGTCGCCGCGGAGGTCATCCTGGCCGAGTCCGAGGAGCGGACGGTCCACCCCGACCCGGACGACGCCCAGGGTGCCCACCGGCAGTCCGCCGAGACCGCGGACCAGCCCTGACGTGCGGCACGAGCACCCGGTCCGGCTGCGCTGGTCGGACCCCGACATGCTGGGCCACGTCAACCACGCCCGCGCGCTCGCCCTCCTGGAGGATGCGCGGCTGGCGATCGGGGACGACCACGCCGGCGGCGGGCTGATCCTGGCCCGCCTGGAGGTCGACTACCTGCGCCAGCTCTACTACCGGGTCGGCGAGGAGCTCTGCGTGCAGAGCTGGGTGACCCGGCTGGGCACCAAGTCCTTCACCGTCCGGCAGGAGCTGGCGCAGGACGGCGAGGTCGCCATCCGCGCCGACTGCGTGCTCGTGGTGTTCGACTTCGCGGCGAACGCCAGCCGGCCGATGACCGACGCCGAGCGGGCGCACTGGACGCGGTACCTGGAGGCCGGTCAGACCTGACCGTAGGCGGCCCACAGCCGCGGGAAGCGGGCGGGGAACCACTCGTCGTCGTCCTCGGGGAACGGCTCGCCGGCGGGCTCCCCGAACTGGTCGTCGACCTCGTCGGGGCCGGGGTCGAGGTCCTCCTCGGCGAAGCCGCGGTCGTCCAGCACCTCGAGCGGGGCGTAGGCCCACTCCTCGGCGCAGCCGAAGTCGTCCTCGTCCTCGTCCCACTCGAGGTCGGCCAGGGCGTCGGGATCGGCCAGCACCCGCTCGTAGGCGTCCCGCCCGTGGCTGATCAGCCAGTTCCGGAAGTCGAGGAAGGTGTCGTCGCTCGCCCCGCCGAGGGCGACGTGCGCCGCGGCCCAGAGGTCCCAGCGGTTGGCCCGGGCGCGGGCGGCCATGAGCTGCCGGTAGAAGCCCAGGACGTCGTCGTCGGAGAGCTCCTCGAGCGCGGCCGTGAGCGTCGCGACGTGCTCGGCGACGACCGAGTCCTTCGCCGTCTCGACCGCCTCGGCGCGGGTGTCCTCGACCAGCGTCCAGAAGGTGCTCGTGTCCACGCGCGCAAACTACCGGCGCGGGGGTGCTCCGCGGAGGTCGTCGGGCCCGCCGTGCGCGGCGGTCGACGGGCTGGTGCTGTCGCGGACGACGAGCCGCGTGGCCAGCTCCAGCCGCGGGCTCTCGATCGCCTCGCCGTCCACCATGCGCAGCACCGTCCGCGCCGCGAGCGCGCCCATCTCGGCGAGCGGCTGGTGCACCGTCGTGAGCGGCGGGGACGACCAGCGGGCCTCCGGCAGGTCGTCGAACCCGACGACGCTCACGTCCTCGGGTACCCGCATGCCCCGGCGCCGGATCCCTTCGTAGACCCCCAGCGCCATCTGGTCGTTCGCCGCGAAGACGGCGGTCGGCCGGTCGGCCAGCGCCAGCAGGCGGTCGGCCGCGCGGGCCCCGGAGGCGTAGCCGAAATCGCCGTCGACGACCAGGTCGGCGTCGAACGGCAGCCCGGCGGCCTCCAGGCCCGCCCGGTACCCGGCCAGCCGGGCGCGGCTGGCCCACAGGTCGGGGGTGCCGGCGACGAAGGCGATCCGCCGGTGCCCGAGCCCGGTGAGGTGCTCGGTGGCGCTGAGGCCGCCGGCCCAGTTGGTCGCGCCGATGGTCGGCACGTCCAGCCCCGGGACACCGGCCGCGTCGACGACGACCGCGGGCACCTGCAGCTCGCGCAGCTCGGCGTCGAGCTCGGGGTCCAGCGCGCTGGTGACCAGGATGGCGCCGTCGCTGGCCCGGGCGCCGAGGTTGTCCAGCCACACCCGGGTGGCGCTGGCCCGCCGGTGGATCGCGGTCACCACGGTGCCCACGCCCGCCGCGTGGGCGACGTCCTCGACCCCGCGGATGATCTCCAGCGCCCACGGGCTGTCGAGGTCGTTGAACACCAGGTCGACCAGCCGCGCCCGGGTGCGGGCCCGGCCGCCCCGGCGCTGGTAGCCGTGGTCGCGGAGCAGCTGCTCCACGCGCTCCCGGGTCCGGGGGGCCACGTCGGACCGCCCGTTCAGCACGCGGGAGACCGTCGGGACCGACACGCCGGCCGCCGCGGCGATCGCCGCGATGGTCACCGCGCCGGTCTGCTCGTCGGCCAACGGACCTCCTCCTGGTCGGAGCGGTCAGCCTACGGCGGGTCGTGCGGCCCCCGGGCGGGTGCGCGGGGCGAGCTCCTCCCGACGGGCGAGGAGGGGCGTCGCGCATCCGTCCCCCGTTCGTGTTGACGCCTCCCTGTGACCTACGTAACGTCCGGGCTCCGGTTTCCGGAAGTTTTCGGAAGTCGTTCCGACGTCTCGAGGGAAGGCACAGCATGCGCTCTGTGAGGTTCGGTTCGCGGGTGGCAACCCGCATGGCGGTCGGCGTGGCCCTGGTCCCGGTCGCGCTCGGCACCGCGGTCCTGCCCGCCTCTGCGGCGCCCCAGGACCAGGCGGCTCCGTCGGCCCAGGCCCGGGAGGACCGGTCGTCGGGTCCGGCCATCCGGAACGGCCTGCGCACCGTCACGCCCGACGACCTGGTCATCGGGACCGCGGTCGCCGGCGGCGGGCACCACGAGGAGGCGGACTACCCCCACCCGTTCACCCGCGACCCCCGCTACCGCAAGGTCCTCGCCACGGAGTTCAACTCGGTCTCGCCCGAGAACCAGATGAAGTGGGAGTTCATCCACCCCGAGCCGGGCGTCTACAACTTCGGCCCGGCGGACGCGATCGTCGCCTTCGCCGAGCGCCACGGGCAGGACGTCCGCGGGCACACCCTGCTGTGGCACAGCCAGCTGGCCGAGTGGGTCACCGAGGGCGACTACTCCGACGAGGAGCTCCGGGCCATCCTCAAGGAGCACATCGAGACGGTGGTCGGCCGCTACAAGGGCCGCATCGACCAGTGGGACGTCGCCAACGAGATCTTCGCGGACACGTGGGACGACGGCGGCGTGCGGCTGCGGGACGGTTCGACGGGCGCGACCGCCAACATCTTCATCGAGCGGCTCGGTCCGGGGATCATCGCCGACGCCTTCCGCTGGGCGCACGCGGCCGACCCGGAGGCCAAGCTCTTCCTCAACGACTACGCCGTCGAGGACATCGGCCCCAAGAGCGACGCCTACTACGAGCTCGCCCAGCAGCTGCTCGCCGAGGGCGTCCCGCTGCACGGGTTCGCCTTCCAGGCCCACCTGGACCTGCAGTACCCCTTCCCGGAGACCCTCGACGAGAACATGCAGCGCTTCGACGACCTGGGGCTGGAGACGGCGGTCACCGAGCTCGACGTCCGCTTCACCCTCCCCGAGGACGGGGTGCCCACCGCGGAGCAGCTCGCCGAGCAGGCCGACACCTACCAGGGCGTCCTCGAGGCGTGCCTGTCGGTGGACGAGTGCAACTCCTTCACCATCTGGGGCTTCAACGACAAGTACTCGTGGGTCCCGAGCTTCTCGCCCGGCCAGGGCGCGGCGACGGTGATGTTCGAGGACTACGAGCGCAAGCCCGCGTACTGGGCTCTGCACGAGACGCTCGCGGAGGCGCAGGCCGGGCGCTGACCGGCTCCGTCCGGCCTGCCGGACCCTCCTGAGCGCCGGGCGGTCGCTCCCTCACCGGGGGGCGGCCGCCCGGTCCCGTACGGGGGCGCCGGCCCGGCCAGGTGATCATCTCCGCCTCCCGGGGTAGGGCGGGTGCCGACCCGAGAGGAGATCACGATGCCGAAGACGACGAAGAAGGGCGACGCCAAGCAGTCGGAGCTGCCGGCCACCCTGCAGCGGTCGCCGAAGAAGGCGCAGCGGACCTACACGAAGGCCTACGACTCCGCGGTGGACGAGTACGACGACGAGGAGCGCGCGGCGCGCACGGCGTGGGCCGCGGTCAAGCACTCGTTCGAGAAGGTCGGCGACCACTGGGAGAAGAAGGAGGGCGGCAAGAAGGGCCCCTCCGACGCGCAGGCCGCCGGCGGCCGGGGCACGGCCAGGAAGACCAAGGGCGGCGTCGACGCCAACGCCTCCAAGTCGCACCTGATGGACGTCGCCAAGAAGCTCGACGTCACGGGCCGGTCGAAGATGAAGAAGAAGGAACTCGTCGACGCCATCCAGAAGGCGAACGACAAGAAGACCGCCAACGCCCGCAAGAAGTAGCGTGCCGTCCGCGCCGCCCCCGCCCCGCGGGCAGGGGGCGGCGCGACGTCAGCCGATGAGCAGGAAGTCGGTCTGCCGGCCGTCGAGGTACCCGACGCCGTCCCCGGTGAGCGCGATGCCCTCCTCCAGCCCCAGCCGCACGCACTGACCACCCCACTCGGGCACCGTCCGGCGCACCGCCAGCTCCAGGGCGTAGGCCGTGTCGAGGTGCACCGGGTGGTCACCGGCGCCGGGCACGCCGTGCTGCTGGTCCCACTGGCCGATCGCCGGGCCGGCGCCGTGCCCGTGGTAGCCGATGGGGTGGGAGTAGACGTCCCCGTCGAGCCCCTCGTCAGCCGCCGCGGCGCGCGCGGTTGCCAGCACCTCGTTGCCGGTCCGCCCGGGCACCAGCGCGGCCGTGGTGAGGTCCTGCAGCCGGTTCGCCGCTTGCAGGGCCGCCCGCAGGCCGGCCGGGGCGTCGGTCTCACCCGGGCGCAGGACGTAGGCGTTGCGCTGCGTGTCGGTGCGCAGGCCCAGGCAGCTGAGGCCGACGTCGCAGTGCAGGAGGTCGCCGGGGCGCACCACCGCGTCCGAGGGGACGGCGGGCAGCAGCGTGCCCCCGTCCTCGGCCAGCGGCACCCCGGCCCGCTGCAGCAGCACCGAGGGCTGGAACCACGGCTCCACCCCCAGGTCGTGCAGGTGCTGCCGGATCCACCAGGTCACGTCGAGGGCGGTGGTCTCGCCGACCCGGACGACGGCGGGGGAGAACGCCTCCGCGATCACCTCGTGCGCCAGCCGGTTCATCCCGCGCAGCGCGTCGATCTCCTCCGGCAGCCGCGTCTCCAGCCAGCTCACCGCCAGCCGCTCGGCCGAGACCAGCCGCTCGGCGTACGGGCCCAGCGCCTCGGTGAGCAGCCGGTGCTCGGTGTGGGAGAGGCCGTCGGCGAGCGCGAAGTCCTCCGAGACGTCGATGCCGATGCGCCGCGGATCGGCCTGCTCCACGAACCGGCGGACCTCCGCCCACTGGCTGCTCCCCGCCCCCTCGCCGGCGGTCCACGCGGGCAGGAACTGGCCCACCGGGTAGCGGGAGACCGCCGCCGGGGTGACGCCGTCGTCGCTGCGGTGCAGCAGCAGGATCGTGCGCCGCCGGGCGGACAGCCAGGAGGCCGGCAGCAGCGTGGCCAGCACCGGGTCCTCGTTGTACTCGCGGCCGGCGACGACCCACAGGTCGATGCCCGCCCGGTCCATGAGCCCGGGGAGGACGTCGAGCAGCCGCTGGGTCAGCCACCGGTCGCGCACGTCGGCCTGCACGCGCAGCGGGGGCGGCACCGTGCGCGTCGGGCCGGGCGCGGCGACGAGCGACATGCCCTCTAGCGAAGCAGAGAACCGCCGAACCCACCGGTCGAGGCGACTGCCCGGCTAGGAGCTGGTCTCCTCCGCGCGGGGGCTGCGGGCCCGCGGCACCCCGGCGGTGGCGACCCGGTCCCGGCCCTCGCGCTTGGCCCGGTACATCGCGCCGTCGGCCTCGTCGACCAGCCGCCAGAGCGCCGCCACGGGGTCCTCCCCGTCGGCCGGCCGGGTGACCGCCAGCCCGATCGAGGCGGTGACGCCGTGCCCGCCGGAGCCCTGGCCGCGGGCGACGGCCGCCCGCAGCCGCTCGGCCAGCAGGCCGGCCTCGGCCGCGTCGTTCACCGCGCCCACGACCACCAGCTCCTCGCCGCCGATGCGGGCGAGCACGTCGGCGGGGCGGACGGCGGCGGAGAGGGACGCCGCCACGGCGTTGAGGACGGCGTCGCCGACGGCGTGCCCGAACTCGTCGTTGAGCCGCTTGAAGTGGTCGAGGTCGAGGACCATCGCGCACACCCGCGTGCCGTCGCGCCGCGCCTGCCGCCAGAGGCGGTCGGCCTGCTCGACGAGGTAGCGGCGGTTGTGCAGCCCGGTGAGCGGGTCCAGGAGGGTCAGCGTCTCGGTCTCGGCCAGCAGCCGCTGCACCCGCCGGCGCAGCTGGTAGACCGCGGTGGCCGCGCCGTTGAGCGTGCAGGCGCTCACCCCGACCTGGACGCCGAGGGCGATCGCGCTGTCGTAGCTGGGCCACAGCGCGGCCAGGCAGACCACGGTGGTCACCGCCATGTGCAGGGTCAGCGCCCGCGGACGCAGGAACCAGCCGGCCGCCAGGGCGGGGAACAGCAGCATCAGCGGGGTGGCGTAGCGGAGCGGGTCCTCGATGCAGAGCACCACGACGAGGTAGACCAGGTCGCCGAGCAGCACCAGGGCGAGGGTGTGCCCGGGGCCGAGCCGGCCGCGTGCCACGAGCGAGGCGGCGATGGCGAGCAGGAGCAGCATCGTGCCGGCGTAGGCCCACCGCGGGGCGCCCTCGCGGAGCACGCCGTCCACGAACAGGTTGACCGAGCCCATCAGGGCGCCGGTGGTCAGCAGCACCGCGACGGTCAGGGCGGCGACGCGGTGCTCGTGACCGGGCACGCCTGCGGGCTCCGGGGAACGGATGGCCAGGTCAGGGGCGCGCACGTCCGGGCCGGTCACCGGTGCAGGATGCCTCACGGACCGGCGTTCCGACACCCCCCGTTCCGCTGTCGTCACCGAGAGGTGCTCGTCCGGGTGAGGGCGGGGGGCCTGCGCGGAGCCGTCGTCGCCGTCCGAGCGGGCGCGTACGACCGGTGGAAGGCTGGGGAGGTCCGACGAGCGAAGGAGGCGCGCATGAGCACGGGGCCCTGGTTCTTCTGCCTCAAGCACCACGCGGTCGAGGACCGCGACGGCTGCGCCGAGCGGCACCGGCTCGGCCCGTACGGGACGCGCGAGGAGGCGGAGCACGCGCTCGCCTCCGTCGCCGAGCGCAACGAGCAGCTCGACGAGGAGGACCGCGCCTGGGAGGAGCGCTGAGCGCCGGTCCGGGGGCCAGGCATGATCGGTGCCAGCCGCCGGGTCGTCCGGCGCCGCGGAAGGGGTGGACGTGACGGACGGTCGCGCGGTCGAGGAACTGGTCGTGGGTGTGCTGGGCGGCACCGGGCCGCAGGGGCGGGGGCTGGCCGTGCGGCTGGCCGCCCAGGGGCAGCGGGTGCTGCTCGGCTCCCGGGACGCCGAACGCGCCGCCGAGGTGGCCGCCGAGGTCGCCGAGCGCGCCGCGACGGTGGCCGGCGGGGTCGAGGTGTCGGTCACCGGCGGCTCGAACGTGGACGTCGCGGGTGCGGCGGACCTGGTCATCGTCGCCGTCCCCTTCGCCGGGCACGCCGCGACGCTCGCCGGGCTCGCCACCCCGCTGGCCGGGAAGATCGTCGTCGACTGCGTCGTGCCCATGGGCTTCGACGAGCTCGGCGCCTACGTGCTCGACGTCGAGGAGGGCAGCGCCGCCCAGCAGGCGGCCGCGCTGCTGCCCGACTCGCACGTGGTCGGTGCCTTCCACCACCTGTCGGCCAAGCTGCTCGAGGACCTCTCCCGGCCCACCATCGACGGCGACGTCATGGTGGTCGGCGACGACCGGGCGTCGATGGACACCGTGCAGGCGCTGGCCGGCCGGCTGCCGGGGATGCGCGGCATCTACGCGGGCCGGCTGCGCAACGCCCGCCAGGTGGAGGCGCTGACCATCAACCTGGTGTCGGTCAACCGCCGGTACAAGGTCCACGCGGGTGTCCGGATCACCGACGTCTGACGACCAGGGGCGGCCCTACGACGGGCCGCCGCCGCGGCGGGTCGTCTCGCTGGTGCCGTCGCTGACGGAGGCGATCGCCGCGACCGACGCCGGGCTGCTGGCCGGCGCGACCGACTGGTGCACCCACCCGGCGGAGCTCGACGTCCCGCGGGTGGGCGGCACCAAGTGGCCCGACGTGAGGCGGGTGCTCGACCTGGCGCCCGACCTCGTCGTCGCCAACGCCGAGGAGAACCGGGACGAGGACGTCGCCGCGCTGCGTGCCGCGGGCGTGCCGGTGTGGGTGACCGCCCCGGCGACCGTGGACCAGGCGCTGGACTCGCTCGGCCGGCTCTGCGCGGTGCTCGGCCACCCGGAGCCGGGCTGGCTGGCCGGGGCGCGGGCGGCCTGGACCGCGCCGGTGCGGCTGCCGGAGGTCGCCGCCGTGGTCCCGATCTGGCGCCGCCCCTGGATGGTGCTGGGCCGGGACACCTTCGCCGGTGACGTGCTGGCCCGCCTCGGCGTCCGCAACGTCTTGGCGGGGCACGCCGACCGCTACCCGAAGCTGGGCCGGGACGAGCCCGCGACGGTGCCGGCGGAGCTCGTCGTCCTCCCGGACGAGCCGTACGCCTTCACGCCCGACGACGGCCCGGAGGCGTGGCCGCAGGCCCGGGCGGCGTTCGTGAGCGGCCGGCACCTCACCTGGTACGGGCCCTCGCTCGCCGAGGCGCCCCGGGTGCTGCTGGCCCAGCTCGCCGGCTGAGCGGCGCGCTCAGCGCCGGGCCGCGGTGGCACAGTGGGGGAGTGCTGCTCGCGAACGCGGTGGCGCTCGTGCACGCCGCCGCCGTCCTCCTCATGCTGGCCGGTGCCCTGCTCGCCCTCCGGTGGCCCCGGCTGGTGCTGCTGCACGCCCCCGTCGCGCTGGTGATCCTCGGCGTCAACCTGGCCGGCGCCGACTGCCCGCTCACCGACCTCGAGCTGTGGCTGCGGGAGCGTGCGGGTGCGCCGGGCTACCAGGGTGGCTTCCTGGGCCACTACCTGTTCCACCCGCTCGGGCTGGACGTCGACGCGACCGGCACGCAGCTGGGCATCTACGCGACCGCGATCGGCCTCAACACGGTCGGCTACGGGCTGCTCGCGGGGCGCGCACCCAGCCTTGGAGGCGTTGCTCGTGCCCGGAGCCCGCTGCAGGACCCGGAGAGCGCGAGTTCGACCCCCGCAGCGAGCTGAGCGGGCCTAGTCGAACGAGTGTTCCGGCCCCGGGAAGGTCCCGCCCCTGACGTCGTCGGCGTACTCCCGCGCCGCGCGCAGCAGCTCGCCGCGCAGGTCGGCGTACTTCTTGACGAACTTGGGCACCCGGCCGCCGTTGAGCCCGGCCATGTCCGGCCACACCAGCACCTGGGCGTCGCAGTCCACGCCGGCCCCGATGCCGATGGTCGGGATGGTGAGCTCCTGGGTCACCTGCGCGGCGGCGGTGGCCGGCACCATCTCCAGGACGACGGCGAACGCGCCGGCCTCCTGGACGGCGTGCGCGTCGGCCAGCAGCTGCTCGGCCCCGGCACCCCGGCCCTGCACGCGGAACCCGCCGAGGGCGTGCTCGCTCTGCGGCGTGAAGCCGATGTGCGCCATCACGGGGATGCCGGCGTCGTGCAGCAGCCGGATCTGTGGGGCCACCCGCTGACCGCCCTCGAGCTTGACCGCCTGGGCACCGCCCTCCTTCATCATGCGGACGGCGGTGTCGAACGCCTGCTGCGGGCCGGACTCGTAGCTGCCGAAGGGCAGGTCGGCGACGATCAGCGCCCGCTTGGTGGAGCGGGTCACCGCCTTGGTCATCAGCAGGATGTCGTCGACGGTGACCGGCACGGTGCTCGTGTGCCCGAGGACGACGTTGCCCGAGGAGTCGCCGACCAGCATCACCGGGATGCCGGCCTCCTCGAACACGGCCGCGCTGTAGGTGTCGTAGGCGGTGAGCATCGCCCACTTCTCGCCGCGCTGCTTGGCCTGCTGCAGGTGGTGGATGCGCACCCGCGCCGTCGACTGCCCGCCGTAGAGGACCGACTCCGTCATGCCTGTGCTCCTTCGCGGACGGTGGGCAGCGTCTCGCGCCACCGGTTGGTGATGGGCAGCCGCCGGTCGCGGCCGAACGCCTTGAGGCTGATCTTGGTGCCGGGCGCCGACTGGCGGCGCTTGAACTCGGCGGTGTCCACCAACCGGAGGACCCGGGCGACCACGTCGGGGTCGTGGCCCCGCTCGAGCAGCTGCGCCAGGCCGAGGTCGCGGTCGACGTAGTCGGCGATCACCGCGTCCAGCTCCTCGTAGGAGGGCAGCGAGTCGCTGTCCACCTGACCCGGCGCCAGCTCGGCCGACGGCGGCTTGTCGATGGAGTTCCGCGGGATGGGCTCGGTCTTCCCGCGCCCGGCGGCGTGCGCGTTGCGCCAGCGGGCCAGCTCCCACACCAGCGTCTTCGGCACGTCCTTGATCGGGGCGAAGCCGCCCGCGGAGTCGCCGTAGAGGGTGGAGTAGCCGACGGCGACCTCGCTCTTGTTGCCCGTCGTCAGCAGCAGGTGCCCGTGCTGGTTGGACAGCGCCATGAGCAGCGTGCCGCGCACCCGCGCCTGCAGGTTCTCCGCGGCGACGCCGGAGAGCTCGACCGAGGCCTCGAACGCGTCGACCATCGGCGCGATCGGCACGACCGAGTAGTGCAGCCCGGTGCGGCGGGCGAGGTCCTCGGCGTCGGCCAGCGAGTGCTCGCTGGACCACTTCGACGGCAGCCCGACCCCGTGCACCCGGTCGGCGCCCAGGGCGTCGACGGCCAGCGCCGCGCAGACCGCCGAGTCGATGCCGCCGGACAGGCCCAGCACCACCGAGGGCATGCCGTTCTTGTCGATGAAGTCGCGCAGGCCCAGCACGAGCGCCCGCCAGACCTCCTCGCAGTCGCCGAGCGGCTCGGCGACGGTGGCCGGACGCGGCTCGTAGGCGGGCACCGGCTCCTCGCCCAGCACGTGCCGGGTGACGGTCATGGGGCCGATCCGGCCGTCGCGCCGCTCGGCGACCCGGGCCCGGTCGATCGACAGGTCGACGGTGAGCAGGTGCTCGACGAACTGCGGCGCCCGGGCGAGCAGCTCACCGGTGGGGGAGACGGCCATCGAGTCGCCGTCGAACACCAGCTCGTCCTGGCCGCCGACCTGGTTGCAGTAGAGGATCGCCGCCCGCGCCTCGGCGGCGCGCCGCTGCACCAGCGGCAGCCGCAGGTCGTCCTTGGCGCGCTCGTAGGGGGAGGCGTTGGGGGAGACGACGAGGTCGACGCCGGCCTGGCCGGCGACCCCGCAGGGGCCGCCCTCGACCCAGAGGTCCTCGCAGACGGTCAGCGCGACGTCGACCCCGTGCAGCCGGACCACCGGCAGCTCGGTGCCGGGCACGAAGTAGCGCGCCTCGTCGAAGACGCCGTAGTTGGGCAGGTGCCGCTTGTAGTAGCGGACGACGACCTCGCCGCCGTGCAGCAGGGCCGCGGCGTTGCGGGGGGCGCCGCGGCGGGGGTTGGCGTCGCTGGGCCGGTCGTCGTCGTCCGTGGGCGGCTCGTCGACCGGGGCCGGCCCTGCGCCCTGCGTGTGCGCCAGGTAGCCGACGACGACGGCCAGCCCGCCCAGCCCCTCGGCGGCCAGCCGGGCGGCGAGCTCCACCACGGCCCGCTCGCTGGCGCGGGCGAAGGACTCCCGGAGCACCAGGTCCTCGGGCGGGTAGCCGGTCAGCGTCATCTCGGGGAAGACGACGAGGTGGGCGCCCGCCTGCGCCGCCTCCGCCGCCCGGCGGACGACCAGGTCGCTGTTGCCCGCGAGGTCACCGACCCGCGTGTCGACCTGGGCCAGGGACACCCTCATCTGCACCGGCTGCTGATCGCTCACGGCCCCATCCTGGTCCCGGGCCCGCCCCGGGTGCGAGGCGGGCCGGTGGTCAGGGCCGCCAGAACGCCACCACCTTGGTGCGCAGGTCGGCGCCCAGCCGGCGGTAGAAGCGCTGGGCCGCCACGTTGTCCTCGCGGACCTCCCAGCGCACGGCGAGCCCCTCGCGCGCGGCCAGGGCGCCGAGCTCGGTCATGAGCAGCCGGCCCACCCCGGCGCCCCGGAACCCCGCGCGGACGAAGAGGTCGTCCAGCCCGAGGATGTCGCGGCCCAGCCACAGGTGCAGCCGGCGCACGGCCGACACGTAGCCGGCCGGCTCGCCGTCCCGCTCGGCGAGCAGGACGACGACGTCGGGCCGCGCCAGCATCGCCGTCCACGTCCCGAGGCCGCCGGCGACGGCGTCCGGGGTGCCCTCGTGCGCGGCGATCTCCCGCACCATCGCGAGGACGGCGGCGGCGTCGGCGGGCCCGGCGCGGCGGACGTCCACGCGGCTGGCGGTGGTGCGCAGCGGGACCTGCGGAGGCGTTCCCGCATCTGGGTGGTCAGCCATGGCCGGAGCATGCCGGTCCGTCGGGCGCCGGCCGTCAGCGGCTCGAGGCGCTCCGCAGCCCGCGCCGGCTCTCCTCCGCCCCGTGCCCCTCCGGCCCGATGACCGCGACCGGGCCGGCGACCCCGGCCAGCACCCTCCGCCCCACCGACCGGAGGGTCCCGGTCAGGCGGCGTCGGCCGGGGACCCCCAGGACGACGAGCGCCGCACCGCCGGAGGCCGCGACGAGCGCGGAGGCGGCGTCCCCGTGGCGGAGGTCCGCCGTGACGGGCAGGTCGAGGAGGTTCTCCCGCCACGGGGCGAGCGCCCGGTCCACCACTCGCAGCGCGCCGGCCTCGGTGACCACGCGTGGGGCGCACACCCCCTCGAGGTCCGCGGGGGCGTCGGCGCTCCACGCGTGCACGACGGTCAGGGGCAGGCCCCGTCCGCGGGCCGCCCGGACGGCGAAGCCGAGAGCGGGGCCGGTGGACGGCGCACCGTCGATCCCGACGACGACGCGGGGGGCCGACCGCTGGTCGGTGCCGCGCGCGAGGGCGCGGACCACCGTGACCGGGCACGCGCCGGAGGCCGCCAGGCGCAGCGGTGTGCGGCCGGACCGGTGGCGGGTGAGCCCTGGTGCAGCGGGGGCACCGAGCACCAGCAGGGCTGCCGTGCGGCTCTCGCGCAGCAGCGCGGGGAGCGTCGGCCCGCTCACCCGGGAGATCTCCACCGGCAGGTCCCGGTCGACTGCGCGGGCCCGGGATGCCACGGCGCCCAGCGCCTCGGTCGTGGCGTCCACCGGATGCACCAGCCGCAGGGGCAGGCCGCGGATCGAGGCCTCGGCGGCTGCCCAGTCGACGGCGTCGTCGGAGGTGGTGGTGACGTGGACGGCGACCGGTGCCGAGCCGTGGCGGGTGCCGGACTGTCCGCGCACGAGGGCCTCCTCGCCGACGCCGGGCGGGAGCCGCCCGGGACGTCCTCGAACGTATCGCAGCACGATAGAAGTCGCCAGGGCCCCGCTCGCGGCGTCGTGGTGTGATGACGCCGTGGTGGGCAGGGGCGAGGACGGCGATCCGGCGCCTCTGAGCAAGGCCGACTTCGAGGCCCTGGCCCGGTTCCGGTTCGGCATCCGGCGCTACCTGCGGTTCAGCGAGGAGGTCGTGCGCCGGCACGGCCTCACGCCGCAGCAGTACCAGCTGCTCCTGGCCCTGAAGGGTTTCCCGGCCCGGGACTGGGCCACGGTCCGCGAGCTGGCCGAGCGGCTGCAGCTCCGCCACCACAGCGTGGTCGAACTGGTCGACCGCGCGCAGAAGCAGGACCTCGTCGGGCGGACCGCGCACCCCGACGACGCGCGCGCGGTGCGGGTGGTGCTCACCGCGGCGGGGGAGGAGATCCTCGGTCGGCTGGCCTCCCTGCACCGGGCCGAGCTGAGCCGGATGGCCGCCGTCCTCAGCCCGCCCGACTGGCACCCGCCCGGCTGACCGGGCGCGGGCGGCACGACACGCGTCGTCCGGGGCGCGGGACGGTGCGCGGATCGCCCGGACGGGGCAGGCTTGCGCCGACGTCACATCCACGAAACGAGCGGACTGGATCATGGCCGGCATGGACCGACAGCAGGAGTTCGTCCTGCGGACCCTGGAAGAGCGCGACATCCGCTTCGTGCGGCTGTGGTTCACCGACGTCTCCGGCTACCTCAAGGCCGTCGCGGTGGCCCCGGCCGAGATCGAGGCGGCCTTCGCCGAGGGCATCGGCTTCGACGGCTCGGCGATCGAGGGCTTCGCCCGGGTCTACGAGTCCGACATGCTGGCCAAGCCCGACCCGGGCACCTTCCAGGTGATGCCGGCGCGCGAGGGGCGCGCCAGCGACACCGCGCGGATGTTCTGCGACATCACGCTGCCCGACGGCTCGCCGTCGTGGGCCGATCCGCGGCACGTGCTGCGCCGGGCCCTGGCCAAGGCCGGCGACATGGGGTTCACCTTCTACACGCACCCCGAGATCGAGTTCTTCCTGCTCAGGGACCTGCCCACCGACGGCACCCCGCCGCAGCCGGCCGACACCGGCGGCTACTTCGACCTGTCGACGCACAACGTGGCGCACGACTTCCGGCGCGAGGCGGTCTTCGCGCTGGAGGCGATGGGCATCTCGGTGGAGTTCAGCCACCACGAGGTCGCCCCCGGGCAGCAGGAGATCGACCTGCGCTACGCCGACGCGCTCTCCATGGCCGACAACATCATGACGCTGCGGCACGTCGTCCGGGAGGTGGCGCTGGCCCAGGGCGTGCACGCGACGTTCATGCCCAAGCCGTTCACCGAGCTCGCGGGCTCGGCGATGCACACCCACCTGTCGCTGTTCGAGGGCGACCGCAACGCCTTCCACGACCCGGCCGACCCGATGCGGCTGTCGACCACCGGCAAGCAGTTCATCGCCGGCCTGCTGACCCACGCCCGCGAGGTCACCGCGATCACCAACCAGACGGTGAACTCCTACCGGCGGCTGCTGGCCGGCACCGAGGCGCCGACCGCGGCCACCTGGGGTCGGGCCAACCGCTCGGCGCTGGTGCGGCTGCCGTCGTACAAGCCGTCGAAGGCCCAGTCGGCCCGGGTCGAGGTGCGCTCGCCGGACTCCGCGTGCAACCCCTACCTGACCTTCGCGGTGCTGCTGGCCGCCGGGCTGCGCGGCATCGAGAAGGGCTACGAGCTGCCGCCGGAGGCCGAGGACGACGTCTGGTCGCTCACCGACACCGAGCGGCGCGCGGCCGGGTACGAGGACCTGCCGGTCAGCCTCGGTGAGGCGCTCACCGCGATGCAGGGCAGCGAGCTGGTCGCCGAGACGCTGGGGGAGCACGTCTTCGAGTTCTTCCTCCGCAACAAGTGGGAGGAGTTCAACTCCTACCGGCAGAACGTCACGCCGTTCGAGCTGCGCCGCTACCTGCCCGGCCTCTGAGGCGGTTGCGCCGGCACGGTTGTGCGCAGAACGGGGTGATGCGGTGCGGACGACCCCGATCTCTGCACAGTCGTGGGCGCCCCGGCCGTTAGCCTCGATCGCGTGACCTCCGGCCGCCTGCTCGTCGTCGTCCCCAGCGAGACCGATCCGCCGGCGCGGCTGGGGGAGTGGCTGCGCGCGGCGGGCCTGGAGCTCGACGAGCGCCGGCTGGGCCTGGGCGCCGGGCTGCCCGCCGCCCTGGACGGCTACGACGGGCTGCTGGTGCTCGGCGGACCGCAGTCCTCGCTGGACGACGAGGCGACCAGCCCCGAGCTCGTCGGCGTGCGGGAGCTGCTCCGGCAGGCGCTGGCCGCGGACCTGCCCACGCTCGCGGTCTGCCTGGGTGCCCAGCTGCTGGCCCAGGTCGGCGGTGGCCGCACCCGGGTCGGCGTGGACGGGCCCGAGGTCGGCGCGACGCTGGTGGCCAAGCGCGACGCCGCGGACGCCGACCCGGTGTTCCGCCCGCTGCCGCTGTCGCCGGACGTCGTCCAGTGGCACCACGACGAGATCTCCGAGCTGCCGGCCGGCGCCACCCTGCTGGCCGGCAACCCGCACTACCCGCACCAGGCCTACCGGGTGGGCACGGCCGTCTACGGGTTGCAGTTCCACATCGAGACGACGCCGGAGATGGTGCGGGCCTGGGCCGCGAGCGACCCCGTCGGCGTGGCGGCCAGCCCGCTGGACGTCGAGACGCTGTGCGCCCGCGCCGACGCCGCGCACGACGACCTCGCCGAGGTCTGGCAGCCGTTCGCCGGGCGGTTCGCCGACCTGGTCCGGTCCCGGGCCCAGGTGCGCGCGTGAGCGTGCCGCAGGCGGAGGTGCCGCGGCGGGCGGTGGTCCGCCTCGTCCGCTTCGGCTTCGAGGACGGCGAGCGGGCCGCCCGGCTGCTGTCGGACCCGTCCCTGGGGCTCTGGGACCTCGACCGCAACGAGCCGGCCGACCCCGAGGCGGGGCCGGTCGTGGCCGCCCTGGCCCGGGCGGGCGACCCCGACCTCGCCGTCCGCTCGCTGCACCGGCTCGTCGAGGCGCTCGACGCCGAGGACGACTCCGGTGGCGCGGCCGCGACGCTGCTGGCCCGGCTGCGCGGCTCGGGCCACCTGCGCGGCCGCCTGCTCGCCGTCCTCGGGGCCAGCTCCGGGCTGGCCGACCACCTCGCCGCCTACCCGCTGGACTGGGAGGTGCTCGACGACGGCAACGGGCCGAGCCGGCCCACGCCGCACGCGCTGGAGCAGCAGATGCTGGCGGCGGTCGGCGCCGACCCGGACGACCCACCGTGGGGCGTCCGGCTGGGCTCCGCCGCGCCCGACGCCGGGCCCTCGCGGATCGCGGCGCTGCGGCACGCCTACCGCCGGGCGATCCTGTCGCTCGCCGGCCGCGACCTGGCCGACGGCGTGCCCGCCGACGAGGCCGCGGCGGAGCTCGCCGACATCGCCGCCGCCGTCCTCACCGCCGGGCTCGCGCTCGCCGTCGCCGAGCAGCCGGCCGACACCGCCGCGTGCCGGCTGGCGGTCATCGCGCTGGGGAAGGCCGGCGGGCGGGAGCTGAACTACGTCAGCGACGTCGACGTCGTCTTCGTGGCCGAGCCGGTCGAGCCCGAGGGGCGCGCGGGCTCGGAGGGCGACGCCGCGGCCGCGCTCGCCGGCGCCACCCGCGTCGCCGCGTCGCTCATGCGCATCTGCCGGGAGGCGGCCTGGGAGGTGGACGCGGCGCTGCGCCCCGAGGGCAAGGCCGGCGCCCTGGTGCGCACGGTCGCGGGGCACGCCGCCTACTACGAGCAGTGGGCCGACACGTGGGAGTTCCAGGCGCTGCTGAAGATGCGCCCGGTCGCCGGCGACCCGCACCTGGGGCGCGGCTACGTCGAGGCGCTCTGGCCGCTGGTGTGGAAGGCCGGGGACCGGCCGGGCTTCGTCGGCGAGGTGCAGGCGATGCGCCGCCGGGTGGAGGCCAACATCCCCCCGGCCCAGGCCGAGCGGGAGCTGAAGCTCGGCCGCGGGGGGCTGCGCGACGTCGAGTTCGCCGTCCAGCTGCTCCAGCTGGTGCACGGCCGGGCCGACCCGACGCTGCGGGTCGGCGGCACCCTGCCGGCCCTGCTGGCGCTCTCCGCCGGTGGGTACGTCGGCCGGGAGGACGCCGCCACGCTGGTCGCCTCCTACCGCTTCCTGCGCACCGTCGAGCACCGCCTGCAGCTGCTGCGGCTGCGGCGCACCCACCTGCTGCCCACCGACGAGCAGCAGCTGCGCTGGCTGGCCCGCTCGCTGGGCTACAAGCCCGACCACCGGGGCGACGCCGTCGACGTGCTGCGGGCCGAGCTCGCGCTGCACACCCGCGAGGTGCGGCGGCTGCACGAGAAGCTGTTCTACCGGCCGCTGCTCTCCGCCGTCGCCCGCGTGCCCGGCGAGCACCTGCACCTGGGGTCGAAGGCGGCCGGTGACTGGCTGCGGGCCCTGGGCTTCGCCGACCCGGAGGGGGCGCTGCGGCACCTGGCGGCGCTGACCGGCGGGGTCTCCCGCTCGGCGTCGATGCAGAAGTACCTGCTGCCGGTGCTGCTGCAGACCTTCGCCTCCTGCCCCGACCCCGACGCCGGGCTGCTGGCCTACCGGCAGGTGAGCGAGGCGCTGGGCGGCAACCAGTGGTACCTCCGCCTGCTGCGCGACGAGGGGCAGGTCGCCGAGCGGCTGGCCCAGCTGCTGGGCTCCAGCCAGTACGTCGCCTCCCTGCTCACCCGCACGCCCGAGGCGCTGCGCCTGCTCGCCGACGACGCCGAGCTCGAGCCGCGCTCGGCGGAGACCCTCGCCAAGGCGTGGCGGCAGGCGGCCGGCCGGGCACCCGACCCGCAGGCGGGGGTGCGGGTGATCCGCAGCCTGCGCCGCCAGGAGCTGCTGCGGATCGCCGCCGCCGACCTGCTCGGCCGGCTCGACGTGCACCGGGTGGGCCGCGCGCTCACCGACGTCGCCGCCGCGACGCTGCAGGCGGGGCTCGACGCCGCGCTCCGGGCCCACGCCCGGGAGACCCGCGTCGACGTCGAGGACCTGCCGATGGACCTCGCCGTCATCGGCATGGGGCGCCTCGGCGGGGGTGAGCTCGGCTTCGGGTCCGACGCCGACGTGCTGTTCGTGCACCGGCCCCGCCCGGGCGCGGACGAGGCGAAGGCCTCGGCGGCGGCGAACGCCGTCGCCCACACGCTGCGCCGGTTGCTCTCGGAACCGGCCCCCGACCCGGCGTTCGAGGTCGACGCCGACCTGCGGCCCGAGGGACGGCAGGGGGCCCTGGTGCGCAGCCTCCCGGCCTTCCGCGAGTACTACGAGCGCTGGGTGTCGGTCTGGGAGGTGCAGGCGCTGCTGCGGGCCGTCCCGGTCGCCGGCGACGCGGGGCTGGGCGAGGAGTTCGTCGCGCTCATCGACCCGGTCCGCTACCCGGCCGACGGGCTGTCGGCGGAGCAGGTCGCCGAGATCCGGCGGATCAAGGCCCGCGTCGAGCGCGAGCGGCTGCCGCGGGGCGCCGACCCCGCCACGCACACCAAGCTGGGCCGCGGCGGGCTCGCCGACGTGGAGTGGACCGCGCAGCTGCTGCAGCTCCAGCACGCCGCCCGCGTGCCGGCCCTGCGCGTCCCCTCGACGGTGGGCGCGCTGACCGCGCTCGCCGAGGAGGGGCTGCTGCCGGAGGACCAGGCCGAGGCGCTCACCGCGGCGTGGGAGCTGGCCACCCGGTCGCGCAACGCGGTCTTCCTCGTCCGCGGTCGCCCCAGCGACCAGCTGCCGCGGCCGGGCCTGGAGCTGGGCGGGGTCGCCCGGGCCTGCGGGTACGGGCCGGACGACGAGCCCGGCCGGTTCCTCGACGACTACCGCCGCACCACCCGGCACGCGCGCACGGTGGTCGAGCAGGTCTTCTACGGGCAGCCTCCCTCGGGCTGACCCGCGTCACGGCGGCCGGGGTGTCCGATCCGGCCGGGCCGGGCATGGGGGTCAGGACCGCTCTCCCACCGGCCCAGGAAGGACCCCCGATGCGCCGCTTCTCCGCCGGGGTCTGCGCGGCCGTGCTCCTCACCGCCTGCGGCACCGACGAGGAGCGCCCGGCCGAGGACCCGCCGAGCGCCACCGCGACCCCTTCGACGACGACGCCGGACGACACGGGCGAGGACGGCCCCGACGAGCCCCCGGAGCCCGTCGGCGACGGCGGGACCGACGACTCGGAGGCCTCGGGCGACAGCCCACCGGTGACCCTGACCGACGTGCGGCTGGCCGACCACGGCGACTTCGACCGCGTCGTCTTCGAGCTGGCGGGTGAGGGCGAGGCCGGCTGGCGGGTCGGCTACACCGGGGATCCGCGGGCGCAGGGCTCCGGGGACCCGGTCGAGGTGCCCGGGGAGGCCGTCCTCGCCATCACGCTGACCAACATCGCGCTCCCGGGGGACGCGCCGGAGGGCGTGCAGCCGTGGGAGGGCGCCGGGCGGCTGACGGCCGACGACCCGGCGGTGCTGGACGCCGTCGTGGCGGACACGCTGTTCGAGGGGCGGTACGCCTTCTTCGCCGGGCTCGACGCGCGGCGGCCGTTCGCCGTCGCCGCGCTGGACTCCCCGCAGCGCATCGTGGTCGACCTGCTCGCCGAGGAACCGGCGGAGCCGGACCCCCTCGGCGAGCGCTGCGAGAGCCCGGAGGGCTACGCCGTCTCCTATCCCGAGTCCTGGGAGGTGAACCCGGGGACGGAGGTGCCGGCCTGCAGCCTCTTCTCGCCGGACTCCTTCGAGGTGCCCCCGGCCACCGACGCGCGGGTGGCCCCGATCAGCGTCCGGGTGGAGGGCATCCCCTTCGACCGGCTGGTCACCACCGGGCGCGGCGAGGAGCTGAGCCGCGAGGAGCTCACGATCGACGGACGGCCGGCGGTCCGCGTCGAGCGGGTCACGGCCGGGGAGGGGCTGTGGCCCCAGGGGCTGCCGGTGACCCGCGTCGTCGTCGACCTGGGTGCCGACGACGAGTCTTCCCGCGCCCTCGTGCTGAACACCGTGGGGCTCCCGCGCTTCGACTACCCGCGCAACGTCGAGGTCCTTGACCGGATGGTGGCGTCGCTGACCCTGGGCGGCTGACCCGCTCGGTGGACCCCCGGGTTGGGGCCGGCGGCGGCGGGGCATGCTGGAGGGCGTGTCGCCAGAACCGTCGGCCCAGCCCGAGCCGTCCGAGGACCGCACCGCCGGAGCCGACCCCGCCGCGGGCGCCACGATCACGCCCTACCGCGACGGGCCGCTCATCGTGCGCGGCAGCTTCCGCCTCCAGGACCAGGACGGCGCCGAGATCGACCCCGGGCGCGACACGATCGCGCTGTGCCGGTGCGGCAAGTCGGGCATCAAGCCGTTCTGCGACGGCTCGCACAAGCGGTCCGGGTTCTCGGCGCCGAGCGCGCCGAGCCGGCCCCGGCCGGCCGCGCAGATCCTCCGGGACGGGCGCCGGGAGGGCTGACCCGGCGCCCGTCCCGGCTCAGCGGGCGGCCTCGAACGCCCGCGCCATGCGGACCTGCTCCTCGAGGATGTCGGCGATCCGGGCCTGCACGGCGTCGAGCCGGCCGATCACCGCGTTGGTGGCGTTGATGCCGGTGGTGACCGACTCGGTGCCGGCCTGGATGCCGGCGATCTGCTCGGAGACCCGGCTGGTCGCCTGGGCGGTCTCCCGCGCCAGCTCCTTCACCTCGTTGGCCACCACGGCGAAGCCCTTGCCGGACTCCCCGGCGCGGGCGGCCTCGATCGTGGCGTTCAGCGCGAGCAGGTTGGTCTGGTCGGCGATCGAGGAGATGATCCGGATTACGTCGCCGACGGCGGACGAGGCGCTGGCCAGCGCCTCCACCTGGGTGGTCATCGCGGAGGCCTCGGCGACGGCGTTCTCGGCGACCCGCCCCGCGTCGTCCGCGGCCTCGCGCAGCCGCGACACCGTCTCGAGCAGCTCCCTCGAGTTGGCCCGGTCGGCCTCGGCGCGGCGCAGGATGTCCAGCCGCTGGGAGACCAGCTGCTGGACGTTCCGCAGCGCGGCGGCGCGGGACTCCGAGAGCTCGATGGTCTCGGTGACGAAGAAGTCCATCGTCCCGACGACGCGCCCCTCGCAGGTGATCGGGAAGCAGACGCCGGACTTCACCCCCGCGCGCATGGCCGCCGGGCGGCGCACGCAGTCGGTGACGTCGGCCAGGTCGGAGACGAACACCAGGTCGCGCCTGCGCCACGCCCGCCCCGACAGACCGACGCCCTCGGCGAAGCTGGCGGTCAGGGTGACCTGGCGGAACTCGTCCCCGGCCGAGCCGGACTCGACGGCGAAGCGCAGGACGTTCTCGGCCTCGTCCAGCGCCCAGAAGGAGCCGTAGGCCCAGCCGAAGGCGGTGCGGACCGTCTCGAGGGCCACCCGCAGGGCGGTCGCCTCGTCGCCCGCCTCGCCCACCCGGGCGACGACGGTGGTGACCGCCTCCCGGTCGTCGAGGGTCTCGCGGAGCTGGGCGGCGCCCAGCGCGCTGCGCCGGGCGTGGGACACCAGCCGGCCGATGGCCTGCCACTTCTCCGCGCGCCCGCCGAAGAAGGGCAGCTCGCGCGCGCTGTAGTACTCCAGGACGGCGGTCACCCGGTTGCCCTCGACGACGGGCAGGAAGCATCCCTGGCGCGCCCCCGCCGCGTGGGCGGTGGCCCAGCGCAGGCAGGTGGTCGTGGGCGTGCCCGCGTCCATGAGCACCGGGATGCGCCGGCGCAGGGCCTCGCCGCCGTACCCGGCACCCTCGACCATGACCTCGCCGGACGGCCACCCGGCGGACATGGCACCGGCCGCCGGTCCCTCGGACACCTGCAGGACGAAGCGGCCCTCCCGGTCGGGCAGCCAGGCGGCGCCGTAGCACAGGTGCAGGGCGTCGACGAGCGTGGTGAGGATCCGCTGGTGCGCGTCGAGCTCGCCGGCGACGTCGCCCTCGAGCGCGGCGATCACCCGTTCCAGCGCCTCGACGTCGCGTGGCTGCTCCGCCGGCTGCACCGTCCGACGCGTCTCCCGCCTGCGCATGAACCCTCCCGTGGCCCCGCCGCACCTCCGTGGGGCGCGGTCCGATCGCGCGAGAGGTTTCGGTCCGCAACCGCGGTTGTTGAGCCGTACCGGGGCGCGTCACCGGATCGGTGCACGGTGGAGGGTCGTCCGGGCGGGTCGGTTGCCCGATGTGACCGCCATCGCACAGGATGCGCGGGACGTCCTGGCCGGCGGGCTGCCCGGCCGGCGCCCGATCGGAGGACCCATGGATTCCGCGCTCACCGCCGTCGCGCTGCCGCTCGCGCTGGCCGTCGTCATGTTCGGCCTGGGGCTCTCGCTCACCGTCGGCGACTTCACGCGCATCGCCCGGCAGCCCAGGGCGGTCGTGGTCGCCCTGGCGCTGCAGCTGCTCGTCCTGCCGGTGGTGTGCTTCGGCCTGGTGCTGGCGTTCGACCTGCCGCCGCTGCTGGCGGTCGGGATGCTGCTGCTGGCGGCCTCGCCCGGCGGCACCACCGCGAACCTCTTCAGCCACCTCTACCGGGGTGACGTCGCGCTCAACATCAGCCTCACCGCGCTGAACTCGGTCATCGCCGTGGTCACCCTGCCGGTGGTCACCAACCTGGCGATCGGGTGGTCCGACCCCCCGGGCGCCGGCAGCCTGGGCCTGCAGTTCGGCAAGACGGTGCAGGTGTTCGCGATCGTGCTGATCCCGGTGGCCCTCGGCATGCTGGTGCGCCGGTCGGCACCGGGGTTCGCCGACCGCTCGGACAAGCCCGTGCGCATCCTGTCGGCGGTCGTCCTCGCGCTGGTGATCGTCGGCACGATGGTGGCCGAGCGGGAGAACGTGGGGAGCTACCTGCGCGACGTCGGCCTGCCAGCCCTCGCGTTCTGCCTCGCCAGCCTGGCCGTGGGGTACAGCGTGCCCCGGCTGCTCGGCATCGGGCAGCGGCAGGCGATCGCCAGCTCCTTCGAGATCGGCGTGCACAACAGCACGCTGGCGATCGCCGTCGCCATCAGCGTGCTGGACAGCGTGGAGCTGGCCGTGCCCGCCGCCGTCTACGGGGTGCTCATGTTCCCCGTCGCCGCGGCGTTCGGCTGGCTGATCACCCGCAACCGCTCCGCCGCCGAGCAGCGCGACGACGCGGTGCGGGCCGGGTAGCCCGCCGCGCTCAGGCGGCCAGGGCCGGCCGGGCGCGCAGGCCCGAGGCGCCTGCCTCCCACGCACCCAGGAGGTGGTGGGCCGCCAGGCCGTCCATGGCCAGCGAGCTGGCCGCGCCGAACAGCACGTCGGGCAGCAGCTCCGGCTCCGCGGCGACCAGCGAGCCGCACATGTCCACCGAGGCAATCTGCTCGTGCACCGCGTCGGCCTCCACGTGCTCGTCGTAGAAGACGGTGGTGCGCTCGTCGAACCCGAGCCGGCGCAGCCCGGCCGAGTACCGCCGGCTGGGTTCGGAGGAGGTCATCTCCACCGTCGCGAGGTGGCCCAGCGCCGCGCCCCGCCAGCGGCGGTGCAGCCCGAACAGCGACATCGTGTTCACCGAGGCGAAGGCGACGGCGGGCGCCTCGTCCCACAGCGCCCCGTAGCCGGCGTCCAGCCCCAGGTCGCGCATGAGCCCCGCGAACAGCTCGCTGTGCATCCGCTCCGCGGACCCGCCGCCGTACTCGTCGGCCTGGATCTCGACCATGGCGGCCTTGGCCCGGCCGGAGAGCCGGGGGACGGCGAAGGTGTGCGGGTCGGCCTCCTTGAGGTGGTAGACCGACCGGAGGACGAGGTACTCCCGCCACTGCTCCAGCGTGCCCTGCTTGGCCATGTAGGCCGAGAGCGAAGGGCCGTCGTCGGCGGCGATCAGCGCGGTGAGCTGCTGGTCGACCGGGTCACCGGTGACGGCGATCCCACCCACGAGCTCGCGCAGCGCGGCCAGGTGCGCCCGCTCCAGCCCGGCCCGCAGGCGGAGCAGCTCGGGGTGCCACTCCCACCCCTCGTCGACGCCGTCGAAGCCGCGGTAGTGGAGCTCGTAGCAGACGGCGAGGCTCAGCTGCAGGTCGTCGTCGGTCAGCGCCGCGGCGGGGTCGGCGTCCAGGCGCGCGGCGCACTCCAGCGTCGCCGTCGACAGGTCCGGGCCGCTGGTGAGGTCACGGGCGAGGGCGTCCCCGAGGGGCCCCCGTGCTTCGGGCAGGCGCATGATCGCCAGCATGCCCACCGGTGGCCGGTTCGATGCACCGGCAGGGTGTGATGTCACCCGGGCCGGTCGGCGGGCGCCGGTCACGACGGGGAGGGGGAGCGGTGCCGTTCGAGTCCGACGACGTCGTGGTCCGGCGGTTGGACGCCGACTGCTGGGAGCTGGTCGAGCCGCTGGTGTACCGGGGCAAGCGGGACCGCTTCGTCGTCCCGGCCGGCTTCCCCACCGACTTCGCCACCGTGCCCCGCGTGGTGGTGTGGCTGGTCCCGCGCTTCGGGCGCTACACCGCCGCCGCGATCCTGCACGACTGGCTGGTCACCGCGGGCATCACGAGCGGGGTGGTGACCGGCCGGGAGGCCGACGGCGTCTTCCGCCGGGTGCTGCGGGAGAGCGGGGTGCCCGTGCTGCGCCGCTGGTTGATGTGGTGCGCCGTGCGGTGGGCCGCGCTGGGTGATCCGGTGCGCGGCCACGGGTGGTGGCGCAGCGCGCCCGGCGTCGTCGGCATCTCGGTGCTCGCGGCGCCGGTGGTCCTCCCGCCGGCCGTGCTCATCGCTGTGTCCCTGACCGTCTACGGGCTGGCGGAGGCGGCGGTGGGCGTGCTCACCGGGCGCCCGGCGGAGGACGCCGGGTCGATGCGGACCTGAGCCGGGTCGGTCAGCCGGCCGCCAGGAACGCGTCGAGCGCGGTGGCGATCTGCGCGTGGCCGGTGGCGGTCGGGTGGACGCCGTCGCCCGACATGCCGAAGTCCGGCAGCCCGGAGAGGTCGGCGAACGCGTAGCCCTGCTCCGCCGCGACGCCGGCCATGGCCTCGAGGTAGGCCTCCCACGCGCTCGCGGGGACGTCGGTGCGCGGTGGGTAGCCGACGACCAGCACCGACGGGTCGGGCCCGGCGTCAGGGCCGAGCAGGTGCGCGATCGTCGTGGTGAGGTACTCGCGGAAGTCGGCGGCGCTGAACCCGGCGACGACGTCGTTGTAGCCGAGCGCGACCACGACCAGGTGCGGCGCGGCGGCGGCGACGGCCTGGCCGTGCTGCGGCGCGGTGGGGCGCTGGGCGAAGTCCTCGGCCTGCCAGCCGGAGTGCGCGGCCTCCCACAGGCGGACGCCGGCGGCCTCGTCGCCGTCGTACACGCTGATGCCCTCCACCAGGACGGTGCGGCCGCTGGTGTTGGTGAGCGTGACCGTGTGCGTGCCGCGGGGGAGCGGCGGAGAGGTCCAGCTGCCGCCGTCCTGCGGGGTCCAGTCGGTGCCGGTCGTGGCCACCGGAGTGCCGGGCCCGCCGTCGACGGAGACGGTGATCGTCCCGGTGTTCCGGCTGCTCGCGTAGTGCAGCTCGAACGACGTGCCGGTGAACGTGGTGGTCATCGAGTTGCCGGCGCCGGAGGGCATGTGGTTGGCGCGCATGCCGAACCCGTACTGCGAGCCCAGCGTCGGCGTCCCGCCGAAGGTGAAGCGATCGACCATGCCGCTGGCGGCGTAGTAGGCCGGCACGTATCCCTCGCCGCCAGGGACGCCGGCCGGCTGGTACCGGTCGCGCAGCCGGCCCAGCAGCACGTCGACCCACCGGTTGCCCTTGCCGACGTCGCGGCCCTCGGTGACCGAGTCGCCGACGACGACGACGTCGAGCGGCCCGCGACCGGCGGCGCTGTCGGCGCGCGCGGCGCGGAAGGCGGCCAGCGCCGCGGACCCGGCCGGGGGCGTCGTAGTGGGGGTCGCGGTGGTGGTCTGTGCGGTTGTCGTGGGTGCGGTGGTGGTGCTCGGCGCCGTGGTGGTGGGTGCCGTGGTGGTCGGGGTCGTGGTGATGGGCGCGGCGGTCGTGGGGGTGGGG
>NZ_SSXA01000032.1 GCF_021698975.1 Blastococcus sp. KM273128 | reverse complement strand
CGTCCGCCGCTACCGGCGCAGCGCCCCTGACCGAGCCGACGCCGGCCCCGGTCAGCCTGGTCCCCTCCCCCGCGTCGGCGCAGCCCGCGTCCCAGGCCGCCTCGCTTCGTCATCGCTGCTCCTCGCTGGCAGGGGTGGTCACTGGGGGTCCTGGCGGAACGGCACCGACGTCTCCCCGAAGGCGAGCGCCCCGACCGGGGTGCCACCGTTGCTGCCGGCCGCCGCGTCGAGCGGCTCCAGCGCGACGCCGCGCTGGGCCAGCTCCCGCGCGGCCTCGACGTAGCTGGTCGAGCCGCGGGAGCCCGGGTCGTAGGTGAGGACCGACTGCCCGTAGCCCGGCGCTTCGGAGACGCGGACGTTGCGCGGGATGACCGCGTCGAGGACCAGCTCGCCGAAGTGGTTGCGCACCTCGTCGGCCACCTGGTCGGCGAGCTTGGTCCGCCCGTCGTACATGGTCAGCAGGATGGTCCGGACGGCGATCCCCGGGTTGAGGTGCTGGCGGACCAGGTCGATGTTGTTGAGCAGCTGGCCGAGCCCCTCGAGCGCGTAGTACTCGCACTGGATGGGGATGAGCACCTCGTCGCCGGCCACCAGCGCGTTCAGCGTCAGCAGGCCCAGGGACGGCGGGCAGTCGATGAGCACGTAGTGCGGGCGCCGCTCCCGCGGCAGCGCCGCCACGTACGCCTCGATCGCGCGGCGCAGCCGGTGCTCGCGGGCGACGACCGAGACGAGCTCGATCTCGGCGCCGGCGAGGTCGATGGTCGCCGGGACGCAGAGCAGGTTGGGGCTCGCCGTCGTCTGGTGCACCACCTCGGAGAGCGTGCTGTCCCCGACGAGCGCGTCGTAGATCGAGGGCGTGCCCACGGTGTGCTCGACGCCGAGGGCGGTGCTCGCGTTGCCCTGCGGGTCGAGGTCGATGACCAACGTGCGCAGGCCGTAGAGCGCGAGCGCCACCCCGAGGTTCACCGTGGACGTGGTCTTGCCGACCCCGCCCTTCTGGTTGGCGATGGTGATCACCCGGATGCGCCCGGGGGCCGGGAACGGCTCCTGCTCGGCGGCGTGCAGCACGCGGGTCGCGCGCAGCGCCTCCATGGCGATGGGGCTGTCGAAGTCGGCGAGCCCACCCGAGGACGACGCCGTCGCCGACTGGTCAGCAGCGAGGCTGCTGCGCAGCCGCTCGCCCGGGTCGGTCATCGCAGGTCCTTCCTCTGTCGGCGTTTCACGTGGAACGGATCGGGTAGCGACGCTTGTTCCACGTGGAACAGCGGAAGGACTCCCTGCCCCCAGCACTCGCAGGCTCGCGCCGGGACCCTGCAGGTGGCCTCATCACCGGTCTCCCCGCGTCATGACCACCACGGTAGTGGCAGCGTCTCCCAGCGAGGCACCGACGGCCCGTGCCTCGATGTCGCGCATGCCGGCGGCGTGCAGTTCGGGGCGGAGCGCCGGCAGCTCGGCCAACGCGCGCGCCCCGACGAGGGCCACCAGCTGAGCGCCCGGCCGCAGCAAGCCGCGGCACCAGCCGACCAGGCGGGGCAGCGGCGCGACCGCACGGGCGGTGACGACGTCGACCCGCCCGACCGCGGAGACGACCGCACGGTCCTCGGCGCGACCGCGGACCACCCGCCACGCGGCCGGCGGCTCGGCCAGGTCGGCGACCGCCTCCTCCAGGAACTCCACGCGGCGGGCCATCGGCTCGACGAGCGTCAGCGCGATGTCCGGGCGGGCCAGACCGAGCGGGATGCCGGGGAGGCCCGCGCCGCTGCCGACGTCGACCACCCGGGCGTCCCGGGGCACCGCCTCGGCCACCGCGGCGCTGTTGAGCACGTGCCGCTCCCACAGCCGCGGGACCTCGCGGGGGCCGATGAGGCCCCGGGTCACCCCGTCGGAGGCCAGCCGGGCCACGTACCGCTGCACGGCCGGCAGGGCGTCACCGAAGACCTCGGCCGCCTGCGCCGGCGCGGCGGGGACCTCCGGGAGTTCCGCGGCGCCGGCTCCGGGACCTGCCCCGCTCACCTGTCGGGCAGGACCACGACGCGGCGGCGGGGCTCCTCGCCCTCCGACTCGCTGTGCACCCCTGCCACCGAGGCGATGACGTCGTGCACGACCTTGCGCTCGAACGGGTTCATCGGGCTGAGCCGCTCGGGCTGCCCGCTGGCGGCCACCCGCCGCGCGGTCTCCGCGGCGAGCGACGTGAGGTCGGCCCGGCGCTTGGCCCGGTACCCGCCGACGTCGAGCATCAGCCGGCTGCGCACGCCGGTGGACTGGGCGACGGCGAGACGGGTGAGCTCCTGCAGCGCCTCCAGCGTCGCGCCGTCCGGCCCGACGAGGTCACCCAGCCTCCCCCCGACGATGGCGACCGACGCCCGGTCGCCCTCCACGTCGAGGTCGATGTCGCCGTCCACGTCCAGGATGTCGAGGAGTCGCTCGAGGTAGTCCCCGGCCACGTCGCCCTCGCGGACGAGCAGGTCGTCACCGGCCCCACCGGCCCCGCCTGCCCCGTCGGTCTCGACGTCGACGGGCTCCACGACGGCGTCGTCGCTGGCGGCGTCCGCGTCAGGCAGGGCGGGCGGGTTGTCTGTCACGGGCTGCTGCGGAGCACTCACGGGTGTTCCTCCCAGTTCGGTGCGGCGGCCGGGTCGTCCCGGTGGTCTGGATGCCGGACGGGCCGGCGGCGGAGCGGTGCGGCGGAGGTCAGCGACGCTTCCGCTTGCCGCGGTTGGCCGGCCCCTGGCCGGCGCCGGGGCGGGAGCTGCGGCCCGAGCCCGAGCCGGCGGCGCGCGACCCGGTGGCGCCGTTGCCCGTCGAGCCGTTCGCGGTGGACCCGCCCGCGACGGGGTCGTTCCCGACGACGCCGTCGCCGTCCACGGTGCTCGCCGGGGCCACGGTGGTTCCCGACGGGCGCCCCTGCTTGGGACGCACCGGCTTGGCGCCGGGCTTCGGGGCCAGCGTCCTGGGGTCGACCGCCGGCTTCTCCGCGGCGGCCTTGGCCTTGGCGGCGTCGGAACCGGGCGGCGGCATCTTGCGCAGGATGAAGAACTGCTGCCCCATGGTCCACAGGTTGTTCGTCATCCAGTAGATGAGGACACCGATCGGGAAGATGAAGCCGGAGACGAAGAGGCTGATCGGGACGCCGTAGAGCATCAGCTTCTGCACCATCGCGGCCTGACCCTCGACCGGGCCCGAGCGCGCCATGATCTGCTTCTGCGTGAAGTACGTGGTGAAGCACATGACCACGATCAGCGCGAACGCGACGATGCGGATGTTCGTGTAGTTGACGCCGGCGATCCCGAGGATCGCCTCCTCCTTGGCGCCGCTCATGTTGAACGACGCGGAGATCGGCGCCCCGAAAAGCTTGGCCCGTGCGGCCTCGTCGGTGAGCTGGTCGGTCCAGGAGTACAGCCCCTGCTTGCCCGGGGCGAGCCGGCGCAGCACGTGGAAGAGCGACAGGAACACCGGGATCTGCGGGAGGATCGGCAGGCAGCCCGCCAGCGGGTTGACGCCGCGCTCCTTCTGGAGCTGCTGCATCGCCACGGCCATGCCCTGGCGGTCGCTGCCGTACTGCTTGCGCAGCTTGGCGATCTCCGGCTGGAGCTCCTGCATCGCCCGCTGCGACTTGACCTGCTTGACGAACAGCGGGAACAGGATCAGCCGGATCGTGACGACCAGGAAGACGATCGCCAGCACCCAGCTCAGCCCGCCGAGGGCCGTCTCCGGCGCGGGGTCCTGGAAGATCAGGTTCCACAGCGAGTGCCACCGGGCCATGACCCAGGAGATGGCGGTGTACAGCCAGTCAAGCAACGGAGGACTCCTCCTGCGCGGTCCGGCACGCGGCCGGCGGGGTGGCCTCGCGGCCGGGGTCATCGGGCGGCGCGACCGGAGGACGTGCCGCTGAGGTGGACGAGCGGGAGCCCGTCCCGGTTCCACGGGCCGGCGGGACGGGATCGACGCCGCCCGGGTGCCACGGTGCGCACTTCGCCAGCCGGACCAGCGCCAGCCAGCTGCCGCGGGCCGCGCCGTGCCGGGCCACGGCCTCGGCGGCGTAGGCGCTGCACGTGGGGTGGAACCGGCAGCGCGGCGGGAACGCCGGGCTGATGGCGCGGGAGTAGAAGCCGACGGCACGCAGCAGCAGCCGCGCCGCGGCGGAGCGCCGCGGGACCGCCCCGGCCGGGCCGCTCATCGGCGGGACCCCCGGTCGCCGAGCAGCCGGTCCAGGCCTGCGGCCAGGTCGCGGTGCAGCGCCGCCGAATCGGCCGCGGCAGCCTCGGGGCGGGCACGGACGACGAGGTCGGCGCTCGTCGGGAGCCGGTCCAGCTCGGTGCGGACGACGGCACGCAGCCGGCGGGTCACCCGGTGGCGGACCACCGAGTTGCCGACGCTCTTTCCCACCACGAAACCGGCCCGCGCAACCGCCGGCGACGACGCGTCGCCGGCCGGCTGCTCGGGCCGTTCGGGGAGGTAGTGCAGCACCATGGTCGGCCGCCCGGCGCGCCGGCCGGTTCGGACCACCGCGGTGAACTCCGGGCGCCGGCGCAGGCGTGCCTGCGCAGGCAGCACGTCAGGCGGAGAGCTTCTCGCGGCCCTTGCGCCGACGGGTGGCGAGGATCGCCCGGCCCGCGCGGGTCCGCATCCGCAGCCGGAAGCCGTGGACCTTGGACCGGCGACGGTTGTTCGGCTGGAAGGTGCGCTTGCTCACGAGGTACTCCCACTACACGGCATCGGCGGTGCGGCCCGTCGGCGGACGGGCGCGCGCGGGGCATCGGAGCGGCACGACGACCGTCCGAGGGACCCCGGAAGCTGGCACTGCGGACAGACGGACCCGGGTCGGCTGCGCAGACTGGCGCCGCCGGGGGACGGGCACACCCGTCCGCAGACTCCGGCCAGCATAGCCGAGGACCGACGGGTGCCGGTGACCGACCGCCCATGGTGCGCCCGCCGCGCCCGCCGGAGGGCGGCGGCGCGCCGGGCGGCGACGACGTCCCGCCGCTGCGGCCCGGACCGGGCGCGGGGCGCGGCGGCGTTGCCGGGCTGTGGACGGGGCTGTTAGCGTCGCCGTCGCTCCGCGTCGGGCGTCAGGGTCACGGCGCGCGGGCCGACCCCGTCGGTCGACCGACCGCCGAGCCACTCCTCCAGCCGCCCGAACAGGGCCGTGACCAGCGAAGATGCTGCAACGGCCCGCGTCCCGTGCGGAGCCGGCGCAGCACACCTGCCGGCCGTGCACAGCCTGTGGACACCGATGTGGAGCGCGCACGTTCGCGTATCCACAACCGGGGCACACCGGTGGACGGTCCGCGGAGGCGCGGCGCGGCCGTGGACGCACCGGGAGCGGCCGCGGGGGTCGACAGCATGGGAGGACGAGACGGCATGGCCGATGCCACGTTGGACCTGGCGACGGTCTGGGACCAGATCCGCGAGCGGCTGGCGACCAGCCTCTCCCCGCAGCAGAACGCGATGCTCAACCTGACCCGGCCGCTCGGCCTGGTCGAGGACACCGCCGTGCTGGCCGCCCCCAACGAGTTCACCCAGACGGTGCTCGAGTCGCGCATGCGCCGGGTGCTCGCCGAGGCGTTGTCCGAGCAGTTCGGCCGCGACATCCGCGTCGCCGTCCAGCTGGAGGACGCACCCGCGACGCCGCCGTCCCCTCCGCAGGAGCAGGAGCCGACCCGCCGGCCCTGGTCGGCCGTCGAGGCGCAGCGCGCGGAGGAGGACCAGGCCACCCGGGACCGCGCCGACGACGGGCGCAGCGCGTTCGGCGTCCGCACCGACGTCGTCGGCACCCCGGCGCCCTGGGATCGCCCCGCCGCGGCCGAGCGGCCGATCGGCCAGGACTTCTCGGCGATCCGCGAGCTGCACCCCGCCGACGGCCCGCCGCGGCCCCCCGCGGACCGCGGCGCACCCGAGGACTGGAGCACCACGACCTGGGGTGGCGGCCCGTCCGCGCCGGCCGACGACCAGGACTGGGGCGGCTCCGGCTCGGCACCGATCGCGGACGTGCTCCCCTTCGACGCCGACGGCGCGACCGGCGAGCAGCGCAGGTCCGCCGCCGGGGGCGGGACGCGCGGCCGCCGTCCGGAGGCGGGCCGACCGGCCGGCCTGGACCCGGGGCTCAACCCCAAGTACGTCTTCGACAGTTTCGTCATCGGCAACAGCAACCGGTTCGCCCACGCCGCGGCGGTCGCGGTCGCCGAGGCGCCGGCCCGCGCGTACAACCCGCTGTTCATCTACGGCGAGTCCGGGCTGGGGAAGACCCACCTGCTGCATGCCATCGGCCACTACGCCGCGCGGATGTTCCCCAACGTGAAGGTGCGCTACGTCAGCACCGAGGAGTTCACCAACGAGTTCATCAACCTGGTGCACTCCGGGCGGGCCGAGGACTTCCGCCGCCGGTACCGCGACATCGACTTCCTGCTCATCGACGACATCCAGTTCCTGGAGCGCGCCGAGCGGACGCAGGAGGAGTTCTTCCACACCTTCAACACGCTGCACAACGCCAGCAAGCAGATCGTCATCACCTCCGACCGGCCGCCGAAGAAGCTGACCACGCTGGAGGACCGGCTCCGCACCCGCTTCGAGTGGGGCCTGATCACCGACGTCCAGGCGCCGGACCTGGAGACCCGCATCGCGATCCTGCGGAAGAAGGCGTGGGGCGAGCGGCTGCAGGTGCCCGACCAGGTGCTGGAGTTCATCGCCTCGAAGGTGCAGACCAACATCCGCGAGCTCGAGGGCGCGCTGATCCGGGTGACCGCGTTCGCGTCGCTCAACAAGCAGCAGGTCGACCTGCCGCTGGCCGAGCTGGTGCTCAAGGACCTGATCAGCGACGAGCAGGGCCCGCAGATCACCGCGGCGATCATCATGGCCGCGACCGCGGAGTACTTCTCCGTGACGATGGAGGAGCTGCAGGGGACCAACCGCAGCCGCACCCTGGTCAACGCCCGGCAGATCGCGATGTACCTCTGCCGGGAGCTCACCGAGCTGTCGCTGCCACGCATCGGGGCGTCCTTCGGCGGCAAGGACCACACCACGGTCATGCACGCCGTCAAGAAGATCACCAACTTGATGAGCGAGCGGCGCGCGACGTACACCCAGGTCACCGAGCTGACCGCCCGCATCAAGAGCCGCGCCCGGCAATGACATCGCGGTCCTCCGGACCGCACCGCGATCACGTGCCGTTCCCGACGTGAGCTGAGCGGGTCCGTCGCGCCTGCGCGGGAGCCTCCGGCCCCCACTCGGCACGACCCTGCCTGCCGTCCCCCGGTCGAACCGAGCACCTCTGCCGGCGCCGCCCCTGCCTGCCTCGGCCCGCCTGACAGGTCCCGTCTGAGCTCTCCCCGGCGGGTACCCCGTCCTGGCTCACCGTGGGGGTCCTGGGCCCACGACCGGCGCTGAGCCAGCAACCGGGACGATCAGGTGAGCTGATCACCGGAGCTCGGGCGGGCGGGGGAGGCGGTCACGAGTCAGCCGGCGGGCCTGTCCGCGGCCGCCGGCGGTGACGGTGCGCAGCTGGGACGGTCACCGTGCGGACACCTCCCGGCCACCGTCCCGACGCGGTCGACAAGTCGTTGTCCACACCTGTGTGGATCCCTGGGGACGGCGGAACCGCAGGTTCTGCGCCCGTCGACCGGTGGAACGACGGTCACCGGCATCGACTCGTCGAGAAGTTGTCCCCAGGGATGTGCACAGCTGGGGGTAAGTCCGGTCGACGTCGTTCCGCCGACGGCGCGGCCGGCAGCCCCGCTCGCCCGTCCGACGGCGCCCCGGACCACCGCCACGCGATGCTGACCTGCAGGTATGACGCTGCCGGAGCACCCGGCCCGCACCTGGACCCGCGATCCGCCCGCATCCCGTGCACACCACCTGGGGACGAGCCGGGGAGACGCAGGGGACAGGACGTGGACCACCGGCGGTCACCGTGCACAACCGTCGATCTGTCCACGTGTCGACAACAGGGAGACGGTGACCACCCACAACCGGCCAACACCCCGGATCGCTCGCTGACCTGCGGGAAGGGCCCCGATCCCCAGCTTCCACACCAGTGATGACGAGGATGAAGGAGTTATCCCGGAGAATTCTCGAACCCCAGTCTGGGTGGGGACGCTCCGCTGGGCAGGGGTCCCGGCTCCCCGGAGCACATCACCAGCGCCCCAGCACTCCCAGCAGCCCATCGAGGGACCGGGGTTTCCCCACGGGGGGCTGCAACAGGCACGATGAGCACCGCAGCGAGGCCTCCGCCCCGCGGCAGGACGACGACGAGCTCCGCACCCGCACCGGCCACCTCCCTGGCCGGCACGCAGGCGCGGACCGAGCAATGGGTGGGTCGAGAGATGAAGTTCCGGGTGGCACGTGAGGTGCTCGCCGACGCCGTCGCCTGGACGGCGCGCAGCCTGCCGCCGCGGCCGTCGGTCCCGGTGCTGGCCGGCATCCTGCTCGAGGCCGACGGGAACCAGCTGTCGGTCTCCGGCTTCGACTACGAGGTGTCGGCGCGCTCCGAGGTCGACGTCCAGACCAGCGAGAGCGGGCGGGTGCTGGTCCCGGGCCGGCTCCTGGCCGAGATCACCCGCGCCCTCCCCCCGCACCCGGTCGACATCACCGCCGAGGGCCCGCGCCTGGCGATCACCTGCGGCAACGCGCGCTTCAGCCTGCCCACGCTGCCGGTCGAGGACTACCCGTCCCTGCCCGCCATGCCCTCGGCCGCCGGCATCGTCGACAGCGACGTCTTCAGCGAGGCGGTGGCCCAGGTCGCCATCGCCGCGGGGCGGGACGACACGCTGCCCATGCTCACCGGTGTCCGCCTCGAGATCGACGACGACCAGATCACCCTGGCCGCCACCGACCGCTACCGGCTCGCCGTGCGCGAGTTCGCCTGGCGCCCGCAGACCTCGGGCCTGTCGGCCGCCGTCCTGGTGCCGGCGCGCACGCTGGCCGACGCGGCCAAGACGCTCACCAGCGGCCCGGAGATCACCCTCTCGCTGTCCTCGGGCAGCTCGGGCGAGGGCATCCTCGGTCTCTCCGGCAAGGACCGGCAGACCACCACCCGCCTGCTGGACGCCGAGTTCGTGAAGTACCGCGCGATCATGCCGTCGGAGTCGTTCGCCAACGCCACGCTGCCGGTCGGCCTCTTCACCGACGCCGCCAAGCGCGTGGCGTTGGTCGCCGAGCGCGGGACGCCGCTGCGCTGCGAGTTCAGCCCCGGCCAGGTGACGCTGCGGGCGGGCGGCAGCGACGACGAGGGTCAGGCGGAGGAGCGCTGCGACGTCGACTTCGACGGCGAGCCGCTGACCATCGGCTTCAACCCGACGTTCCTGCTCGACGGGCTGGCCGCGGTGCACACCGAGCGGGCGCGCATGGACTTCACCAGCCCGCTGAAGCCGGCGGTGCTCTCCGGCGTCGACGAGCCGCCGGCCGACGGCGACGCGCCGCCGGTGCCCGCCGAGCGCGCCGGCAGCTACCGGTACCTGATCATGCCGGTGCGGCTGCCCGGCTGAGCAGGAGGACCTTCGTGCCCCCCACCGCTCTCCGGCGTGCGGCGGGCCCCTGCGCGAGGGTCGCCCACGGGGCACGATGACGAGCGAAGACGCCACGACGAGGAGAGGGACCGACGTGCAGCTGGGTCTGATCGGGCTGGGGAAGATGGGCGGCAACATGGCCGAGCGGCTGCGCCGCGCCGGTCACGAGGTCGTGGGTTACGACCACTCGCCGGGGAAGCGGGACGTCGAGAGCCTGCCCGAGCTGGTCGAGGCGCTCGCCGAGCCCCGGGTCGTCTGGGTGATGGTGCCCTCGGGTGAGCCGACGCGGGCCACCGTCAAGGAGCTCGCCGGGCTGCTGTCCCCCGGTGACGTCATCGTCGACGGCGGGAACTCCAAGTACACCGACGACCAGGTGCACGACGTGATGTGCCGCGAGCAGGGCATCGGCTACATCGACTGCGGCGTCTCCGGGGGTGTGTGGGGCCTGGAGAACGGCTACGCGCTCATGGTCGGTGGCACGAAGGAGGACGTCGCCAAGGCGCAGCCGATCTTCGATGCCCTCAAGCCGCCGGCGCCGGTGGACGAGTCGGGGCAGGAGATCCCGGGCGCGGGATACGTGCACGCCGGGCCCGTGGGCGCAGGCCACTTCAGCAAGATGGTCCACAACGGCATCGAGTACGCCCTCATGCAGGCCTACGGCGAGGGCTACGAGCTGCTCGCCGCCGTCGACCTGATCGAGGACGTCCCCGGCGTCATCGCCTCTTGGACGCAGGGCACCGTCATCCGCTCCTGGCTGCTGGACCTGCTGGTCCGCGCCCTGGAGGAGGACCCGGCCCTGGAGCGCATCTCCGGCTACGCCGAGGACTCCGGCGAGGGCCGCTGGACGGTGGAGCAGGCGATCGAGAACGCCGTCCCCATGCCGACGATCGCGGCCTCGCTGTTCGCCCGGTTCTCCTCGCGCCAGGACGACTCGCCGACCATGAAGGCCGTCGCCGCGCTGCGCAACCAGTTCGGCGGGCACGCGGTCCGCGCCGTCCAGGCGCAGGAGGCCGAGCGCCCCGCCTGAAGGAAAGACCTCACCAGGGGGCCGTTCCAGGCCCTCACCAGGGCGATCCGGCAACTCACCACGGGAAGGCTGAGGTGTACCTGAGACACCTGCAGGTGGGGGACTTCCGCAGCTGGGAGCGGGTCGACCTGGCGCTCGGCCCCGGGCCGACGGTCTTCGTCGGCCGCAACGGCGAGGGCAAGACCAACCTGGTCGAGGCGGTCGGCTACCTGTCCACCATGAGCAGTCACCGGGTGTCGGCCGACGCGCCGCTGGTCCGGCACGGGGCGGGGCAGGCCGTCGTCCGGGCCGCGCTGCGCCGCGGTGACCGCGAGCTGCTGGTCGAGATCGAGATCAACCCCGGCCGGGCCAACCGGGTACGGGTCAACCGGGCGGCGCTGCCGCGGCCGCGCGAGGTCCTCGGGCTGGTGCGCACGGTGCTGTTCGCGCCCGAGGACCTGTCGCTGGTGCGCGGTGACCCGACCGAGCGGCGGCGGTTCCTCGACGAGCTGCTGGCCACCCGGACGCCCCGGCTGGCGGGGGTGCGCAGCGACTACGACCGCGTGCTCAAGCAGCGCAACGCCCTGCTGAAGACCGCCCGGCTGGCCCGCGGCAAGGCCGTGGAGACTCTCGACGTCTGGGACGGCCACCTCACCGACCTGGGCGCGCAGGTCCTCGCGGCGCGCCTGCGGCTGGTCGCCGACCTCGCGCCGCACGTGGCGGAGTCCTACGCCGGCGTGGCCGGGGCGGGCGCCGCCGCCGCCGGGCTCGGGTACAGCTCGACGGTCCCGCTGGCCGGCGATGGTGCGGCGCTGGTCACCGGTGCCGCGCTGCCCTCCGTGGAGGAGCTCGCCGAGGCCATGCGCGCCCGCGTCGCCGAGCGCCGGGGCGACGAGCTCGACCGCGGCATGACGCTGGTCGGGCCGCACCGCGACGACCTGGTGATCCACCTGGGACCGGCCCCCGCGAAGGGCTTCGCCAGCCACGGGGAGTCCTGGTCGCTGGCCCTGGCCCTGAAGCTGGCCACCTTCGCGCTGCTGCGCAGCGAGGGCGAGGACCCGGTCCTGGTGCTGGACGACGTCTTCGCGACCCTGGACGCCGAGCGGCGCGCCGCCCTGGCCGCCGTCGCCCGGTCGGCCGAGCAGACGCTGATCACCGCGGCCGTCGTCGACGACGTGCCCGCGGAGCTGCGGGGAACCCGGGTCGAGGTGGGTGGCGGCATGGCGCTCGTGGTGAAGGACGCGGTCCCGGCAGGCGACGGGGGCATGCCGTGAGCGACGACCGGCCGGCGCGGCCCAGCGACATCGCACGGGCCGCGCTCGAGGCGGCCCGCGCCGCGTCGGCGTCCCGGCCGCGACCCACCCGCCGCCGGATCGCCGGGCCGCGGCGCACCTGGACCGGGCCGCGCCCGGGCGCCGACGACCCGCAGCCGCTGGGCAACCTGGTCGACGCCCTGGTGAACCAGCAGGACTGGTCGGCCCGCACGAAGGTCGGGTCCGTCTTCGGCCGGTGGGACGCGATCGTGGGCCCGGACATCGCGTCGCACTGCCGGCCGGAGACCCTCACCGAGGGAGAACTGCTGGTGGTGGCCGAGTCCACGGCGTGGGCCACGCAGCTGCGGCTGCTGGCCCCCTCGATCCTCGGGAAGCTGCGCGCGCAGGTCGGCGGGGACGTCGTGACCCGCTTGCGCGTTGTCGGACCGACGGCTCCCAGCTGGAAGAAGGGCCCGCGCTCGGTGCGCGGGCGGGGGCCGCGCGACACGTACGGATGAGGCGCCCGCCCGGTGGGCCGGCGCCGGGGAGGACGATGCAGGCATGAGCACCCCCCGCGACGGCAACCGGGACGGCTTCGACGACGGCGACGGCCGCGGCTGGCGCGAGCCGCCGCACCTCGGCAACGGCGGGGACGACGAGGAGGACCGCCCCAACTTCGCCGACCGGCGGAGGACGCCCCGCGAGGAGCCGCCGGCCGGCCAGCCCTGGCAGCCCCCGGGCTGGGACCTCCCGGCCGCCGAGCCCGACCGGCCGGCGCGGCGCGACGACGTCCCGCCGTCGACGCAGCACCCGCAGCAGCAGCCGCCGTCCGACCAGGCTCAGTACCCGCCGCCGCAGGGGCCGCCCGCGGAGCAGGCGCAGTACCCGCCGCCGGAGCAGCCGGCCCCGCGTGGCCTGTTCGGCCGCCGCCGGCGCAAGCCGGGCGCCGTGGAGCAGGTCTTCCGCTACGAGGGCGACCTCGTGGGCGCCCAGGGCTGGGCGCTGCAGCAGGGCTGGACGGTGTCCGACGGCACCGCCCCGCAGGACGCCCCCCTGGCCGACCTGATCGCCAGCGCGCCCGTGCGGGCCACCAAGGACCACCGCGCCGGGAACGTCCTGCGCGGCCGGGCGGGGACGCTGGAACTGGTCGCGTTCGACGTCGTCTACGCCTCCGGGCGCTACCTGGTGCCGGAGTACGCGGTCACCGCCGTCCCCATGCTGGGCACCGTGCCGGGCTTCCGGCTGAGCCCGGCCCGCTTCTGGCGGCACCGGACCGGCGGCCTGGTGCCGATGCCCAGCGGCGACCAGGCCTTCGACGCCCGCTGGCTGCTGCTGGCGGCGGAGGACGACCCGCGGCTGCGCCGGCTCGCGCAGGACCCGGCCGTGCACGCCGCGCTGCTGGGCAGCGACGACGGCGACGAGTTCTGGTCGGGCGCGGGGCACGTGGCGGCGATCCGGCCCGACGGGCACCGGCCGCAGCTGCTCGAGCACCACGCGCGCCTGCTGACGGCGGTCACCGCCGCGCTGACCTCCGGGTACTGAGGGCGCCGGCCGCCGTGACCGCACCCACCTCGGCGGACGGCGCCGGTCCGGCCGGCACCGAGCCCCCGCAGGCCGCGCGGCTGCGCGACCTGCTCCCGCTGCTGCGGCCGCACCGCCGCCGGCTGCTGCTGGCGGCCGGGCTGTCGCTGGTCGGCGCGGCCGCCGCGCTCGCCCAGCCCGCCCTGGTGGCCCGGGTCATCGACGTGGTGGGGGCCGGCGAACCCCTGTTCCCCGCCGTCGGTCTGCTGGTGGTCGTCCTGCTGGTGGCCGCGGCCCTGGGCGCGCTGCAGGGCTTCGTGCTGCAGAGCACCGCCGAGGGGTTCGTGCTCACCACCCGCCTGACCCTGGTCGACCGGCTGCTCCGACTGCCGGTGGCCGAGTACGACCGCCGGCGCACCGGTGACCTGATGTCCCGCGTCGGCTCGGACACCACGCTGCTGCGTGCCACGGTCACCTCCGGGGTGGTCGACGTCGCCGGCTCGGTGGTGGTCGGGGTCGGCGCGCTGGTGGCGATGGCCGTGGTCGACGTCTGGCTGCTGCTGGTCACCGTGCTGGCCGTGGCGGTCGGCGCGGTCACCGCCGTCCTGGCCTCCCGCGGCGTGCGCCGGCTGTCCCAGCGCGCGCAGGAGGAGGTGGGTGCGATGACGGCGGCCGTCGAGCGGGCGCTGTCCGCGGTGCGCACCATCCGGGCCAGCGGTGCGACGGGCCGCGAGGTCGAGACGGTCGGTGGCAGCGCCCGGCGGGCGCACGCGGCAGGGGTCCAGCTGGCCCGCTTGGAGGCGCTGATCTCGCCCGCCGGCTCGATCGCCGTCCAGGGCGCCTTCCTGGCGGTGCTCGGCGTCGGCGGCTACCGGGTGGCGAGCGGATCGATCACCGTGGCGTCCCTGGTGGCGTTCATCCTCTACCTGTTCCTGCTCGTCATGCCGCTGGGCCAGGCGATCGGCGCGTGGACCCAGCTGCAGACCGGGCTGGGGGCGCTCAGCCGCATCCAGGAGGTGCTCGGCCTCGCGCCGGAGGACGACGAGCGCCCGCAGCGGCCCGGGTCGCGACCGGCCGGGCCGGTCGCGGGTGCGCCGCTGCTCGAGCTCGAGGACGTCTCGTTCGCCTACCCGGACGGGACGCCGGTGCTGCACGGGGTCTCCCTGCAGGTCCCCGCCGGCAGCCGGGTCGCGCTCGTCGGCCCCTCGGGTGCGGGGAAGTCGACGGTCCTGGCGCTGGTCGAGGGCTTCTACCCGCACACCGGTGGGGTCATCCGGTGGGCGGGCACCGACGTACGGGAGCTGCCGCGGGCCGCGCTGCGCGCCCGGCTGGGCTACGTCGAGCAGGAGGCGCCCGTGCTGGCGGGCAGCGTCCGGGACAACCTGCTGCTCACCCGGCCCGACGCCACCGACCCCGAGTTGTGGGCCGTCCTCGCCGACGTCGGGCTGACCGACGTCGTCCGGCGCTCACCCCGCGGGCTGGACGTGCTGGTCGGCGACGAGGGTGTGCTGCTCTCCGGGGGCGAGCGGCAGCGGCTGGCCATCGCGCGCTCGCTGCTGGCCCGCCCGGAGCTGCTGCTGCTCGACGAGCCGACCGCGAGCCTCGACGCCCGCAACGAGAACCTCCTGCGCACCACCCTGGCGGCGGCGTCGACGGGGCGGTCGCTGCTGGTCGTCGCCCACCGGCTGTCCACCGTGCTCGACAGCGACGAGATCGTCGTGCTGGACGAGGGCCGGGTGGTCGCGCGGGGCACCCACGAGGAGCTCGTGGGCAGCAGCCCCCTCTACCGCGAGCTCGCGGCCGCCCAGCTGCTGGTCTGACCGGGCCCGAGCACGACCGGGGCCTCCTGCGGCACCGTGTTCCACGTGGAACTGCACCGGCGACGGCGACCGTCGGGACGGCGGACCGGCCAGCGCCGCCTCTGGCGGCGTGTCGGGGCCGGGGCCAAGCAGGATGGTGGACGGCGTCGCGGGAGCGGCGCAGACACGACGTCAGGGCGTCCACGGCACGGTTCCTGTCACACCTCGCGGTATCGTGGGAGACGAAAACCGTCAGCAACCGGCTGAGCGCCCTCCTGCGCCGTCCCGGCCCCCCGCACGTGCTCGGGGGCCCCGGCGCGCCGGTTGCTCGAGAGGAAGGCCCCACGTGGTCGCAGCACCCCAGGTCGACAACGCCTACTCCGGCAGCTCCATCACCGTCCTCGAAGGCCTCGAGGCGGTGCGGAAGCGCCCCGGTATGTACATCGGGTCCACCGGTGAGCGCGGTCTGCACCACATGGTGTGGGAGGTCGTGGACAACGCCGTCGACGAGGCGCTGGCCGGCTACTGCGACACCGTCCGGGTCACCCTGCTCGCCGACGGCGGCGTCCGCGTCGAGGACAACGGCCGCGGCATCCCGGTGGACATGCACCCGGTCGAGAAGCGGCCGACCGTCGAGGTGATCATGACCGTCCTGCACGCGGGCGGGAAGTTCGACGGCAAGAGCTACGGCGTCTCGGGTGGTCTGCACGGCGTCGGCGTCACCGTCGTCAACGCGCTCTCGACCAAGCTCGACGTCCGGGTCTGGACCCGCGGCAAGGAGTGGCACCAGGAGTACACGGAGGCCAAGCCGGGCCCGCTCGAGGAGGTCGGGCCGACCGACAAGCGCGGCAGCCAGATCACCTTCTGGGCCGACGGCGGCATCTTCGAGACGACGACCTACTCGTTCGACACCATCAACCGGCGGCTCCAGGAGATGGCCTTCCTGAACGCCGGGCTGACCATCGTGCTGCGCGACGAGCGCCCGGGTCACGCCAAGGCCGAGACGGGCGTCGGCGAGGAGTCCCTGGCCGAGGCGGCCACCCCGGCCGAGGCCGAGGACGAGGCGTTCGAGCCGACGGAGATCACCTACCGGTACGACGGCGGCCTGGTCGACTTCGTCGGCCACATCAACCGCCGGCGGACGCCGATCCACAAGTCGGTGATCGGCTTCTCCGCCGAGGGCACCGGCAAGAACGACATGGCCATGTCCGTGGACATCGCGATGCAGTGGTCCGACGCCTACTCCGAGTCGGTGCACACCTTCGCCAACGTGATCAACACCCACGAGGGCGGCACGCACGAGGAGGGCTTCCGCGCGGCGCTCACCTCGATCGTCAACCGGTACGCCGTCGAGAAGAAGCTGCTCAAGGAGAAGGACGAGAAGCTCACCGGCGACGACATCCGGGAGGGCCTCGCCGCGATCGTCTCGGTCAAGCTCGGCGACCCGCAGTTCGAGGGCCAGACGAAGACCAAGCTCGGCAACACCGAGGTCAAGGGCTTCGTGCAGAAGATCTGCAACGAGCAGATCGGGCACTGGTTCGAGTCCAACCCCGCCGAGGCCAAGACCATCATCACCAAGGCCGCCTCGGCGGCCCGTGCCCGGCGCGCGGCCCAGGACGCCCGCAAGCTGGCCCGCAAGAGCCTGCTGAGCAACAACTCGCTGCCGGGCAAGCTGGCCGACTGCCGCTCGACCGACCCGCGCTCCTCGGAGATCTACATCGTCGAGGGCGACTCCGCCGGCGGCTCGGCGAAGTCCGGCCGCGACTCGATGTTCCAGGCGATCCTGCCGATCCGCGGCAAGATCATCAACGTCGAGAAGGCGCGCATCGACCGGGTCCTCAAGAACACCGAGGTCCAGTCGATGATCACCGCCTTCGGCACCGGCATCCACGACGAGTTCGACATCTCGAAGCTCCGGTACCACAAGATCGTGCTGATGGCCGACGCCGACGTCGACGGCCAGCACATCAGCACCCTGCTGCTGACGCTGCTGTTCCGCTTCATGCGGCCGCTGGTCGAGGGCCAGTACGTCTACCTGGCCAAGCCCCCGCTCTACAAGATCAAGTGGGGCGGCAAGGTCGGCGACGAGTACGCCTACAGCGACCGGGAGCGCGACGCCGTCGTGAAGGCCGGCGTCGAGGCCGGCCGCAAGATCAAGGACGAGATGATCCAGCGGTTCAAGGGGCTCGGCGAGATGAACGCCAGCGAGCTCTGGGAGACCACGATGAACCCCGAGACCCGCATCCTGCGCCAGGTGACGCTGGAGGACGCGGCCGCGGCCGACGAGCTGTTCAGCGTGCTGATGGGCGAGGACGTCGAGGCCCGCCGCAGCTTCATCACCCGCAACGCGCGCGACGTCCGCTTCCTCGACGTCTGAGAGAGGACCCCGTCCTCCTCACCCCTCGCACGCTCGGGGTGGGCCTCGGGACGGGGCCGCGGCGTTAGCGGTCGACTTGGCCTTTTGTCCACCTCTGTGCACCGACCTGTGGAGACCTGAACCGTGACGGAGACCCCACCCCGCGACCGCGTCGAGCCGGTCGACCTCCAGCAGGAGATGCAGCGCAGCTACATCGACTACGCCATGAGCGTGATCGTCGGGCGTGCGCTGCCCGAGGTCCGCGACGGCCTGAAGCCGGTGCACCGCCGCGTCCTCTTCGCGATGTACGACCAGGGCTTCCGGCCCGACCGCGGGTACGTGAAGTGCGCCCGCCCGGTCGCCGAGGTCATGGGTAACTACCACCCGCACGGTGACTCGGCGATCTACGACGCCCTCGTCCGGCTCGCCCAGCCCTGGTCGATGCGCTACCCGCTCATCGACGGGCAGGGGAACTTCGGCTCCCCGGGCAACGACCCGGCGGCCGCCATGCGGTACACCGAGTGCCGCCTGACGCCGCTGGCCATGGAGATGCTCGCCGGCATCGACGAGGAGACCGTCGACTTCCAGGGCAACTACGACGGCCGCACCCAGGAGCCGGTCGTCCTGCCCGCGCGCATCCCGAACCTGCTGATCAACGGCTCCGCCGGGATCGCGGTCGGCATGGCCACCAACATGCCGCCGCACAACCTGCGCGAGGTGGCCGAGGCCGTCTTCTGGATGCTGGACCACCCCGAGGCCGAGGCCGAGGAGGCCCTCACCGCCTGCATGGAGCGGATCAAGGGCCCCGACTTCCCCACCCACGGCCTCATCGTCGGCCGCGAGGGGATCGAGGACGCCTACCGCACCGGCCGCGGCTCGGTCCGGATGCGCGCCGTCGTCACCGTCGAGGAGGACGCCCGCGGGCGCGTGCAGCTCGTCGTCACCGAGCTGCCCTACCAGGTCAACCCCGACAACCTGGCGGAGAACATCGCGGACCTGGTCAAGGACGGCCGGCTCCAGGGCATCAGCGAGATCGCCGACGAGTCCTCCGACCGCGTCGGCCGCCGGCTGGTCATCACGCTGCGCCGTGACGCCGTCGCCAAGGTCGTGCTGAACAACCTCTACAAGCACACGCAGCTGCAGACCTCCTTCGGCTGCAACATGCTCTCCATCGTCGACGGCGTGCCGCGCACGCTGCGCCTGGACGAGCTGGTGCGCAACTGGGTCAACCACCAGATCGAGGTCATCCAGCGGCGCACCCGGTACCGGCTGCGCAAGGCCGAGGAGCGCGCGCACATCCTGCGCGGCTACGCCAAGGCCCTCGACCAGCTCGACGAGGTCATCGCCCTCATCCGGCGCAGCCCCTCGGCCGAGGAGGCCCGCGGCGGCCTGATGGAGCTCCTGGACATCGACGAGGTCCAGGCCGTCGCGATCCTCGACCTGCAGCTCCGCCGGCTGGCCGCCCTCGAGCGCCAGCGGATCATGGACGAGCTGGCCGAGATCGAGGCCCGCATCGCCGACCTGCAGGCGATCCTCGCCTCGCCGGAGCGCCAGCGGCAGATCGTCAAGGACGAGCTCGCCGAGATCGTCGAGAAGTACGGCGACGACCGCCGCACGAAGTTCGTCCCCAACGAGGGCGACGTCTCGATGGAGGACCTCATCGCGGAGGAGGAGGTCGTCGTCACCATCACCCGCACCGGCTACGCCAAGCGGACCAAGAGCGACCTCTACCGGTCGCAGCGCCGCGGCGGCAAGGGCGTGATGGGGGCCCAGCTCAAGCAGGACGACATCGTCGACCACTTCTTCGTGGGCTCCACCCACGACTGGATCCTGTTCTTCACGAACAAGGGCCGGGTGTACCGGGCCAAGGCCTACGAGCTGCCCGAGGCCAACCGCACCGCCCGTGGCGCGCACGTCGCCAACATCCTGGCCTTCCAGGGTGACGAGCGGATCGCCCAGGTCATGCAGATCAAGGACTACACGGTCGCCCCGTACCTGGTGCTGGCCACCGCCAAGGGCCAGGTCAAGAAGACCCGGCTGACCGACTTCGACTCGCCCCGGCAGGGTGGGGTCATCGCGATCAACCTGCGGGACGGCGACGAGCTGGTCGGCGCCTCGCTGATCGACCCGGAGCAGGACCTCCTGCTGGTGACCCGCAAGGCGATGTCGATCCGCTTCAAGGCCGACGACGCCGCCCTGCGGCCGATGGGGCGCGCTACCGAGGGCGTCCGCGGCATCTCGCTGTCCGAGGACGACCGCCTGCTGTCGATGATCGTCGTGCAGGAGGGGGTCGACGTCCTCGTCGCCACCGAGCGCGGCTTCGCCAAGCGGACCGGCATCGAGAATTACCCGAACCAGGGGCGCGGCGGCAAGGGTGTGCTCACGGCCGACCCGAAGGCCCGCAAGGGGGCGCTCGTCGGTGCGCTCTCGGTGACCCTCGGGGACGAGCTCTACGCGATCACCTCCGGTGGCGGTGTCATCCGGACGCCGGTCAACGGCGTGCGGCACAACAAGGACCGGGCCACCATGGGCGTCAAGCTCATGAACTTGCCGGAGGACGTGACGATCGTGGCGATCGCGCGTACGACGGACAACGACGAGCCCGCCGCCTAGGGTGAGTAGCTAGTCACGCAAGCGACTGCGGCTCCGCGGTGGCCAGAAGCCGCCGCGGAGCCCAGGACTGGAGGAGCGGCTGTGCCGCTGCGGAACGGGAGACTGGCATGAGCGACCGGACGCACGGTTCGGTGCGCACCGACTCCCGGGCAGGGGACGGGAGCGCAGCGGAGGGCACCCCCGCGGACGGGGCGCCCGCGCCCACGCAGTCCATCCCCACCACCGGCAGCCAGCGGGCCCAGTCCCCGGAGACGGGGGCCGCACCGGTCGTCCCGCAGCCGCTGAACCCGGCGACCGGCGCCACGCCGGCGCAGGGCGCGGCTGCGCAGGAGGCGCCCGGGCAGGAGACGGCCCAGCAGGCTCCGGTGGCCGACGCGGACGACTCCTCCGGCCGCCCCGACGGTGACGAGGCCCCGCGGGGCGTCTCCGTGGGCGGGGCCCGCACCGGCCGGGGCAAGGCCGGCCGCGGCCCGCGCCGCGCCCGCCTGCAGGTGCGTCACATCGACACCTGGTCGGCACTGAAGATCTCGCTGATGCTGTCGATCGCCCTGTTCTTCATCTGGATGGTGGCGGTCGGCCTGCTCTACATGGTGCTCGGCGGCCTGGGCGTGTTCGAGGCCGTGAACGACCTGTTCGGGCAGATCGGCAGCGCCTCGGGCTCGGAGTCCACCGGCGACGTCGTGACCCTCGGCGTGGTCTTCTGGGGTGCGGCGGTCATCGGGGCGATCAACGTCGTCCTGCTCACCGCGCTCTGCACCGTCGGGACGTTCATCTACAACCTGTGCTCCGACCTCGTCGGCGGGCTCGAGGTCACCCTCTCCGAACGGGACTAGAACACCGCGATCCTCCGGATCGCACCGCGGCCACGTGCCGTCCCCGGTGGGCGGAGCGTGGCCGTCGTCGTTCCGCCGACCCCCGTGAGGAGCGGCCGGACGGGTCACGTATGCTGTTCGAGGTTCACGGGCCTGTAGCTCAGGCGGTTAGAGCGCATCCCTGATAAGGATGAGGCCGGAGGTTCAAGTCCTCCCAGGCCCACCCGTGTACCGGAGCCTCCTGGTTCCGCGTCCCCCGCACGTCGCCCCCGCGGCGAGCGAAGCGCCCGAGGAGGTTCTCCGCGTGCTGAAGAAGCTGGCGCTCGTCGCCGCTGCGGCCGGTGCACTCGTCGCCGTCCGCAAGCGCTCCACCGACCGGAGCGAGGCCGATCTCTGGCGCGAGGCGACGAGCGGCCCCGACGCCGTCAGCACGCCCACCCGCTGATCCACCGGCCCCACGGGGCCGCCCGGGGACGTAGCTCAATTGGCAGAGCACCGCCTTTGCAAGGCGGGGGTTAGGGGTTCGATTCCCCTCGTCTCCACCCAGATCCCCATCGATCGGGGCGCCGGCCGTCGAGCCGGGTCGAGGTCAGCGGGAGTCCTTGGGGGCTTCCTGGCGCCACCGGTCCGTGCCACGTGAAACCTCTCCTCCCCGGCCCAGCGGCACGCACCTGCCGGGACGGTGGGAGAGTGGAGCGGTGACTGATTCGACTCCCGCCCGCCGCGCGGTCCTGCACACCAACCACGGCGACATCACCGTGGACCTGTTCCCCGACCACGCCCCCAAGACGGTCGCGAACTTCGCCGATCTCGCCGAGGGCGCCCGCGAGTGGACGCACCCCGCGACCCGCGAGAAGACGACCGACAAGCTGTACGACGGCACGATCTTCCACCGGATCATCTCCGGCTTCATGATCCAGGGCGGCGACCCGCTCGGGCAGGGCATCGGCGGCCCCGGCTACCAGTTCGGCGACGAGATCCACCCCGACCTGGCCTTCACCAAGCCTTACCTCCTGGCCATGGCCAACGCCGGCCCGGGCACCAACGGCTCCCAGTTCTTCATCACCGTCGCCCCCACCTCGTGGCTGACCGGCAAGCACACCATCTTCGGCGAGGTGGCCGACCAGGGCAGCCGCGACGTCGTCGACCGGATCGCCGCCGTCTCCACCGGCCGCAACGACCGCCCCGTCGAGGACGTGGTGATCGAGTCCGTCGAGGTGCAGCGCAGCTGAGCACGGAACCGCACGGCGGGGGCGCGGCCGACCGGCCGCCGCCCCCGCCTTCGGCCTGCTACCGCCACCCGGATCGGCCCACGGGCATCCGGTGCGCGCGGTGCGGCCGCCCCATCTGCCCCGACTGCATGGTCCCGGCGTCGGTCGGCTTCCAGTGCCCGGCGTGCGTCCGGGAGGGCGCGGCGTCGGTCCGGGCGCCCAAGCGCACCTCCGGCGTCAAGGCCGCCGCCCGGCGCTGGGGCGGTGTCACGGTGACGCTGATCGGGATCAACGTCGTCATGTTCCTAATTACGGCGGTGTCGGCGGGCCTCGCCGGCAACGCCCCGCTGGAGAACTACCGGTCCGAGGTCTTCACCGACCTGGCCCAGTACCCCCTCCTGGTCGAGCTCGGGGAACCGTGGCGGCTGCTCACCGCGGCGTTCCTGCACATCGGCCTGGTGCACCTCGTGCTCAACATGCTGGCGCTGCTCATCTTCGGCTCGGAGCTGGAGCGGCAGCTGGGCCGGGTGCGATTCCTCGCGCTCTACGTCGTCTCCGCGCTCGGCGGCTCCACCGCCATCCAGTTGTTCGGCGACTTCGCCCGGCCCGTCGCCGGTGCCTCCACGGCCATCTACGGGCTCCTGGGCGCCCTGGGCGTGCTCATGGTCCTCCGCCGCCAGGACGTGCGGGGCATCCTGGTGCTGCTCGGCATCAACATCTTCATCAGCTTCCTGCCCGGCGTCTCCCTGCTGGGCCACCTCGGTGGGCTGGTCACCGGCGCCGCGGTCGCGGCGTTGCTCGTCGGCACCCGCCGCCGCCCGGCCGTCCAGGCCGCGGGCCTCGGGGCGCTGGCGGTGCTGCTGCTCGTGCTCGCGCTGGGCGTCTCGCACGTCGGCGGCGTCTGACGACGGCGGTCCGGCGGCTCACCGCGCCGGGCCGCCCCCGGGGCGCAGCTCCGCGAGATCGCCGGCCACGGACACCGGGTCGGCGCCCAGGTCCCAGCGGCCCAGGACGATGAGCAGCCCGTCGTCCGCACCGCCGGCGGGCCCCTCCAGTTCGAGGGTGCGCACCGTCGTCCCCCAGCGCCGGGCGCTGCGGACGCGCACCCGCAGCAGGCCCCAGGGCAGCACCCGGGTGCCGGTCAGCGTCCGCACCGCGACCCCGTCGGGGCCGGCGGCCAGCCGGGGTCGCAGCAGGGCCTCGCGGACGGCGAGGGCGACCAGCAGCAGCGCGGCGCCGCCGACCAGGATCCGCCCCGCCGGGTCGAGCAGCAGGGCGACCGCGCCGAGGGCCACGGCACCCGCGGCGAGACCCGCCGCCAGGGCTGCCGGAGGACTCCACTGCACGCCACCAGCGTGCCAGGTGTGGCGCGGAACATACGATCGCGGTCAGGGTGGCCGGCCGGCGCACCCGACCGTCGTCCCCGAGGAGTGGGTCCATGCGTGATGCCGTCATCTGTGCCGCCGTCCGTACGCCGGTGGGCAAGCGAGGGGGTGGGCTCTCCGGGGTGCACGCGGTGGACCTCTCCGCCCACGTGCTGGAGGCCCTCGCCGAGCGCTCCGGCATCGACCCGGCCGTCGTCGAGGACGTGTTCTGGGGCTGCGTGAGCCAGGTCGGGGAGCAGACGTTCAACATCGGCCGCAATGCGCCGCTGGCTGCCGGCTGGCCCGAGTCCGTCCCCGGCACCACCATCGACCGGCAGTGCGGCTCCTCCCAGCAGGCCGTCGCCTTCGCCGCCGCCACCGTCATCAGCGGTCAGGCCGACGTCGTCGTCGCCGGTGGCGTGGAGTCGATGAGCCGGGTGCCCATGGGCTCGGCCCGGGCCGACGGCATCGCGGGCAAGCCGCTGGGCCCGCGCTTCCTCGAGCGCTACGACGGCGTCTACCCCAACCAGGGGATCGGCGCCGAGATGATCGCCGAGCGCTGGGGCTTCTCCCGCACCCAGCTCGACGAGTTCGCGCTCTCCTCGCACGAGAAGGCAGCCAAGGCCCAGGCCGACGGCGCCTTCGACGAGGAGATCGCCCCGGTGACCCTGCCCGACGGCACGGTGGTCAGCGCCGACGAGGGCATCCGCCCTGGCGGCACGCTGGAGAAGCTCGCCTCCCTGAAGACCCCGTTCAAGGAGGACGGCGTGATCAGCGCCGGCAACGCCAGCCAGATCTCCGACGGCTCGGCCGCGCTGCTGGTGACCACGAGCGAGAAGGCCCGCGAGCTGGGCCTCCGCCCGATCGTGCGCATCCACACCACCGTCATGGCCGGCGACGACCCGGTCATCATGCTGACCGCGCCCATCCCCGCCACGCAGAAGGTGCTGGCGCGCTCGGGCCTGTCGATCGACGACATCGGCGTCTTCGAGGTCAACGAGGCGTTCGCGCCGGTCCCCCTGGCGTGGCTGGCCGACACAGGCGGCGACGCCGCCCGGCTCAACCCGCTCGGCGGGGCCATCGCGCTGGGGCACCCGCTGGGCGGCTCGGGCGCGCGGATCATGACGACCCTCGTGCACCACATGCGGGCGACCGGCACCCGGTACGGCCTGCAGACGATGTGCGAGGGCGGCGGCACGGCCAACGCGACGATCCTGGAGCTGCTGGACGCCTGACCGCCCTCCCCGCTCCTCACCAGCCCCCGGCCGCCCGGCCGGGGGCTGGTGCCGTTACAGGGGGCGGCGTCCACCGGTGGACAGCGCTCTCTCTCCGTGCACACCCGAAAGCGGTCGGTGACCCGGACGGGTCCGTCCACAGTGCCCGGGTGGATCGGTGTATCCGCAGGTCAAGGCGGGTAAGGAGCACCACGGTCGCCGCCCCGGGAGCACGGACATGTCGACTCGTCCACAGCTGGGTACACAGCTGGGGACAGACTCACACTGCTGTAGTTACGCCGTTGGCCACCTCGTCACACGTGCCCCACCGACGGGGAAACCGCAGGTCAACGTCGTGCGGACCTGATCAGTCCCTCCACACTCGGTGGACAACCCTGGGGGTGGGCCGTCATGTCGACCTGTGGACGGCGGTGACCGCTGTGCACAGTCGGGGACGCCGCCGCCCGCGAGGGTCGGAAAACGCGCGAGGCCCCCGTCCGGGTGGGACGAGGGCCTCGCGCGGCGTGCGGTGGCTGCGGGCTACCGCCAGCGCATCGACATGATCAAGCCGGCGACCATGGCGCCGAACCCGACGGCGAAGTTCCACGAGTTCAGCGACTGCATGACCGGGATCTGCTCGCCGGCGACGTAGAACACCACGATCCAGAGCAACCCGAGCAGCATGAGGGTCACCATGACCGGCGCCCACCAGCGCGGGCTGGGCTGCAGCGCCTTGGACTGCGCGCCCCGCGAGCGGACGACGTCCTCCGGCGGCGTGTACACCGACTTCTTGCGCACCTTCGACTTGGGCACGTGCGTACTCCCTCCCGGCGGCCGGACTCGTCCTCCCGGCCGGAACTGCCCTCCAGACTAAACTTCCGGGGGACGTCGGCAGCGGTGCTCCACCCGTACGCGCCGACCCCGTCGCTCGAGAGGGAGGTGTCCGGTGGCCCGCTGGTCGCTCGCCGGGCGCTCCGCATCCGCCTGGGGGGCGCTCGTCCCGGTGGTCGCCCTCGCCGCCGGCCTGCTCTTCGCCACCTCCGGCCGCACCGCTCAGGGCAGCGACCTGCGCGCCGGTGAGGTCACCCAGCTCTCCCAGCTCGTGGAGGAGCGGGACGCGGCGGTGGTCCGCCAGGAGCGCCAGCTCGTGCAGCTGCAGGACCAGGTGCAGCGGCTCACCGACCAGGTGGCGACCCGCGACGGCGACGTCGCCCGGGAGCAGGCCGTCGCCGAAGCCGTCGCTCCCTCCGCCGGCCTGACGCCGGTCACCGGCGCCGGGGTGGTCATCACCCTCGACGACGCCCCCCAGCTCTCCGACGGCAGCCTCCCGCGGGGCGCCCGGCCCGACGACCTCGTGATCCACCAGAGCGACGTCCAGGCGGTCGTCAACGCCGTGTGGGCGGCCGGCGCCGACGGCGTCGCGGTCATGGACCAGCGGCTCATCTCCACGAGCGCCGTCCGGTGCGTGGGCAACACCCTGCTGCTGCAGGGCCGCACCTACTCTCCGCCGTTCGTCATCACCGCTGTCGTGGACGCGCCCCGGGTCGAGGCGGCGCTGGACGCCTCGCCACAGGTCGCCGTCTTCGAGCAGGCGGTGGCCTCCTGGGGGCTCACCTTCGAGGTACGCGAGCGACCCCAGGTGACCGTCCCCGCCTACGATGGCGGCCTCACCCTGCAGCACGCGACCGCCGGCTGACCGTCCGGCGGTCCGCGGGTGCCCGCGCGGCACCCCGACCCCGCTAGGAGCGCGACCGCGATGACCGCCGCCGACCGTCCGGTCCTCGTCGTCGACAACTTCGACAGCTTCGTCTACAACCTGGTCCAGTACCTCGGCCAGCTGGGCGTCCGGTGCGAGGTGCGGCGCAACGACGCCGTCAGCGTCGCGGAGCTCCCGGACCTCGACGTCGCCGGCGTGCTGCTCTCCCCCGGCCCCGGGACGCCGGCGGACGCCGGCGTGACCGTGCCGATGGTCCGCGCCGCGGCCGAGCAGGGGATCCCCGTCCTCGGCGTGTGCCTGGGCCACCAGGCGATCGCGGAGGCGTTCGGCGCGGTCGTGGTCCGCGCCCCCGAGCTGCTGCACGGCAAGACCAGCCAGGTGGTGCACGAGGGCCACGGTGTGCTCGCCGGTCTCCCCTCGCCGTTCACCGCCACGCGCTACCACTCGCTGGCCGTCGACGCCGCGACGGTGCCCGACGAGCTGGAGGTCACCGGGCACACCCCGTCGGGCCTGGTGATGGCGCTGCGGCACCGTCAGCTGCCCATCGAGGGAGTCCAGTTCCACCCCGAGTCGGTGCTCACCGAGGGCGGCCACCGAATGCTCGCGACCTGGCTGGCCGCGTGCGGTCTCGCGCCAGACGAGGACCTGGTGGCCGCCGCCACCGCGAGCGCCCAGCGGCTCACCTCGGCCACCGCCTGACCCCCGGAACGCAGCAGGGCCCCTCCCGTCCGGGAGGGGCCCTGCTCGCATCCTGGGGCGGTGGTCAGCCGCCGGTGGTGCCGCCACCGCCCGTGCCGCCTCCGGTGGTGCCGCCACCACCCGTGCCGCCTCCGGTGGTGCCGCCACCACCCGTGCCGCCGCCGGTGCCGTCCCCGCCCCCGTTACCGCCCTCGTCCTCGCCCCCGGTGCCGGGGTCCGTGGGCGTCTGCGGCTCCTCCGCGGGGACCGGGATGGCGACGAGCAGGGTGATCGTCTCGCCCGAGCCGACGTCCTGCCCGGCCGAGGGGTCGGTCTCGACGACGGTGCCCGGCGCGACGTCGTCGCGCTCGACGTCCTGGCGGGTGATCTGCCCGGCGCCGAAGCCGGCCTCCTGCAGCGCGGCGCGCGCCTGGGCCTCGGGCTGGTTGACCACGTCGGGCATCTCGACGGTGCCCGTGGAGACGCTCAGCGTGATCGCGGTTTCCGGGTTCGCCTGGCTCGACTCGGCGGGGCTGACGGCGGCCACCCGGCCCTCGTCGTACTCGATGGAGTCGACCTGCCGGCTGGAGACGTTCGTGAACCCGGCCTGCTCGAGGTTGGCGCGGGCCTGGTCCTCGGTGAGGCCGACGACGTTGGGCACCTGGACGGTGTCGGGCCCGGCGCTGATCACCAGGTCGACCTCGCTGCCCTCGTCCACCCGGCTCCCGCTCGGCGGCGTGCTGCCCAGCACCTGGCCCTCGGGCACGGTGCCGCTGGCCTCCTGGCTCACCTCGCCGACGACCAGGCCGGCCCCGGTGAGGGCCTGCTCCGCGGCCGCCTGGTCGAGGTTGAGCAGCAGCGGAACCGCGACCTGGGCGACGGTGGGGGTCTCCTCGCCGCGGGTCAGCGCCACCGCCGCGGCGATCGCCCCGCCGAGCAGCAGCACGCCGAGGACCGCGACGATCGCGATGATGCGGCGCTTGCGGCGCCGGTCGCCGTCGTCGTCCCAGTCCTCGTCGCCGTACCCGCTGGCGTAGCCGCCGACCGGGGCGCCGATGATGGCGGTCTTCTCGGCGTCGCCCATGACCGGCGTCGCCTCCACCCGCTGCCCGGCCAGCGCCCGGAGCAGGTCGTTGCGCATCTCTGCGGCCGACTGGTACCGGTTGGCCGGGTTCTTGCTCATCGCCTTGAGCAGGATCGCGTCCAGCTCCGGCGGCACGTCCGGGTTGATCGACGACGGCAGCCGCGGGTCCTCGCGGACGTGCTGGTAGGCGACCGACACCGGGGAGTCCCCCGTGAAAGGTGGCGCGCCGGTGACGAGCTCGTAGAGCAGGCAGCCCAGCGAGTAGACGTCGGACCGGGCGTCCACGCCCTCGCCGCGGGCCTGCTCGGGGGAGAGGTACTGCGCGGTCCCTATCACCGCCGCGGTCGAGGTCATCGTGGCCGCGGAGTCCGAGACCGCGCGGGCGATCCCGAAGTCCATCACCTTGACCGAGCCCTGCGGCGTGATCATGACGTTCCCGGGCTTCACGTCCCGGTGCACGATGCCGTTGCGGTGGCTGAAGTCCAAGGCACCGCAGATGTCGGCGGCCAGGCTCATGGCCCGCTCGACCGGCAGCCGGCCCTCGCGCCGGAGCACGTCGCGCAGCGTCTCGCCCTCGACGTACTCCATGACGATGTACGGGGTGGCGCCGCTGGGCGTGCGGTCCTCGCCGGTGTCGTACACGGCGACGATCGCCGGGTGGTTGAGCGACGCCGACGCCTGCGCCTCGCGGCGGAAGCGCACCTGGAAGGAGGGGTCGCGGGCCAGGTCGTGGCGCAGCACCTTGACCGCGACCTCGCGGCCCAGGCGCAGATCGCGTCCGTGGTGGACCTCGGCCATGCCGCCGCGGCCCAGGACTCCGCCGATCTCGTAGCGCTCTCCGAGCACCTGCGGCGTGGTCATCGACGGTCCTCTCGGGCGGTTCCGTGCAGCCTCCGCGGCCCGGTTCTGCGGGGGCTACCCGCGACGGTCGACGCCGCGGACTGCTGGCCGTCGGCGAGCCTAACCGCAGAACCCCCCGCAACCCGGGACCGCCGTGTCGGGCTGCTCACGACCCGTTACCCAGTGTCGTCGCCGCGTTGGCCTCGGGGTCGGTACCAGGATCGGCCGGTTCCGTCGTACCGGTCGGCTCGGGCGACGTCGACGGTGCCGGGGTACCCGCGGCGGAGGTCGGCGTGCTCGTCGGCGCCGTGGTCGTCGTGGGCGCGGTCGTGGTGGGCTGCGTCGTGGTGGGCGGCGCCGTGGTCGTCGTGGGCGCGGTCGTGGTCGGCGCCGCCGGCTCCTCCTCGCCCTCGCCCTCGTCCTCGTCGTCCTCCACGGGCGCGGGGGCGTAGTCGTCGGGGGAGTAGAACAGCGTGATCGGGGTGTCCGGCGTCGCCTCGATGCCGGAGGGGTCGATGCCGGCGACGTCGTTCTCGTCCAGGGTCTGGCCGAGGACGGTCAGCAGCCCCGCGCTGGCCTCCTCCTGCGAGACCGTGGTGAAGCCGGCCTCGCGCAGCTCCTCCTCCACCTCGTCGGCGTCGCGGCCGATGTACCGCTGCGGGTCGAGGAGGATGCCGTCGACCTCGGCGCTGGGGCTGACCGCCCCGGTGGTGGGGGAGGCGTCCCGCCCGGTGGTGTCGGCGGAGTCCCGCAGCAGCAGCCAGGTGGTGCCGGCGACCAGGAGGACGAGCACCAGGGCCGCGGCCGGCCAGAGCCAGCCCGGGGTGCGCCGCGAGGGAGGTTCGGCGTCGCTCCCCCAGTCGTCGTCGTCCGGTGGCGCGTGGAGCGGCGGCATGGGTCGCCCGCCGGTCGCGGGCGCCACGGCGGGCATCCCGGCGGCCGGGGTGGCGAAGACCTGGGTGCGGCCGTCCCCGACCTCCACGATCTCCGTGGGGGCGGTGGCCGGTGCCACCACGGGACCGGGCCCGGCCAGGGTGTCGCCGGCGGCGACCCGGCGGACGGCGTCGGAGAACGCGCCACCGTCGGTGAACCGGTCGGCCGGGTCCTTGGCCAGGGCGCGCTCCACGAGCAGCCGGACGGCCGGGGGGACGTCGCCGGGGAGCGGGGGTGGCGGCCGGTTGATGTGCGCGAGCGCGATGGCCACCTGCGAGGCGCCGTCGAACGGCCGGACGCCGGCGAGGCACTCGAAGCCGACCACGCCGAGGGAGTAGATGTCGGAGGCGGCGGTGACCTCCATGCCCTGGGCCTGCTCGGGGGAGAGGTACTGCGCCGTGCCGACCACCATGCCGGTGCGGGTGAGCGGGGCGGCGTCGCGCGCCTGGGCGATGCCGAAGTCGGTCAGCTTGACCACGCCGTCGGGGCGGACGATCAGGTTGCCCGGCTTGATGTCGCGGTGCACGACCCCGGCCCGGTGGGCGGCGGAGAGCCCGTCGGCGGCCTGGCCGAGGACGTGCAGCGTCCAGTCGACCGGCAGCCGCCCCTCCTCGTGCAGGATCGTCACGAGCGGCTGGCCCTCGACGAACTCCATGACGAGGAAGGCGAGGGTCTGGACGCCGCTGTCGTCGGTGGTCTCGCCGTAGTCGTAGACCGAGGCGATGTTCGGGTGCGACAGGGCCGCGGTGTGCCGCGCCTCGTTGCGGAACCGGGCCAGGAAGCTCGGGTCGTTCGTGTACTCGGTCTTGAGCACCTTCGCCGCGACGATCCGGTCCAGCACCCGGTCGCGCGCCTTCCACACCTCGCCCATGCCGCCCGTGGCGATGGGGGCGGTGATCTCGTAGCGCCCGGCCAGCAGGCTGCCGATCCCCAGTGCCATCAGCCGCCCTGCCCGTCGAAGTAGGCCGCCATGACCTCGCGCGCGATCGGCGCCGAGACGTCGCCGCCGGTGCCGCCGCCGTTGGCCACGAACACGGCGACGGCGATCTGCGGGTCGTCGGCGGGCGCGAAACCCATGAACCAGTTGTGGTCGGGCACGCCCTCGCGCACCTGCGCGGTACCGGTCTTGCCGGCCACCTTCATGCCGGGCAGGCGGGCGGCGCGGCCCGAGCCGCGGGCGACGACGCTGACCATCATCTCGGTGAGCTGGTCGGCGACCGCCGCGGAGATCGGCTCGTTGAGCACCTCGGGGTCGGCGGAGTCGATGACCGTGAGATCCGGGGCGCGCAGCTCGTCGATCAGGTAGGGCCGCATCTGCACGCCGTCGTTGGCGACCGCGGAGGCGACCATCGCCGCCTGCAGCACGGTCATCCGGACGTCGCGCTGGCCGATCGAGGTCTGGGCCAGGGCGGCGTCGTCGACGATGTCGCCCACGCTGCTCTGCGCCACCTGCAGCGGGATCTGCAGGCCCTCGCCGTCGAGCCCGAACGCCTCCGCCATCTCGCGGACCTGGTCCTCTCCGAGGTCGAGGCCCAGCTGGGCGAAGGCGGTGTTGCAGGAGATCGTGAGCGCGTCGGTGAGCGACTGCTCGCCGCTGGGGCTGCACGCCGAGCCGCCGAAGTTGGGGATCACCCGGCTGCTGTTCGGCAGGGGCAGCTCGCGGGGGGCGGGGACGACCGACTCGGGGGTCAGCCCGTCCTCCAGCGCGGCGGCCGCGACGATCACCTTGAACAGCGAACCGGGCGGGTAGTTGTCCGCGATCGCGCGGTTCACCCGGGGGTCGGGCTCCTGCGCGGTGATCTGCTCCATGTTCTCGCGGATGGCCGAGGGGTCGTGGCCGGAGACCAGGCCCGGGTCGTAGGTCGGCGTGCTGGCCATGCCGAGGACCGCGCCGGTCTGCGGGTCGAGCGCCACGACGCCGCCGGTCACGCCGTCGAGACCCGCCATGGCGGCGGCCTGCACGTCCGGGTTCAGGGTCAGCACGACGTCCCCGCCCGCCGGGTCGCGCCCGGTGAACAGGTCGGCGATGCGGCGGACGAACAACCGGTCGTCCTCCCCGGAGAGCACGTCGTTCATGACGTCCTCGAGGTACCGGTTGCCGTACACCAGCGAGTGGTACCCGGTGACCGGCGCGTACAACGGCCCCTGCGGGTAGGTGCGCAGGTACTCCAGGCGGCCGTCGGTGGGCACGGAGAGGGCGACCTCGGTGCCCTCGACGATGATCGAGCCGCGTTCCCGGTCGTAGGACTCGGCGATGATCCGGGTGTTGCGGGTGTCCGAGCGCAGGTCGTCGGAGCGGACGACCTGGATGACGTTGACGTTGACGATGAGCAGCGTGAAGAGCACGAGCACGCTGATCGCGACGCGCCGCAGTGGTGCGTTCACGGCGTCACCACCTCGGTCGGTGCCTCACCCAGGCGCACCGGCGCGGCGTGCGGGGCCGCCGGGCGGCGGGCGGCGTCGCTGATCCGGACCAGCAGCGCGACCAGCACGAAGTTGGCCACCAGTGACGACCCGCCGTAGGCCAGGAACGGCGTGGTCAGCCCGGTCAGCGGCAGCAGCCCGGTGACGCCACCGAGGACGACGAACACCTGCCAGGCGACGGCGAACGCCAGGCCGGTGGCCAGCAGCTTGCCGAAGGCGTCGCGGACGACGAGGGAGGTGCGCAGCCCGCGCTCGACCAGGATCAGGTAGACGACGATCACCGCGACCAGGCCGAACAGGCCGAGCTCCTCGCCGACGGCGGCGGCGATGAAGTCGCTCTTGGCCACCGGCACCTGGTCGGGACGGCCGCCGCCGAGACCGGCGCCGAACAGCCCGCCGGTGCCCAGGCCGAACAACGACTGCATGAGCTGGTAGCCGGCGCCGTCGTAGTACGCCGACGGGTCCAGCCAGGTGTTCACCCGGGCCTGCACGTGGGCGAAGATCTGGTAGGCGATGAACGCACCGCCGGCGAAGAGCCCCAGGCCGATGAACAGCCAGCTGGCCCGCTCGGTGGCCACGTAGAGCATCACCACGAAGATGCCGAAGAGCAGCAGCGAGCTGCCCAGGTCGCGCTCGAAGACGAGCACCAGGATGGAGACGGCCCAGGCCAGCAGCACCGGGCCCAGGTCGCGGCCGCGCGGAAGCTCGATGCCCGCCACCTTCTTGCTGGCCAGCGCCAGCACGTCGCGCTTGTCCACCAGGTAGGCGGCGAAGAAGACGACCAGGCAGATCTTGGCGAACTCGCCCGGCTGGATGGAGAAGCCGGCGACCCGGATCCAGATCTTCGCCCCGTTGACCTCGGAGATCGACGCCGGCAGGACGGCCGGGATGGCGAGCAGCACCAGCCCGACGAGAGCCAGCGTGTAGGCGAACCGGGAGAGCGTCCGGTGGTCGCGGACGACGACGAGCACCGCGACGAAGAGGGCGACGCCGAGGGTGGCCCACACCAGCTGCACCGGGGCGTCCTCGCGCGTGACGGTGCTGCCCACCTGCCCGGCGGCGAGGTCCAGCCGGTGGATCACGGCCAGCCCCAGGCCGACGAGCAGCGCGACGGCCGGCAGCAGCAGCGGGTCGGCGTAGGAGGCCCAGCGGCGGACGACGAGGTGCGCGACGACCCACAGCGCGGTGATCCACACGCTGAAGCCGGCCATCTGCGGCCGGAGCTCGTCGGTGACGGTGAGGTCGACGATGATCTGCGCGACCACCGTGATCAGCACGGCGAAGGCGAGCAGCAGCGCCTCGGTGCCCCGCCGGGTGGGGGTCGCGGCGGTGCTGGCGCGGGGATCGGTGACGGGGCCGGCCATCAGTCGACCTCCCGGCAGTCCACCCCCGGCACGGGGGCCGAGGTGGTCCGTGTCGACGTCGGTTCGGCCGGCTCGTCCTCGATCGCCGGGGCCTCGGGCAGGGCGGCGTCGCCGGGAGCGGGCTCCGGGGCGGTGGTCGGCTCGGTCTCCGAGGGCGTCTCCGTGGGCGTCGGCGTGCCGGTGGGCGCCGTGGCGTCGCCGGCCGGCCGGCAGATCGGCAGCCGCTGGTCGGCCAGCGCGGAGACGATCCGCTCGGCGTCGGCGGAGTCGTCCGCGGTGATGCTCCCGAGCACCCGGTTGCGCGCGGCCGGGGTCAGGTCGGCGAGCGCGAGGTCGGTGCCCCGGTCGAGGCGGTACAGGTCCATCCCCAGGAGGGAGACGTCGAGGCCGCGGAAGACGGCCACCTGCCGGTCGTCGCCGGAGCCGTTCACCCCCACGAACCAGTTGTTGAGCGCCCAGAAGTACATGCCTATCGCCCCTGCCACCAGCACGGTGAGAAGGGCCCCCGCCACCAGGAGGATGCGCATCGGGCGGCGGCGGGCGGAGGGGCCGCCGCCCGTCGGCAGCGTGGGTGTCGGCGGGGGAGCGGCGGCCTGGTCGGCGAGGGCCGCCCGGCCGGCGGCGGAGCGCGGGTCCACCTCGCGCTGGCCGACGTTGTCGCCCGCGGCGCCGTCCACCACCGGGTCGAAGCGGCCGTTGCTGCCGGTGTCCTCGAGGACGTCGGCGACGATCACGGTGATGTTGTCCGGCCCGCCGCTGCGCAGCGCGAGCTCCACCAGCCGGTCGGCGGTGGCCTCCGGGTCGGGGTTCTGCAGGGCCTCGGCGAGGGTCTCCTCGCTGACGACGCCGGAGAGGCCGTCGGAGCACAGCAGGTAGCGGTCGCCGGCGCGCGCCTCGCGCATCGAGAGGTCGGGCTCCACCTCCTGTCCGTTGAGGGCGCGCAGCAGCAGCGAGCGCTGCGGGTGGTGGTTGGCCTCCTCCGGCGTGATCCGGCCATCGTCGATCAGCGTCTGCACGAACGTGTCGTCGTGGGTGATCTGGGTGAACTCGCCGTCGCGCAGCAGGTAGGCGCGCGAGTCGCCGACGTGGCAGAGCGCCAGCCGGCCGCCGGCGAACAGGATCGCGGTGAGCGTGGTGCCCATCCCCTCGAGCTGCGGGGACTCCCGGATCACCTCGCGCAGGTGCTCGCTGCCCTCGAAGACGGCGGCATGCATCGACTGGAGCATGTCGCCGGTGGGGGTGTCGTCGTCGAGGTGCTCGAGGGCGGCGATCACCACCTTGCTCGCGATGTCACCGGCGGCGTGACCGCCCATGCCGTCGGCCACGGCCAGCAACCGGGGCCCGGCGTAGACCGAGTCCTGGTTGTTGCCGCGGATGAGGCCGCGGTCCGAGCGCGCGGCGTAGCGGAGGACCAACGTCACGAACGCAGCTCCAGTGCGGTCTGGCCGATGCGGATCGGCTGGCCGGGGGCGACCTGCAGCGGGCCCTGCACGCGCTGCTGGTCCAGGTAGGTGCCGTTGGTGGAGCCGAGGTCCTCGACGTACCACTGGCCGCCCCGGTTGGTCAGGCGGGCGTGCCGGGAGCTGGCGAAGTCGTCGGTGAGGACCAGCGTCGAGTCGTCGGCCCGGCCGATGAGGATCGGCTGCTCACCGAGGGTGATCTTGGTCCCCGTCAGCGGGCCGGCGGTGACCACCAGCGACTTGGGGCCGCGGTGCCCGCGCTTCTTCGGCGCGGTGGCCCTGGGTGGCACGGTGGCGACGCGGCCGGGGCGGCCGCCGAACAGGTCGGCCCGCACCACGCGGAACGCGGCGAAGATGAACAGCCACAGCAGCAGGAGGAAGCCGAAGCGGAAGATCTGGACGACGAGCTCGGTCACGGCCGCACCCGCCCGGCGCCGCGGCGGAGCTCCTGCCCCCGGATCCGGCCCGGCTGCCACCGCACAGCCCCCGTCACGCCCCGTCCTGCCGGTAGACGAGCACCGAGTGGCCGATGCGGATGACGTCGCCGTCGCTCAGCGGCTGCCGGTTGATGCGCCGGCCGTTGACGAGGGTGCCGTTGGTGGACCCGAGGTCCTCCACGGTGGCGACGTCCCCGTCCAGGACGACGTCGACGTGCTTGCGGCTGACGCCGGTGTCGGGGATGCGGATGTCGGCCTCGGTGCCGCGGCCGATGACGTTGCGCCCGGTGGAGAGCTCGTGCCGCGTGCCCGGGCCGTCGACGACCAGGACGTGGGTCGTCGTCGTCCGGGAGCCCGCGCGCCCCACCACGGAGGGGTTCTGCTTGCCGGTGTCGGTGGCCATCCGCCCGCGCAGCGGCGGGAGCGGGGGCAGCGGCGGGTGGCCGGGCACCGGGGCGGAGGCCATCGGGGGTGCGTCGGCGCGCGCGTGCGGCCGGGCCGGGTCGGCGACCTGGGAGCTGACCTCGAAGACGCCGGTGGTCAGCTCGTCGTCCCGCTCGAGCGCGACGGTGACCTTGTCGAAGACCTGGTAGCCCTCGTCCTCGATGTGCTCGGTGACCATGTCGGCGAGCTCGCCGGCGAGCTGGTCGGACCACTGGCCGAGGTGCTCGTAGTCGGTCTCGCCGAGGCGGACCACGTAGACGTTGGGTGCCAGCACCCGGCCCTCGCCGAGGATCGAGCGCTGCTCGTCGGCCTCCCGCTGGAGGGCCTTGGCGATCTCGGCGGGGTGGACCTTGCCCTTGAAGAGGCGGGCGAAGGCCAGCCCGACCATGCCTTCGAGCCGGCGCTCGAAGCGCTGCAGCACACCCACAGTCGCTCCTCTGCGCTCGCCGGACGTCCCGCTCTGCCACCCGTGATCGTAGCCGGGCCGGGCGCGGCTGACCGCCCAGGAAGGTGCGACGCCCCGCACGTCGTGCTCACGCGCGCCGCGGCGGACCCCCTCGGCGGCGGACCGCCGCGCGGCTGCTACTGTTCTCCCTCGCCAGGGCAAGTGGCGGAATGGCAGACGCGCACGGTTCAGGTCCGTGTGTCCGAAAGGACGTGGGGGTTCAACTCCCCCCTTGCCCACTCCGGACTGGGGAATCCCCCAGTCCTCGCAGAAGGCCGGGACTCAGTCCCGAGCTGCGGACGGCAGGCCTCACCGGCCACCGTCCGCAGCTTGCGGAGACCGGCCAGCATCCGCGGGCGAAGATCTGAGCCCCGGGGCGACTGACACCGCCGGATCCCCCGGCACCAGTCCCTCCATGCCCGCTGGACTGGACACCGCTCACCGCACCGCAGCCCGCGTCGCCGCCATCCGCGCGCCGCACCCGGGCACTGACGCCCTCCGCCGGAAGGCCGCGCCGCGCAGTGCCGGTGGCCGTGCCGCCGCCGAGGTGCTGGCACCGGTCGTGCACATCTCCGACCGCGCCCCGCGGCCGCCGCGCGACGGCGCCGTCCGGGACGCGCACGCGCCGCGCATCGACGCGCAGAACCGGGTCGACCTCGGCAAGGCGTTGCGCGCACTCGGCTGGACCCCGGAGACCCTGCTCGTCGCAGCCCGGGAGAACGGGCACGTCGTCATCCGCGCCGCCGCCCACAGCCCGCTGCTGACCCGGGTGCCCGTCGACGCCGACCGCCGCCTGACCCTGCCGCCGGCCGTGCTCGTCGCCCTCGACGTCCGCCCCGGTGACCAGGTGCTGGCTGGCGTCGTCGTCGACACCGCCGAGCTGCACCTGTTCGCGGTCGCCGACGCACTGCAGTTGCTGACCGGTGTGCTGCCCGCCGGATCGCAGGCCGAGGGCTCGCCGGAGCCTGCGCTGCGTGCCGCCGGCGGCAGTCGCATCAAGGGCCGCTGGCGGGCCGCCGAAGGCAGTGCTCGGACCAGTGGCGACGGCCGCGCCGGGGACTGATTGACCAACTCATCGAGGGGCGAACCGTGCCGGTGGTCCCCAACGGCAACCGAACGGAGCCAACAACCATGTCCCGCAACACCGCCATCCTGCAGCAGTACCTCGACTCGCTCACCGAGGAGCGCGACGACGACTGCGACTTCGTCCTCGTCGAGGACTACAGAGACATCGCGGCCGTGATGAGCATGCCCGCCGGGCCCGACCGGGTTCGGTGCGCTGACCGCTGGGCCGAGACGCGCAGCCAGGTGCTTCCTGACGGCCGGGGGTTCTACGCGGTCATCTCCCGTGAGGCCGATGGCGAGCTCAACGCCACCGGGCACGCCGACCCCCACTCGATGGCGAGGGAGTACCTGCGCATCAGCGAGGACATCCTGGGCCGCCCACGTGGCACCAACATCGGCAGGGCCGGGGCTGGCTACCTCCTCCAGCGGATGGTGGCCGACCAGGACGACACGTTCTTCCGGGTCGTCGGCCTGACCTTCCACGGCGCCATCGGCGTCGTCTCCCTCGACCTCGTGGGGCTGGACGACCACGGCGAGCCCGTCCCCGGCACCGAGAGGAGCGTCTTCAGCCTTGACGGCTGGCAGGTGCTCTGACCAGCGCTCCAACGAAGGCCCCCATCTGCTCCCGCGAGCGGGTGGGGGCCTTCTGCCGTTCCGAGCCCCGCCGGGCCAACGCCGAGTGCCCCCTCGCAGCCGGTGTCCGATGACCTCACGGTCTGGCGCCGCGGCGGAAACCGGCGCCGATCCCCTCGGCCCGATCTCGGTTCTCCAGGTGACTGCGCAGCGGCTGATCGCCCGCACCGTCCGGCTCGCCAACACCCGAGCCGGCGCCGCCGGCCGCACCGAGGAGAACCCATGTCCCACCCCGAGCCGACCGCTGCGACCAACTCCGACACCGCCGCTCCGGCCGGCCCCCTCGCCGAGTACGCCGCGGCGATGGCGAAGGTCCGGCAGCTCGTCGACGCCGGACTCGTCACCCCCGAGGCCCTCGGCTTCCAGTCCCCGGTCGCCGCCGCAGGTCCGGCCGCGACCCTCGTCCCCGGCGAGCGCATCACCATCGCCGACCTGGCCACCAAGACGCTCGACGGGCTCAAGGGCGGCACCAAGAGGACCTACCGCTCCTACATCCGCTTCCTCGCCGAGGGCTGGCCGCTGGACGTGCCGCCGGAGGAGAAGGTGTACCCGGGCCTGGGGGAGAAGTGGGCCGACGAGGTCCTGCCCAGCCACCTCGAAGAGGCCCTCTGAACCCCGATCCACCATCGAATAGGCGTGTGGCTGCGCGTCGGAAAGCACGAATGCCCCTCTGACCAGGGACGATGTGGCTTGTCGAAGGTCTCATC
>NZ_SSXA01000031.1 GCF_021698975.1 Blastococcus sp. KM273128 | reverse complement strand
CTCACCGAGGGTGGTGGGGGCGGGGGAGGAGGTTGCCGGTGCGGGGGTGTCCGTCACCTCAGCCACGGTACGACGACTCTGCTGTCCGTCGTCCTCCGGACGACACCGCGATCAGTTTCCGTGCCCCTGCTGCGCGGAGCCGTTCCGTCGCGCCTGGGCGGACCATGACTCCGTCGTCCTCCGGACGACACCGCGGTCAATTACCGTGCCCCTGCTGCGCGGAGCCGTTCCGTCGCGCCTGCGCGGACCATGACTCCGTCGTCCTTCGGACGACACCGCGGTCAATTACCGTGCCCCTGCTGCGCGGAGCCGTTCCGTCGCGCCTGCGCGGACCCCTCCGGGGCCCACTCGGCCCGACCTCGCGACCAGATCCCGTCGCGACGCCCCGCGGGCGCCTGCTTCCCGGAAGACGGGGGCTGGCGCGCCCGTCAGGCACCGACTTCCGCGAAGTTGCCATACGCGGAAGGGCGCCGGGACCCCGGCGGGACTCACCCCTCCGGGGTCCTTCGGCGCGACGACGCCGGTCGTGCCGGGATGCCGGGGCCGCGCCCTGCGATGATCCGCCCATGTCGGTCCCCCTGGTCACCGGTGCCGACGTCGCCGCGGCGGCCGAGCTGCTCGCCGGCGTCGTCCGCCGCACCCCGCTGGAGCACTCGCGCGGGCTGGCCGACCGCGTCGGCGGGCCGGTGTGGCTCAAGTGCGAGAACCTCCAGCGCACCGGCTCGTTCAAGATCCGCGGCGCGTACACCCGGATCGCGCGGCTGACCGACGAGGAGCGGGCGCGCGGCGTCGTCGCCGCCAGCGCGGGCAACCACGCGCAGGGGGTCGCGCTGGCTGCGCGGCTGCTCGGCACCGAGGCGACGGTGTACATGCCCGAGACCGCGCCGCTGCCGAAGCTGGCGGCGACCGAGGCCTACGGGGCACGCATCGAGGTGTGCGGGCAGTCGCTCGCCGAGCCCCTGCGCGCAGCGGCCGAGCACGCCGAGCGCACGGGATCGGTGTTCATCCACCCGTTCGACCACCCCGACGTCATCGCCGGGCAGGGCACCGTCGGGCTGGAGGTGCTCGAGCAGTGCCCGGAGGTCGCGACGGTGCTGGTCTGCGCCGGCGGCGGTGGCCTGGTCTCCGGCATCGCGGCCGCGGTCAAGGAGCGCCGTCCCGACGTCCGGGTCGTCGGCGTGCAGGCCGAGGAGGCCGCCGCCCTGCCCGGCTCGCTGGCCGCCGGCCGGCCGGTCGCGCTGGAGAGCATGTCCACGATGGCCGACGGCATCGCCGTCCCGGCGCCCGGCGACCTGACCTTCGCCCACGTCCGCGGGCTGGTCGACGAGGTGCGCACGGTGAGCGAGGAGGACCTCTCCCGCGCCCTGCTGTTCTGCCTGGAGCGCGCCAAGATGGTCGTCGAGCCCGCGGGTGTGGCCGCGGTCGCCGCCGTCCTGGCCGACCCGCGCGCGTTCGAGCCGCCCCTGGTGGCCGTCGTCTCCGGCGGCAACATCGACCCGGTGCTGCTGCTGAAGGTGGTGCAGCACGGCATGGCCGCGGCCGGCCGGTACCTCTCGCTGCGGCTGCGCATCCCCGACCGCCCGGGCTCGCTGGCCGCCCTGCTCACCGAGCTGGCCGCGGTGGGCGCCAACGTGCTGGAGGTCGAGCACGAGCGGACGGCGACTCGGCTGGGCATCGGCGAGGTGGAGGTCTTCGTCGTCCTGGAGACGCGCGGGCCCGCGCACGCCGGGGAGGTCATCGGGGCCATGCGCGGCGCCGGCTACGCGGTCACCCCGGAGTAGTCCACGGCCCGACCGATGAGCCCCGCCGGGCCCGCCGGTCTAGGTCTGCGTCCCGCACCTCGCGGGGCGGGGACGGAGGCTTGCGTGTACGCAACGGAGGAGACCGGCGGTGGACTGTCGGTGGGCGGGCCTAGCGTCGGGGGCATGACCGACGCGATCGTGGTCGAGGGGCTGGTCAAGCGCTTCGGCGCCACCACCGCGCTCGACGGTGTGGACCTGGCGGTGGCCGAGGGCTCGGTGCTCGGGCTGCTCGGCCCGAACGGCGCGGGGAAGACGACGGTGGTGCGCGTCCTCACCACGCTGCTCGAGGCCGACGCGGGCCGGGTGGAGGTGATGGGGCTCGACGTCGCGCGGGACGCGGACCGGGTGCGGGCCGTGATCGGGCTGACCGGCCAGTACGCCGCCGTCGACGAGTACCTCACCGGTTTCGAGAACCTCGAGATGGTGGGCCGGCTGTACCGGCTGGGCCGGGCCGAGGCGCGCCGCCGGGCCGGTGAGCTGCTCGAGCGGTTCGACCTCTCGGCGGCGGCGAGCCGGCCGGCGAAGACCTACTCCGGCGGCATGCGCCGCCGGCTGGACATCGCGGCCTCGCTGATCGCCCGCCCCCGGGTGCTCTTCCTCGACGAGCCGACGACCGGCCTGGACCCGCGCAGCCGGCTGTCGATGTGGGAGTTCATCGCCGACCTAGCCGACGGCGGGACGACGATCCTGCTCACCACCCAGTACCTGGAGGAGGCCGACCGGCTCGCCGACCGGATGGTGGTCATCGACCGCGGCCGGGTGATCGCGCGGGGCACCGCCGACGAGCTCAAGGCCCAGGTCGGCGGTCAGCGGCTGGAGTTCACCGTCATAGACGCCGCCGTGCTCCCCGGCATGGTGGAGCGGCTGCGCCCCCTCGCGGTGGAGGACCCGGTGGTCGACGCGGCGGCGCGGCGGTTGTCGCTGCCGGTGAGCGGCGGGGCCGAGGTCCTCGCCGACGCGCTGCGCCGGCTGGACGGCCAGACGGCGGAGATCTTCGACGTCGGCCTGCGCCGGCCCGACCTGGACGACGTCTTCCTCGCGCTCACCGGCCGGGTGGCCGAGGAGGTCGCCACCGACGACGACCCGACGGCCGAGCCGGCCGCCACCGGAGGTGCCCGATGAGCAGCATGGCCGCGACGCTGTCGGACAGCGTCGTCATCACCAAGCGCAACCTGATCAAGGTCAAGCGGGTGCCCGACCTGATCGTCTTCGCGACGCTCTCGCCGATCATGTTCGTGCTGCTGTTCCGCTACGTCTTCGGCGGCGCCATCCAGCTGCCGCCGGGCACGAGCTACGGCGAGTTCCTGCTGCCGGGCATCTTCGCCCAGACGATCGTGCTCGGGAGCACGACCACCGGGGCCAGCCTGGCCGAGGACCTGCAGAAGGGGCTCATCGACCGGTTCCGGTCGCTGCCGATGTCCCGCTCGGCCGTGCTCATCGGGCGCACGGTCGCCGACGCCGGGCTGAACATCATCTCGATCACGGTGATGGCGCTGACCGGGCTGGTCGTCGGCTGGCGGATCAACTCGTCGGTGGGGGAGGCCGTGCTCGGCTTCGTCGTGCTCCTGCTGTTCGCCTACGCCATCTCCTGGCTCATGGCGCTGGTCGGGCTGCTCGTGCGCACTCCCGAGGTGGTCAACAACGCCAGCTTCATCGTGATCTTCCCGCTGACGTTCGTCGCCAACACCTTCGTCCCGCTGGAGTCCTTCCCCTCGGTGCTGCGCACCTTCGCGGAGTGGAACCCGGTGTCGGCGGTCGTCCAGTCCGCGCGGGAGCTGTTCGGCAACACCTCGCCGCTCGCGCCGGCGCCGGACGCCTGGTCGCTGCAGAACCCGGTGCTCTACACGTTGATCTGGGTGGTGCTGATCCTGGCGGTCTTCGTGCCGTTGTCGGTGCGCGCCTACCGCCGGGCCGCCGGCCGCTGAGGCACGCACACGGGTTCCCGCTCCGCCCGGCCACGGGTCGGCGCGGAGCGGGGCCCGCAGGGTCCCCGACGCGTCGACTGTTCGGCTCAGCGTCGGCCGGGGACGGCTCCTGGCCGCGGTGCGATCCGGAGGATCGCGATGTCACGACGGTGCGATCCGGAGGATCGCGATGTAATGGCGGCGATGAGCACCGCTGAGGCACTCTCCGCCGACAACCCGCTGGCCACCCCGTCCGACCTGCCGTTCCGGCTGCCCCCGTTCGCCGGGATCACCCTCGAGCACTGCCGCGAGGCGCTGCTGGCGGGGATGGCCGAGCAGCGCCGGGAGGTGGACGCGCTGCTGGCCTCGGCCGAGGAGCCGACGTTCGAGAGCACCGTCGTGGCCCTGGAGCGGTCCGGCGCCCTCCTCGACCGGGCCTGGTCGGTGTTCGGCAACCTGTCGTCCTCGGTCGCCACGCCGCGGCTGCGCGAGATCGAGCGGGAGATCGCGCCGCTGGCGGCGGCCCACGACGACGCCCTCCGGCTGGACCCGGCGCTGTTCGCCCGCATCGACGCCGTGCACGCCGTCCGGGAGACCGCCGGCCTCGACGCGGAGCAGGTTCGGCTGGTGGAGCGGTACCACCTCGACTTCGTGCTCGCCGGTGCCCGCCTCGACGATGCAGGGCGGGCCCGCCTCGGCGAGCTCAACCAGCAGCTCTCCGAGCTGTCGACCACCTTCGGGCAGAACCTGCAGCTGGCCACCGAGGCCGCCGCGGTGCGGGTGGCTGACGCCGCGGAGCTCGACGGGCTGGACGACGAGGAGGTCGCCGCCGCGGCGCGTGCGGCCACCGACCGCGGCCTGGAGGGGTACCTGCTCACCCTCGTGCTGCCCACCGGCCAGCCGGTGCTGGCCAAGCTCCGCGACCGGGAGCTGCGCCGCCGGGTGTTCGAGGCGTCGGTGGGCCGGGCGTCCGCGGGCGAGCACGACAACCGGCCGGTCGCCGAGCGCATCGCCCGGCTGCGGGCCGAGCGGGCCCGGCTGCTGGGCTTCGCCACCCACGCCGACCTCGTCCTCGCCGACTCCACCGCGCGCACCACGGGAGCGGTCGACGCGATGCTGCGCTCGATGGTGCCGGCCTCGGTGGCCAACGCGGAGGCCGAGGCCGCGGCGCTGCGCGAGCTGGCCGCCCGCGACGGCGTCGAGCTGGCGGCGTGGGACTGGGCGTTCTACAGCGAACGGGTGCGCGCCGAGCGGTACGCCGTCGATACCACGGCGCTGCGGTCGTGGTTCGAGCTGGACCGGGTGCTGGTCGACGGCGTCTTCCGGGCGGCCGAGCTGCTGTACGGGTTCCGGTTCACCCCGCGGCCCGATCTGGCCGGCTACCACCCCGACGTCCGGGTCTGGGAGGTCACCGACGCCGACGGCGGGGAGGTCGGCCTCTACCTCGGGGACTTCTTCGCCCGGGAGGGCAAGCGCGGCGGCGCGTGGATGAGCTCCTTCGTCCGCCAGTCCCGGCTGCTCGGCACTAGCCCCGTCGTCGTCAACAACCTCAACGTCACGCCCGCACCGGCCGGCCGTCCCACGCTGCTCACCCTCGACGAGGTGAACACGCTGTTCCACGAGTTCGGCCATGCACTGCACGGGCTGAGCTCAGCGGTCACCTACCCGCGGTTCGCGGGCACCGCCGTGCCGCGCGACTTCGTCGAGTTCCCCAGCCAGGTGAACGAGATGTGGGCGCTCTGGCCCGAGGTGCTCGCGCACTACGCCCGCCACGTCGACACCGACGAGCCGCTGCCCGCCTCGGTGGTGGAGGCGATCGACGCCGCGCGGCTGTGGGGCGAGGGCTTCGGGACCCTCGAGTACCTGGCCGCCACCCTGCTCGACCAGGCGTGGCACCGGCTGACCCCCGGGGACGAGGTGGGCGACCCGGTGGAGTTCGAGCGCGCGGCCCTCGCCGAGGCCGGCGTCGCGTCCGAGCTCGTGCCGCCGCGCTACCGGACGACCTACTTCCAGCACGTCTTCGCCGGCGGCTACTCGGCCGGGTACTACTCCTACATCTGGTCGGAGGTGCTCGACGCCGACACGGTGGAGTGGTTCAAGGAGAACGGCGGGCTGCGACGCGAGAACGGGGACGCCTTCCGGGAGCGGCTGCTCTCCGTCGGCGGATCGGTGGACCCGCTGGAGGCATTCCGCGCCGTCCGCGGCCGGGACGCCGACCCCATGCCGCTGCTCCGGAGGCGCGGGCTGGCGCCCGCCGGCTGATCCCCGCGACACTGCAGCCGCCGGCGACCGTCCTGTGGAGGTACCTCGATGGAGCTCTTCCCGCCGATCCCGTACGCAGGGTGGTCGGACACCCTGGCGACGGTGCACCGGTTCGCCCAGGTGGTGGGCCGGGTGCGGTTGCTGGCCAGCCCCCGGCGCAACCACTGGTGGAACGTGCCCTTCCACCTCGCCGGGCGCGGGATCACCACCCGGCCGATGGGGCTGGCCCCCACCTTCACCGTCGACCTCGACCTGCTCGACCACCGCGTCGACGTCAGCACGGTGGAGGGGCGACGGGCGTCCTTCGGCATGACCGGGCGGTCGGTGGCCTCGTTCCACGCCGAGCTCCAGCGCGCCCTGGCCGCCGTCGGCGTGCGCGGCGTCGACATCGCCGGGGCCCGCCCGTTCGACCTGCCGGACGCCGACCGGCCGTTCGCCGAGGACACCGAGCACGCGAGCTACGACACCGCCGCGGTGACCCGGTACTGGCAGGTGCTCAGCCAGGTGAACCTCGTCCTCGAGGAGTTCGCCGGCCGGTTCTCCGGCAAGACCAGCCCGGTGCACCACTTCTGGCACACCTTCGACCTCGCGGTGACCCGTTTCTCCGACCGCGTCGTCCCCCCGGCCGAGGGCACCGACCCGGTGACCCGGGAGGCGTACTCGCGGGAGGTCGTGAGCTCCGGTTTCTGGTTCGGCGACCCGTCGTTCCCGGAGCCGGCCTTCTACTCCTACACCGCGCCCGAGCCCGCTGGGCTGGCCGAGGCCGACCTGCCCTCCGGCGGCTACTGGCTGGAGCGGCGCGGCAGCCACCTCGCCGTCCTGCCCTACGACACGGCCCGCTCGGCCGACGACCCCAGGGAGGCGGTCCTGGCCTTCTTCGAGGCGGCGTACCGGACCGGCGCCACGCGGGCCGGGTGGGACGTCGAGGGGCTGGCCTGCCGCGACGGGGTCACCGACCCCGTCCTCCGGGGCTGAGCGGCGGGCGGTCAGAGCCAGGGCAGCGAAAGGACCAGGTCCAGGTCGTCGGGGGCGTCGCCGTCGCGGACGAGCCGGTTGGGCTGGCGGTGGCCGCACGCGGTGCAGCGGTGGACCACCTGCCAGCCCTTGCCCGACTTCTCCACCAGCCCGATCGGCTCCATGGGCTGCCGGCAGGTGCTGGCCCGGTCACCGGGGAGGTCGTCGACGTGCAGCGACCACAGGCAGTACGGGCAGTGGTTGCGGTAGTGCCCGTCGGTGTTGGCCGGTACGGGTGCGGTGCAGTGCACGCACGCGAAGCCGGTGTTCTCCGCCCGCCGGGAGCGGGCGCGCGGCGTGCTCACGTGCCGGTCAGGGGACGAACGGCTCGACCGCGACGACCTCGACGGTGATGTCCTTGCCGTTCGGGGTCTGGTAGGTCACCGAGGTGCCGGGCGCCGCGCCCATGATCGCCGAGCCGAGCGCCGACTCGGGGGAGTAGACGGTGAGCTCCGTGGTACCGGCGATCTCCCGCGACCCGAGCAGGAACTTCTCGGTGTCGTCGTCCCCGGCGAACCGGATGGTGATGACCGTGCCCAGGGCGGCGTTCGTGGCCGTCTTCGGGGCGTCGCCCACGCGGGCCTTGCGCAGCAGGTCGGTGAGCTGGCGGATCCGGCCCTCCTGCTTGCCCTGCTCCTCCTTGGCGGCGTGGTAGCCGCCGTTCTCCTTGAGGTCGCCCTCCTCGCGGCGGGCGTTGATCTCGGCGGCCATCGCCGGGCGGTTCGCCACCAGCTGGTCGAGCTCGGCCTTCAGCCGGTCGTGGGCCTCCTGGGTGAGCCAGATGCCCTGGTCCTGCTCGTCAGTGGGGGTGGACACGTGGGGTACTCCTGAAAACTCGGGAGGCCGCCCCCGTGTGGGAGCGGCCGCTGGTCGAACGGCCAAGCTAGCACCGCGGCAGGGCCCGGTGCAGCGCTGCGGCGGACCCGGCCGGTGGCCGCACGGTAGCCCAGCGGGGCGTGACGGAGGACACGTTCCGCCCGGACGGGTGGCTGACCTGCGTGTCTCCGGCCACGCCCGGGTGGGCGTCCGCCACCGCCGCCGCCCGGCGAGGGACACTGTGCGCGTGACCGATCCCGACCAGTTGCGCCTGCTCGCCGTGCACGCCCACCCGGACGACGAGTCGAGCAAGGGCGCCGCCACGATGGCGAAGTACGTGGCCGAGGGTGTTCGCGTCCTGGTGGCCACCGCCACCGGGGGCGAGCGCGGCTCGGTGCTCAACCCCGCGATGGACCGGCCCGAGGTGTGGGAGCGGCTCCCGCAGATCCGGGTCGAGGAGATGGCGCGCGCCCGCGAGATCCTCGGGATCGAGCAGGAGTTCCTGGGCTTCGTCGACTCGGGGCTGCCCGAGGGCGATCCGCTGCCCCCGCTGCCGGAGGGGTGCTTCGCCCTGGTGCCGGTCGAGGAGGCCGCGGCGCCGCTGGTCGCGCTCATCCGCCGGTTCAAGCCGCAGGTGATGACCACCTACGACGAGCGCGGCGGCTACCCGCACCCCGACCACATCAAGACCCACGAGATCTCCGTGCACGCCTTCGAGGCGGCCGGCGACCCCGACCGGTACCCCGAGCTCGGCGAGCCGTGGCAGGTCAGCAAGCTCTACTACCACATGAGCTTCACGCTCCCGCGCACGAAGGCGCTGCACGAGGCGATCCTCGCGACCGGCGCGGAGTCCCCGTACGCCGAGTGGCTGGCGAACTGGGACCCGGCGCACGACATCTCCCACCGGGTCACCACCCGCGTCCCGTGCGCCGAGTACTTCCCCGTCCGTGACGCGGCCCTGATTGCGCACGCCACCCAGATCGACCCGGGGGGTCGCTGGTTCGCCTGCCCGGTGGAGACACAGCAGCAGGTGTGGCCCACCGAGGACTACGAGCTGGCCCGTTCGCTCGTCGGCACGCCCACCCCGGAGGACGACCTGTTCACCGGCATCCGCAGCGAGGTGACCGCCCGATGACCACCCCCACCGCCCTCGACCTGCTCGTCCTCGCCCAGCAGCAGGCGCCGCAGGACGTCGGCAAGTCCGGCCCGTTCGGGCTGCTGCTGCTCGTGCTGCTGCTCGTCGCCTCCGCCCTGCTGGTGCGGTCGATGACCGGGCACCTGAAGCGGCTGCCGCGCAGTTTCGACGCCGACGACCGCGAGCCCCGGGTCGTCGTCCCCGACTCGCCGGCCGGCCTGGAGGAGGAGCGGGAGCCCGGTCAGGAGGTGCTCGACACGCTGCGGCGGGCGCCGCTCGCGATCGAGGCGCCGCGGCGCGACGAGGCCGACCGGGGCTGACCCCGTGGCCCGGCCGGCGGAACGCGTCGCCCGGCCGGGCCGTTGACCGGGGCGTGACCGCCGTCGCGCGCCGGTTCCTGCCGCTGCCCCTCGCCGTCGTCGTCCTGGTCGGGTGCGGCGGCGAGCCGGCGTCCGAGGCACCGGCGGTCCTTTCGGCGGAGCAGGTGTTCACCGAGGCGCCGGTCGTGCTCCCCGACCCGTCGGGGACGTCGGCGACGCTGCGGGTCACCACGGGGATCGACATGGCCTGCGCGGTGGTGTTCGGGCGGGACGAGTCCCTCGGCGAGGGGATCGCCACCGATGCCGACATGGGCGGTGGCGCGCACGCGGAGCACCAGGCCGTGATGCGGGGGCTCGAGCCCGGCACCGAGTACTTCTACCGGGTGCAGGGTTCCGGCGCCGACGGCCGGCTGTACCGCAGCGAGCTGATGAGCTTCCGGACGCCGGACGCGCCGGTCGCCGAGCCGCCGGGTGAGAACGCGGCGCTCGGCGCCGCCGTCGTCGACGTCAGCTCCGAGTTCTCCGGGGCGTTCGCCGCCGGCAACGCGGTGGACGGCGATCCGGCGACCGAGTGGTCCAGCGACGGCGACGGTGACGACGCGTCCATCACCCTCGACCTCAGGCGCGCCGTCGACGTCGTGGGGCTGGCCCTGCGCAGCCGCTCGATGGGCGACGGCACCGCCGTCGTCGAGACCTTCACCGTCACCGTCGACGACGGGCAGACCTACGGCCCGTTCGGCGCGGGTGCGCCCGTCGTCCTCGACGACGGCGGGTTCACCGGGCAGGTGCTGCGGTTCGACGCGGGGACGACCACCGGCGGCAACACCGGTGCCGCCGAGATCGAGGTCCACGAGGCGCCCTGACCCGCACGCGCGGACGCCCCGGCCCGCACGAGGCGGGCCGGGGCGTCCGGTGGAGCGGATCAGGCGTGCAGGTCGAAGCGGTCGAGCTCCATGACCTTCACCCACGCGGCGACGAAGTCCTGCACGAACAACTCCAGAGCGTCGTCGGACGAGTAGACCTCGACCATGCCACGGAGGATGGAGTTCGAGTTGAACACCAGGTCGGCCGCGGTGGCCGTGCGGACGACGGTGCCGTCGGCGTCCTTGCCCTCGTAGACGCCCTCGGTGGCCGACGTGGACCACGAGATGCCCAGGTCGAGCAGGTTGCGGAAGAAGTCCTGCGACAGGACGCCGGGCCGGTCGGTGAAGACGCCGTGCTTCGTGCCGCCGGTGTTGGCGCCGAGGACGCGCAGCCCGCCGACGAGCACCGTCATCTCCTTGGCCGTCAGCGACAGCATGTAGGCCTTGTCGACCAGGAGGGTCTCCGGCGCGAGCTTGCTGCCGGGCGCGATCCAGTTGCGGAAGCCGTCGGCCCGCGTCTCGAGCCAGCGGAAGTTCTCGACGTCGGTCTGCTCCTGCGAGGCGTCGGTGCGCCCCGGGTGGAACGGCACGGTGACCTGGACGCCGGCGTCCGCCGCGGCCTTCTCCACCGCGGCCGAGCCGCCGAGGACGATCAGGTCGGCCAGCGAGACCTTCTTGCCGGTCTGCTGCTCGAACTCGCCCTTGACGCGCTCGAGCACCGGCAGCACGTCCTGGACACCCTCGTTGGCCGCCCAGCCGATCTGCGGCTCGAGCCGCAGGCGTGCGCCGTTGGCGCCGCCGCGGTAGTCGGTGCTGCGGAACGACGCGGCGGACGACCAGGCGGTGTGCACCAGCTGCGAGACGGTCAGACCGGAGGACAGCAGCCGCTGCTTGAGGTCCGCGATCTCCGCCTCGCCCACGAGCTCGTGGTCGACGGCCGGGACGGGGTCCTGCCAGATCAGGTCCTCGCCGGGCACGTCCGGGCCCAGGTAGCGGGACTTCGGGCCCAGGTCGCGGTGCAGCAGCTTGAACCAGGCGCGGGCGTACATGTCCGCGAAGTACTCCGGGTCGTCCCGGAAGCGCTCGGCGTAGGTGCGCAGCTCCGGGTCCATCCGCAGCGCCATGTCGGCCGTCGACATCATCGGCGGGTTCTTCTTGCCGTCGATGTGCGCGTCGGGGACGAGCTCCTGCGCCTCGGGGTTCTTGGGCTGCCACTGCTTGGCGCCGGCCGGGCTCGTGACGAGCTCCCAGTCCCAGCCGAACAGGGTCTCCCAGTAGGAGTTGTCCCACTGGGTCGGCGTGGGGGTCCAGGCGCCCTCGAGGCCGCTGGTGATCGTGTCGGCGCCCTTGCCGGTGCCCTGCGGGTTCTGCCAGCCGAGGCCGTTGCCGTGCACCGGGCAGCCCTCGGGCTCGGGGCCGAGCAGCGACGGGTCGCCGTTGCCGTGCGTCTTGCCGAAGGTGTGGCCGCCCGCGATCAGCGCGACGGTCTCCTCGTCGGTCATGCCCATCCGGCGGAACGTCTGCTTGATGTCGTGGCCCGAGCCCAGCGGGTCGGGGTTGCCCTTCGGACCCTCGGGGTTGACGTAGATCAGGCCCATGGTGACGTTGGCCAGCGGGCCCTCGTCGAGGTTCAGCGGCTCGTCACCGGCGTAGCGCTCGTCACCGAGCCAGGTGTCCTCCGGACCCCAGAAGACCTCCTCCGGCTGCCAGGTGTCCTGGCGCCCGAAGGCGAAGCCGAAGGTCGGCAGCCCCATGTCGTCGTGGGCGACGTTGCCGGCGAGCACGAGCAGGTCGGCCCAGGAAAGCTTGCGGCCGTACTTCTGCTTGATCGGCAGCAGCAGGCGGCGGGCCTTGTCGAGGCTCGCGTTGTCCGGCCAGCTGTTGAGCGGCGCGAAGCGCTGCGCCCCGTTGTTGCCGCTGCCCCGGCCGTCGGCGATGCGGTAGGTGCCGGCCGCGTGCCACGACATGCGGATGAACAGCGGGCCGTAGTGACCCCAGTCGGCGGGCCACCAGTCCTGGGAGGTGCGCATGAGCGTGCGCAGGTCGGCCTTGAGCGCCTCGACGTCGAGCTCGGCGAAGGCTGCCCGGTAGTCGAAGTCCTCGCCGAGCGGGTCGGAGTCCTTCGAGGGCTTGTTCAGCACCGCCAGGTCGACCTGGTTCGGCCACCAGTCCTGGTTGGTGCGGGGGCGACCGCCGGTGTGCGACTCCGGCGACGGGATCGCCGGGTTCTCGCTCTCGCTGGTGCTCTCGGTCTGGACCTTGTTGGTCTCGTCCTTCACGGTGTGCCTTCCTCGGGATGGGCGGATCGGTCAGCGGGTCGGGCGGTGGCACAGGCGGGGCATCGGCCCCAGAAGACGACCTCGGCCTCGTCGATCAGGAAGCCGTCGTCGTCGGACGGTGTGAGGCAGGGAGCGGCGCCGATCGAGCAGTCGACGTCGACGATGGCGCCGCAGTCCCGGCAGACCAGGTGGTGGTGGTTGTCGCCCACGCGGGCCTCGTACCGGGCGACCGACCCCTGCGGCTGGATCCGCCGCACGAGGCCGGTGTCGGTGAGGGCGCGCAGGACGTCGTAGACCGCCTGGTGGGAGACGGCGCCCAGCCGCTCCCGGGCGGCGGCGATCAGGGCATCGGTGTCCAGGTGCGGCTGCGCGTGGACGGCGTCCAGCACCGCCAGTCGCGGGCGGGTGACGCGCAGGCCCACGGCGCGCAGCTCGCGGCCGAGTTCCACGGAGTCGGGCACGGGGACATCCTGACGTCTTGTCTGGAACGAATCCAGTCTTTCGGCTCGAGATTTGGACGACCCGATCGGTTGTCCGCTGTGGGCGCAACCACATCTTTCCCCGACGCTCGCTGCGGTGATTACGCTGCAAACGTGTAATCAAAGCGCACCGGGAGGTTGCCATGCACGGACACCGTTTCGCCGACATGCCCCCGGGCCCGGGCTTCGGCCGGGGCCGCGGGCGCGGACCGCGGGGGCGGGGCCAGGACGTCCCACCCCCGGTCGACCGGGCGGAGGTCGCCGGCTGGTTCGCCGGGCGGTTGCCCGACGACTGGTTCACCGGTCCCGTCGAGCTGACCGTCGACCGCGACGAGATCACCGTCGTCGGCACCCTGGCGGAGCCGGAGCCCGGTGAGGGCGACGCCGCGGCCGCCCGCGCCGGCCGCATCGAGCGGTTCCGCGAGGAGACCCGCGGCCGCCGGATGGCCATCGCCGACGCCGCGCAGGAGCGCTACGGCCGCTCGGTGGCCTGGGGCGCGACCTGCGGGGACACCCACCAGCTCTTCACCCACGCGTCCGTGCCGGTCATGACGCGCCTCCGCCAGCCCGAGCGGCTGGTGCTCGACACCCTGGTCGACGCCGGCGTGGCACGGTCACGGTCGGAGGCGCTGGTCTGGGCGGTGCGCCTGGTGGGCCGGCACGCCGACGACTGGCTGACCGAGCTGCGCGAGGCGATGGCGTCCGTCGAGGAGGTCCGCGGCCGGGGCCCGCAGTAGCAAGGGGGACACTGGGCGGCGTGCCAGCCAGCGCCGCCCGTCCCCCAGCCACTGACGTCCTCGTGGTGGGTGCCGGTCCGGCCGGGGCCGCGGCTGCGGCGTGGGCGGCCCGGGCCGGCTCCGACGTCGTCCTCGCCGACGCCGCCGTCTTCCCGCGGGACAAGACCTGCGGTGACGGGCTGACGCCGCGGGCCATCGCCGAGCTGGACCAGCTCGGCCTGGGGGAGTGGGCGCGGTCGAAGACCCGCAACCGCGGCCTCCGGGCCGCCGGGTTCGGCCGGGAGTGGCAGCTGCCGTGGCCCGGTGGGGCGTTCCCCGACCACGGCAGCGCCGTGCCCCGCACCGAGCTGGACGCCCGCATCCGGCAGGTCGCGGTCGACGCCGGGGCGGTGCCGGTCGACGGCGCCCGGGCCGTGGACGTGGACCGCGACGGCGACCGCGTGCGCGCGGTGGTGTTCGAGGACGCCGACGGCGTGACGAGCACGATCGGCTGCCGGCGGCTGGTCGTGGCCGACGGCGTCCGCTCGCCGCTGGGCCGCCTGCTGGGCCGGGAGTGGCACCGGGACACCGCCTACGGCGTGGCGGCCCGCAGCTATGTGCGTTCGGGTCGCAGCGACGACGAGTGGATCAGCTCGCACCTGGAGCTGCGCGGCACCGAGGGGGAGCTGCTCTCGGGGTACGGCTGGGTGTTCCCGCTGGGCCGGGAGGCCGGCGAGGTCAACCTGGGCGTGGGCACGCTGGCGACCGCCCGCCGGCCGGCCGGGGTGCAGCTCAAGGCGCTGCTGGAGTTCTACGCGGAGACCCGGCGGGCGGAGTGGCGGCTGGACGGCCCGGTCCGGGACGTGACCTCCGCGCTGCTGCCGATGGGTGGGGCGGTGTCCGGTGTCGCCGGCCGCAACTGGGCGCTGGTCGGTGACGCGGCCGGCTGCGTCAACCCGCTCAACGGCGAGGGGATCGACTACGGGCTGGAGACCGGCCGGATGCTCGCCGGGTTGCTGGCCGAGGACGACTGGGCCGCGGCGTGGCCGGCGACGCTGCGGCGGCACTACGGCGAGGCGTTCTCCATCGCGCGTCGCCTGGCCGGCTTGCTCACCGTGCCCCGCTTCCTGCCCCTGGCCGGCCCGGTCGGCATGCGCTCCCGCCCGCTGATGACCGTGGCCCTGCGGGTGATGGGCAACCTCGTCTCCGACGAGGACCGCGACCTCGTGGCCAGGGCCTGGCGAGCCGCAGGAAAGCTGTCGGTCAAGCTGGACGACCGCCCACCCTTCTCCTGACCCGAGCGGCGTCAGCCGGTCCGGGCGAGCGGGGGCCCGGAGGGTCCCCCGAGCCCGGACGTGACGCGGCACGGGAAGGGAACCCGCGGCGAAGCCGCGTCGTGCCGAGTGGGGCCCGGAGGGTCCCGCGCAGGCGCGAATCAGCGGCTCAACGCAGGCCGGGTGGGCACCTGGCCGCGGTGTCTGACCGGAGGTCAGAGGAAAGGACTCGAGTACACCGCGAAGTACACCGCGATGTAGTGGCAGATCGCCGCGACGACGGTCATGGCGTGGAAGACCTCGTGGTAGCCGAAGGTGCCCGGCCACGGGTTGGGCTTCTTGATGCCGTAGGCGATCCCGCCCAGCGTGTACAGGGCGCCGCCGACGGCGAGCAGCACCATCGAGGCGACCCCGGCGATGTGCAGGATGTCGGTGAGCACGAAGACGGCGACCCAGCCGAGCCCGATGTACAGCGGGACGCCCACCCAGCGCGGCGCCGTCGGCCAGGTCAGCTTCAGCGTGACGCCGGCCAGGGCGCCGGCCCACACGCCGGCGAGCACCCAGTAGCCGGTGGGCTGGTCGACGGCGAGCAGGGCGAACGGCGTGTAGGTGCCGGCGATGAAGAGGAAGATCATCGAGTGGTCGAGCCGCTTCATCACCTTCCAGCCGCGGGGTGACCAGCGCCGCCGGTGGTAGAGGGCGCTGATGCCGAAGAGGCCGCAGATGGTGAGGCAGTAGACGGCCACCGACCAGCCGGCGCGGGCGCCCTGGACGAAGGCCAGCGGGATGAGCACCGCGCCGGCGACGACCGCGCCGAAGAAGGCGAACAGGTGGATCCAGCCCCGCGCCCGCGGGCGGGTGTCGGGGTGCTCCCAGTCGCGGTCGGCGACGTACCCGGCGTCCCACGCCTGCTCGACCCGTTCCCCTTCCGCGGCGACGGTGGCCGCCGCCTGACCGGCGGGCGCTTCGAGCACCGCGCCGTCGGCCTCCACGCGGACGGGGGCGCGGTCGGAGGGGGGGACGCTCATGCTCCGAGGCTACGGAGGCAGGGTTTCGGCGTCATCCGCGGCGGCCTGTGAGCTTGCTGCCACCGCTCTCGTGCCACGGTCGGGCGCGGTCCCGGCCGATGGGTGGCGGGGGGCTTAGGGTGACCGCCGTGGGGGTGCGTCGACGGGTCCGTGACGCGCTCATCCAGGTGTACGAGCGGCGGTTGGCGCGGGCTCTGGTCGGCGCGGACGTGCCGCGGCACGTGGGCGTGATCATGGACGGCAACCGGCGGTGGGCGCGCGCCATTGGCCTGGAGGACGTGGCGCACGGGCACCGCCGCGGTGCGGCCAAGATCGCCGACCTGCTGGGCTGGTGCGACGACGCCGGGGTGCAGGTGGTCACCCTTTTCATGCTGTCCACCGACAACCTGCGCCGGCCCGCGTCCGAGCTCGACGCGCTGCTGGCGATCATCGAGGACGTCGCCGTCGACCTGGCGCGGCCCCGGCGGCGCTGGCGGATCCGCAGCATGGGGGCCCGGGAGGTGCTGCCCGAGCGCACCGTCGCCGTCCTCGAGCAGGCCGAGCGCGACACCTGCGACCGGCCCGGGGCGACGGTCAACCTGGCGGTCGGCTACGGGGGGCGGCGGGAGATCGCCGACGCCGTGCGCTCGCTGCTCAGCGAGCACGCCGCCCGCGGCACCTCGCTGGAGGAGCTGGTGGAGGTGCTCGACGTCGAGCACATCGCCGAGCACCTCTACACGCGTGGTCAGCCCGACCCGGACCTGGTGATCCGCACGAGCGGGGAGCAGCGGATGTCCGGCTTCCTGCTGTGGCAGACGGCGAACGCCGAGTTCCACTTCACCGACGTCTACTGGCCGGACTTCCGCCGCATCGACTTCCTGCGCGCGCTGCGCGACTACTCGGCCCGGCACCGCCGCTTCGGCGGGTGACGGCGGCTGCGAGACTGGCCGCCATGATCGCGGGAGCCCTCGACGTCGCCCTGGAGTACGTGCGGCTCGGGCTGCGCTTCGACCGCGTGGAGGCCGGCTTCGTCGACGCCTACACCGGGGACCCCCGGCTGCGGGCGCAGGTCCTGGACGAGCCCGCGCCCACCCCGCGCCAGCTGCGCGACCGCGCCCGGGAGCTGCTGCGCGAGCTGGACGCCGCCGAGCTGCCGGCCGATCGCACCGCCTTCCTGCGCGGCCAGCTCACCGGCCTGGAGTGCAGCGCGCGGAAGATGAGCGGCGAGCCGGTCGGCTTCGTCGAGGAGGTGCGGGCGTACTTCCAGGTCGACGTCGAGCTGGGCGACGAGGGCGAGTACGCCGCCGCCCACGCGGAGCTGGACCGCCTGCTGCCCGGTGAGGGCACGCTGGCCGACCGCTACGCCGCCCACCGGCGCCGCGAGGAGTGCCCGCCGGACCGGCTCGAGCCCGCGGTGCAGGCGTTGTCGAGCGCCCTGCGCGACCGGGTGCGCGGGCAGTACGGGCTGCCCGAGGCGGAGACCGTCCGGTACGAGGTGGTCACCGACAAGCCGTGGTCGGGCTTCAACTACTACGAGGGCGGCTACCGGTCCCGGGTCGCGATCAACGCCGACCTGCCGCACCGGCTCTCCCAGCTCACCCACCTGGTGGCGCACGAGTCCTACCCGGGGCACCACACCGAGCACTGCCGCAAGGAGCAGGGGCTGGTCGGGCGGACCGGCCGGGTGGAGCACACCGTGTTCCTGGTGAACACCCCCGAGTGCCTGATGGCCGAGGGGCTGGCCGACCTCGGCGTCCCGGCGGCGATCGGGGAGGGCTGGGGCGCCTGGTCCGAGGAGATCCTCGGTGACCTCGGGCTGCGGTTCGACGGCGCGCTGGCCGAGCGGATCGCGGCCGCGGCCGCGCCGCTCAACCGGGTCCGGCAGGACGCCGCGGTGCTGCTGCACGACCGGGGTGCCGACGCCGACGAGGTGGCGGCCTACCTGCAGCGCTGGGCGCTGGTCAGCCCGGAGCGCGCGCGGCAGCAGATCCGCTTCCTCACCGACCCGCTGTGGCGGGCCTACATCTCCACCTACGTCGAGGGGTTCGACCTCCTCACGCGGTGGCTCGACGCCCGCCCGGCGGGGCAGCCGGTCGCCGACCGCTTCGTCCGCCTGCTCGACGAGCCGCTGACCCCGCAGCGGATCGCCGCCGAGCTCCCGGCCGCCTGACCCGTGGCCGCCCGCACCCCGGCGCAGGCCCGGTTCCTCGGCCTCTGGACCGCGGGCTGGCTGGCGCTGCTGCTCGTGCCGGCGGTGGTCCTGTTCGGCGACCCCGCGGTGCAGTGGCCGGTGCTGCTCGTCCCGGTGCTGTGGGCGCTGGTGGCCCTGCGCCCGCGCCGCGCGGCGCGGTCCGGCCGGGTGGCGGACGACGGGTGGGACGACGACGGGCGCTGGGACGACGACGCGCGGTGGGACGACGACGCGCGGTGGGACGAGGGGGAGCCGGACCGGTGGCCGCCGCCGTCGGAGCGCACCGACACCGTCGAGCGCCCCGCCGTGCGCCGGCGCTCCGACGGGCCCGACGCCCGCTGGTGACGGCGCGGGGCTGACGCCCTCGGCGAAACCGGTGGAAGCTGTCGGTGGACCGGTGGATGCTGTCGCGCGTGATCCACGCCCGCGGTCTGGCCCGCACGTTCCGCAAGCGGAAGCAGGAGGTCCACGCCGTCGTCGGGGTCGACCTCGACGTCGCGGCCGGTGAGATCGTCGGCTTCCTCGGCCCGAACGGTGCCGGCAAGACGACGACCCTGCGGATGCTCACGACGCTGCTCGAGCCCACGGCGGGGACGGCCACGGTGGCCGGCTGCGACCTGCGGACCGACCCGGTCGGGGTGCGCCGCCGCATCGGCTACGTCTCCCAGAGCGGCTCCACGGCCCCGGAGGCGCGGGCCGGCGAGGAGGTGGTCGACCACGCCCGGCTCTACGGCATGAGCACCGCCGAGGCCACCGAGCGCGGCCGGCAGCTGTTCGCCGAGCTCGACCTCGACGGGCTCTGGGAGCGGCAGCCCAAGGCCATGTCGGGCGGCCAGCGCCGCCGGCTGGACATCGCGGTGGGGCTCATCCACGTGCCGGAGCTGGTCTTCCTCGACGAGCCGACCACCGGGCTGGACCCGCAGGCGCGGGCGAACCTGTGGGAGCACATCCGCGGGCTGCGCGAGGACCGCGGCACCACGGTCTTCCTCACCACCCACTACCTCGACGAGGCCGACGCCCTCTGCGACCGGATCATGGTCATCGACCACGGCGCGATCGTCGCCGAGGGCACCCCCGACCAGCTGAAGTCCCAGGTGGGCGGCGACGTGCTCACCGTGACGGGGGAGCGGCCCGACCAGCTCGGCGAGGTGGCCCGCCTGGTCGGGGCGCTGCCTGGCGCCGAACCGCCGCAGCTGCTCGCCGACCGGGTCGTCGGCCGGGTCCCGCACGGTGGCCGCGCGCTGGTGGAGCTGGTGCGCGCGCTGGACGCCGCGGACGTCGCCGTGAGCGGGATCGAGAGCCGCCGGCCCAGCCTGGACGACGTCTTCCTCGGCCTGACCGGCCGGTCGCTGCGCGAGTCCGGGGCCGCCCCGGCCGAGGTCGAGGCGGTGGCGGCGCGATGAGGACCCTCCTGCGCGACACCGGCACCGTGTTCGCCCGCGCGATGCGCATGTCGCTGCGCAACCCCGCCTGGCTGGTGATCAGCCTGATGCAGCCGATCCTCTACATCGTGCTGTTCGGGCCGCTGCTCGAACCGCTGGCCGAGCAGCTGGGCCCGGGCGACGCCTACCAGATCTTCGTACCGGGCATCCTGGTGCAGCTGGGCATGTTCGGTGCTCTGTTCGTCGGCTTCGGGCTCATCGCCGAGTGGCGGGCCGGGGTCATCGAGAGCCAGCGGGTGACCCCGGCCAGCCGCACGGCGCTGCTGCTGGGCCGGGTGCTGCGCGACGTCGTCGTGCTGCTCACGCAGGGCGTCCTGCTGGTACTCGTCGCGATCCCGCTCGGGCTGCGGGCCCCGGTGGCCGGGGTGGCCCTGACCCTGCTCATCGTGGCGCTGCTGGGGGCCGCGCTGGCCGCGGTCTCCTACGCGCTGGCGCTGACGCTCAAGAGCGAGGACGCGTTCGCGCCGCTGCTCAACGCGGTGGTGTTCCCCGTGGTGCTGCTCTCGGGGATCCTGCTGCCGATGACGCTGGCCCCGGGCTGGCTGCAGACCCTCAGCGACGTGAACCCGTTCAAGCACGTCGTCGAGGCCGCGCGCGAGTTCTTCATCGGCGGCTACGGCACCGCGACCGCCTGGTGGGGCGTGGCCCTGACCGTGCTGCTGGCGGTGCTCGGCTGGCTGTTCGGCGTGCGCCGGTTCCGCCGCGAGTCCAGCTGACGCAGGGCCCGCGGGCTGGTTCCCGGCGCCCGCGGGCCCGCGCCGGGAACCAGCCCACCTGCTGGGGCAGGTGTGACCGGCGGTACCCCGTCGGGTGAACTTCAGGTTGCGGGGCGCGGTGCGGGCGCGCTCCTGTCGGTGGTCGGGCCTAGCGTCGGTGGTGGACGTCGAGCTGCCCTCGGCGTCCACGGGAGGCCCGGTTGGTGCGACTGCGTTCGTCGTCCAGAGGGGCCGGTACCCGGCCCCTGAGCCGGGGCCCGGTCACCTTCGAGCAGGGGTCCGCCACGCGCGCGTGGCGCCGCCCCACGGGAGCCGACTCGTGATGACTCGCCGCACCTTCGTCCTCGACACCTCCGTCCTGCTCTCCGACCCCGGGGCGCTGCTGCGCTTCGGCGACGCCGACGTGGTGCTGCCGCTCGTCGTCATCGGGGAGCTGGAGGACAAGCGCAACCACCCCGAGCTGGGCTGGTTCGCCCGTCAGACGCTGCGCATCCTCGACGACCTGCGGGTGGCCCACGGCCGGTTGGACGCGCCGGTCCCGGTCGGGGAGAGCGGGGGCACGCTGCACGTCGAGCTCAACCACAGCGACCCGTCGGTGCTGCCGGCCGGCTTCCGCAACGACAGCAACGACAGCCGCATCATGGTGGTCGCGCTGAACCTGCGCGCCGAGGGCCGGGACGTCTGCCTGGTCACCAAGGACGTCCCGCTGCGGGTCAAGGCGGCGGCGGTCGGCCTGGAGACCGACGAGTACCGCGTGCTCGACGCCGTGGACGCCGGGTGGACGGGGATGACCGAGCTCTCCCTCGACGACCCCGAGCTCGACGAGCTCTACGAGACCGGCGAGGCCTTCCTGCCGGTCGCGGCCGAGCTGCCGACCCACACCGGGCTGGTCCTGCTCTCCTCCCGCGGCTCCGCGCTGGGCCGGGTCCTGCCGGACAAGCGGGTGCGGCTGGTCCGCGGTGACCGCGAGGCCTTCGGGCTGCACGGGCGCTCGGCCGAGCAGCGGGTGGCGCTGGACCTGCTGCTGGACCCGGAGATCGGGATCGTCTCGCTCGGTGGCCGCGCGGGCACCGGCAAGTCGGCGCTCGCGCTGTGCGCCGGGCTGGAGTCGGTGATGGAGCGGCGGGCGCACAAGAAGGTGGTCATCTTCCGGCCGCTGTACGCCGTCGGCGGGCAGGAGCTCGGTTACCTGCCGGGCAGCGAGGGCGAGAAGATGTCGCCCTGGGCGCAGGCGGTGTACGACACCCTCGGCGCGCTGGTCTCCAAGGACGTGCTCGACGAGATCGCCGCCCGCGACCTCATCGAGGTGCTGCCGCTGACCCACATCCGCGGGCGCTCGCTGCACGACTCGTTCGTGATCGTCGACGAGGCGCAGTCGCTGGAGCGCGGCGTCCTGCTCACCGTGCTGTCCCGCTTGGGCAGCAACTCGCGGGTCGTGCTCACCCACGACGTCGCCCAGCGCGACAACCTGCGGGTCGGCCGGCACGACGGCGTCACCGCGGTCATCGAGAAGCTCAAGGGCCACGTGCTGTTCGCGCACGTGACCCTCACCCGGTCCGAGCGCTCACCGATCGCCGCGCTGGTGACCGAGATGCTCGAGGACCTGCCGCTCTGACCCCACCGCTCTGACCCCACCGCTCCCGGGGTGCTCCTCGTGTCCCGCGGGTCCTGCAGGACCCTGCGTTCGCGAGGAACACCCCGGGAGCGGTCCGGGCGCGAGCCGCGGGGCTGAGGGTGCGGCTCACCGCCGGCGTGCGCCTGCGCGCTCCCGGGCGCGCCGCACCTTTGCCGCGAGCCGGTGCGGCGCGGCCAGCTCGGCCCACACCCAGCGCACGACGTCCCAACCCTCGTCGCGGGTGGCGTCCTCCCGGCGCTTCTCGGCGAACACCACCTCACCGGGCTCCTGCCCCGGGCGCAGCAGCCGCCCGTACTTCACCCGGCCGTCGAACTCGCCCACCAGCCGGACGTCCTCCCAAGCGAAGTCGGTCCGCGCCACGAGCGCTCCGCCGGCCTTGCGGATCTCGTGCTGGATCGCCGTGGGCGCAGCCCCCACCGCTGCAGGATCACGCGGCTGCGGCTCTCGCCCACGCTCTCGCTCCGCCCGTCGGCAGCGGAGACCACGCGTGCCGCATGCCGGGCACCGGGGCGCCCGGCGACGTCGAAGAGCCGCGCGTGCACCGCGTCGTGCGAGAGCAGCCGTGCGTGCAGCGCTGCGTCCAGTGCGACCACGGCGACCTCGTGCGGCAGCGATCGGGCGAGGTCGAGGGCCGTGCGGACCGGGTCGGTGACCGCGACGCCGTCCACCTCGACCACCTCGTCGTCGCGGAGACGGGCGACGTGGCAGCAGAGCACCGCGCTGCGGTCGTGCGAGGACCCGGGCGCCCGCGTGACGTGCACCCGGTCCAGCGGCACGTCCCACAGCGGCAGCCCGTGCAGGACGGCGGCCGACTGGTGACTGACAACGGCGGGCCGGCGCAGCCCGGCCAGCGTGGCCTGCAGGAGCAAGCGGTGGCGGGCCGCCGGGGCGGTGGGCAGCGGGCCGTCGACGTACGCGCCCCGGCGCAACCTCTTCAGCCCGCCGCTGCGCAGGGCGCGGGCCAGCTCGTCGTCGGACCACCCGCCGGCGACGGCGTCACGGCGCAGCAGGAGCGGGCTGAGGGGTTCCGGGAGCTCGGGCACGGGTCGACGGTCGGCCACCGCGCGTGGTCGCGGGAAGGACGGGGTCGATCCGTGGACGGGGCCGCCGGGTGTGGATGACGGCAGGTCCCCGGGCCTCGTGGCCTGCGGGTCCTGCAGGACACCCCGAGCGCGAGCAGCACCCGGGGAAGAGGCCGCGGGGGTCAGCCGGCGTCGGCCGGTTCCGGCTCCTCCGCCTGCCGGGCCGCGGGGCGCCGCCCGTTCTTGGGTGCGGGCTTCGGCGGTGCCGCGACGGCGCGCACCAGCGCCACCACGACCCAGCCGGCGAGCAGGCACCACGGCAGCCGGCCCACCACCTCGTCGGTGGTGAAGTCCCCGCGCAGCCCGAGCGCGAGCACGGGCAGGGCCAGCACGAACCCGACGAGCAGGACGTCCCAGCGGAACGGGCTCATGCCTGCGGGCTGTCCAGGCGCTCGCAGAGCAGCGAGGCCCAGCGGTGCGGGGTCGCCCGGACGCCGTCGAGGAGGGCCACGGGCACCGTGAGCCGCTGCAGCACGGCGGCCGGGTCGGCGCTGAGGTCGGTGTCCTGGACGACGAGGGCGTCGACGCGGGCCAGGCCGTCGAGCCAGAGCTCGAGGTCCTCGGGCTTGCGGGTCGCTTCCACGACGGCCCACACCGCGACCGGCGACCAGATCGCCAGCATCTGCGACATCCAGTAGGCGTCGCTGCGGAGCGGGGCGTCGACGGCGACGACGGTCAGCGTGCCCGCCTCGGTCGCTTCCTGCCGCCGGTCGATGGCGGCGTCGATCGTGGTCATCCGGCTGCCCTTGGGGGCCAGGCCGGCGAGGTCGCCGCGGGTCGCCCACTGCACGCGGTCGGGGTCCAGCCGCAGTGAGGCGGCCAGCCCGCGGGCGGCGCGGAGCGTCTCGACACCCGGGCCGACCACGAACAGCACGTCGCCGGCGCCGGTGGGCAGCGGCGGTGCCTCGGGCAGCCGCCCGGTCAGCGCCCGGGTGAGTGCCGCATAGGTGCCGTCGGCCTCGATGCGCTCGACGACGTCGTCACCGAGCAGCTCGCGCGGCACGCCGAGCTCGACCAGCCGGGCGAGGACCTCGCGCGCCGTGGCGGGCGGAGCGGTGGGCCGCGGCGCGCGCGCCGGTGCGACCGGGACGTCGGCGTCGTCGTCGAGCTCGTGCATGGCCGGGTGGTCGTCGCCGGCCATGAGAGGGGCCACGGGCAGGCGGGTGACGGTCGCCAAGGTGAGGGGCGCCTGGGCCGCGGGCGCGGCCGGCGTGGTGGGAGTGGGCTCCTCCTCCGGCGCGGGGGCGACCTCGTCGCGCGGGCCCGGGCGCGCGGGCCGCGACGGCGGGACCGGCGGGCGGCCCGACGACGGGGGCACCGGCGGCAGCCCGCGACCGCGGGCACCGGCCAGCGGCGGGAGCAGCGAGACCCGCGGCATGACGGTGGTGGCGTCCAGCGACATGCCCAGCGGAGCCGGGTCGCTGGCGGTCCGGGCGAGCAGCGGGGCGGCTTCCGCCACCGTCTGCTCGACGTCCGGCGCCTCGGCCACGGTGTCCTCGGCCACGATGTCCTGGGCGACGGTCTCCTCGACGACGGTCTCCTCGACGACGGTCTCCTCGACGACGGTCTCCTCGACGACGGTCTCCTCGACGACCGGTGCCTCGGCCACGTTCACCTCGGCGGACGTCTCCTCGGCGAGCGTCTCCGTGGTCACCGCCTCGATGACCGAGGGCAGCTCGGTGGACGGCTGGCCCGCGTCCTCGAGGGCCGGCTCCGCGTCGACCATGGCCTCGGCGGCCGGCTGCACCGCCTCCGCCGCGGTGGCCAGGACGTCCTCGGCCGGTGCTGCGTCGTCGGCGACCGGCGCGGGAGCCGCGAGCACGTCGGCCCAGATCGGCGCGTCGGGGGCGGACGGGGGAGCGAGCACGGGCTCCCCCCACAGCGTGGTCGCGCCGGTGGCGGTGCCCCACCCGAGCTCAGCGGGCGCCGGCGCGGGGGCGGCCGGGGTGTCGAACAGCGCGAAGGACGTCTCGACCACCGGCTCCACGACAGGAGAGGCAGCCTGCGGAACGGGCCCCACCGGCTGCGCCGTGACAGGGCCGAAGAGCGGATCGGCGGTCAGGGAAGCCGGGCGGGGTTCGTCGCGGACCGGCTCGTCGAACACGGCGATCGGCTCGTCGGGCACCGCGATCGGGGCGGCCGGCTGGTCGAACACGGCGATCGGCTCGTCGAACACCGCGATCGGGGCGGCCGGCTCGTCGAGGACCGCGATCGGCTCGTCGAACACGGCGATCGGCTCGTCGGGCACCGCGATCGGGGCGGCCGCCTCGTCGAGAACCGCGATCGGCACGTCGGACAGCACGGCCGGCTCGGCCAGCGCCTCTCGCGGGGAGTCCCCGGCCAGCATCTTGCGCAGGATGCCGGCGAGCGCCTCGTCGGAGTGGCCGAGGGCCAAGGCGTCCCGCAGCGCCTCGGCGATCTCCTCCTGGCGCGCGGACGGCGCCGGTGCGGCAGCCTCCGGCGGGGCCGCCCAGGTGGGCAGCTCCTCGGCGTCGGTCGTGGTCGTGGTGGGCGGCGCCGCGGCCTGGTCCTTCACCGTGGTCTCCTCCTGGTGCACGGCCTGGGACCGCTTCGACGGATGTGCTGAACGGATGGCCGCGGCCAGCGACGGCCGGGACGCCGGGGCGGGCGTGAGCGGGTCAGGGTCCGGCGCGGCCGGGAGGTGCTCCGCCGGCTGGGCCAGCGCGTGGTCGACGGCCTGGCGCACGTCACGGTCCCCCGAGACCATGCGGGCCAGCGCTGCGGTGAACGGCGACGGCGCGTCGGCGTCGGCCGTCGGCGCGACGGGGACGGTGGCGTGCGGGCGCGGGGCGTGCGCGGGCTCGCGCGTCGCCTTGGGGAAGGTCGCGCGGGCCGGCGTCGGCCGCCCGAAGGCGGGGGAGGGCGCCGCCGCGGCGGACGGGCCGCCACCCAGCAGGCCGGCCAGCTCGTCGATCCGCTCGTCGTCCCGGGCCGGGCGTGCGGCGGGCGCCGCCGACCAGGACGGCGCGGCCACGGGGTCGGCGGCCGCCGGCCGGGGGTGGACCCGCCGGGCCACCGGCTCGGCCGCCGCAGCCGGGCGGGCGGCCTCCGCGGCCCAGGCGGCGGCACCGTTGCGGGCGGGCGCCGTCGTCCGGGCGCGCGCGGGGGCGGCCGCGGCCAGCGGAGAGTCGTAGGCGGCGACCGGGGTGGCCAGGACCCGACCGGTCGACGGTGACGGGGCGCCGGGACGCGTGAACTGGTCGGGCGCCACCTCGGCGATGTAGCGCTCGGTGGCGAAGAAGCCCAGGACGCCGCCCGAGCGGACCCGGCGCACCCCGACGACGCGGGCGTGCGGCCCGAACTGTTCGCGCGCAGCCGCGATCGCGTCGTCGCGCGAGGCGGCCTCAACGGATCGCAACGGCACCGCTCACCACTCCCAGCGACTCGATCTGGGCCGTCCGGGACACCTCCGCGTAGGAGATGACCGGCAGCCGGGGCAGGATCTGGCGCATCAGCCGCGCGAGCGCCGCGCGGACCTGAGGCGAGCAGACGAGGACGGGGGACAGGCCCTGCCGCTCGGCGTCCTCCAGCATGCCGCTGCAGCCGTGCACGAGGGCGTCCACCGCGCCGGCGTCGAGGGCCAGGACGGCGCCCATCTCGGTCTGGCGGACCGACTCGAGCAGGCGCTGCTCGAACCCCGGATCCAGCGTGAACACGTGCAGGCGCTCGTCCGGGGTGACGTAGGGCTGGCTGATCGCCGAGCCCAGCGCCGTCCGGGCCGCCTCGACGAGTCCGTCGAGGTCGGTGGAGTGCTTGGCACGCACAGAGAGTGCCTCGAAGATGCGGACGAGGTCCCGGATCGACACGCCCTCGGCCAGCAACGCGTGCAACACGCGTTGCACCTCTCCCAGGGTGAGCAGGGCGGGCGTCAGCTCCTCGACGACGACCGGGTGCGTGCGGCGCACCATCTCCACGAGGAGGCGGACGTCCTCGCGCCCCAGTAGGTCGGCGGCGTTCTGCCGGACGACCTCGGCCAGGTGCGTGGTGATGACCGAGGACCGGTCGACGACGGTCGCGCCGGCCATCTCGGCGGCCCGCTGCAGCTCGGCGGGCACCCACTTGGCGGCCAGCCCGAACACCGGCTCGTGGGTGGGCTTGCCGGGCAGCCCGTCCAGCGCGTCGCCGATGGCCAGGACGGTGCCGACGGGGGAGCTGCCCTTGGCGACGGGCACGCCGTTGAGCCAGATGACGTACTGCGAGGAGGGCAGGTCGAGGTTGTCGCGGGTGCGCACCAGCGGGATGACCAGGCCGGTCTCCATGGCGACCTTCCGCCGCAGCGCCTTGACCCGGTCCAGCAGGTCACCGCCGCGGGCGGTGTCGACGAGGTCGACCAGGTCGAACGCCACCTCGAGCTCGAGCGGGTCGACGCGCATCCTCTCGGCGATCGCCTCGGGCGAGTCGGGGGCGGGCTCCAGCTCGGCGGCGGCCGCGGCGGCCTCGGCGTCCTCGTCGACCTCCTCCGGCTCGGTCATGCGACTGGCCATGAACAGGAAGAGCACACCGACGAGGAGGAAGGGCAGCTTGGGCAGGCCGGGGATCAGGCAGAGCGCCAGGGCCGCGCCACCGGCGATGCGGACCGGCTGCCTGAACCGCCCCAGCTGGGCGATCAGGTCGGTGCCCATGTCGCCGTCGCTGGCCGAGCGCGTGACGATGATGCCGGTCGCGGTGGACATCAGCAGGGCCGGGATCATCGACACCAGCCCGTCGCCGACGGTCAGCAGCGAGTAGGTGCTCACCGCCTCGGCCGGGGCCAGCCCACGCTGCATCATGCCGATGGCGAAGCCGCCGACGAGGTTCACCAGCGTGACGACGATGCCGGCGATGGCGTCGCCCTTGACGAACTTCGAGGCACCGTCCATCGAGCCGTAGAAGTCGGCCTCGGCGGTGACCTCGTGCCGCCGCTTGCGGGCCTGCGCCTCGTTGATCAGGCCGGCGTTGAGGTCGGCGTCGATCGCCATCTGCTTGCCGGGCATGGCGTCGAGGGTGAAGCGGGCGCCGACCTCGGCGACGCGGCCTGCGCCGTTGGTGATGACGACGAACTGCACGATCGTGAGGATCAGGAAGATGACCAGGCCGACGATCAGCGAGCCACCGATGACGATGTGGCCGAAGGCCTCGATCACCTTGCCGGCGTAGCCGTCGGTGAGCACCAGCCGTGTCGAGGAGACGTTGAGCGCCAGGCGGAAGAGCGTCGCGATGAGCAGCAGCGACGGGAAGACGGCGAAGTCCAGCGGCCGCTTGATCTGCATCGCGACCAGCAGCACCAGCAGCGAGATCGCCAGGTTCAGCCCGATGAGCATGTCCATCAGGGCGGCGGGCAGCGGCACCACCAGCATGAGCACGATGGCGACGACGCCGATCGGGACGGCGGCCTTGCCCAGGCCTTTCACTCGCCCGCTCCGGGCTCGCACGAGGGACGCTGGCTCACCCCTCCCTCATCGGCAGCCGGGCGACGGGCCGGTACCTGCGCGCCGCGGCCGGGCTCGACCGGCCCCGCGGCGTCGTCCTCCCTCACCGCAGCGCGTCCTCCCTCACCTCCCACCGTGAGGGAGGACGCGCGATGATCAGGGCAGCTGATCGTGGCGCTGCGGGGGGCCCTTCCTCAGGCGGCGACGGGGGGACGGCGGCGGCCGGCCTTGGGCAGGTCCGTGATGTCGGGTGCCTCGAACCCGGGACGGTGGAAGCCTCCGCGCACGCCCCGCGCCCCCAGGTGCATGACGAAGGCCAGCACGCGGGCGACGGCGGTGAACAGCTGCGGCGGCACCTCCTGGCCGAGCTCGCAGGAGGCGTGCAGCGCCCGGGCGAGGGGGATGTCCTGCACCAGCGGCACCCGCGCCTCGGCGGCCCGCTCGCGCAGCTTGGTCGCGACCTCGCCGGCACCCTTGGCGACCACCCGCGGCGCGCCCTGGGCGGCGTCGTACTTCAGCGCGACGGCGACGTGGGTGGGGTTGACCAGCAGGACGTCGGCGTCGGCCACCTCGGCCATCATCCGGTTCCGCGACATCGCCATCTGCACGCCGCGGCGGTGCGCCTTCATGTACGGGTCGCCCTCGGCCTGCTTGTGCTCCTGCTTGATCTCGTACTTGCTCATCTTCAGCTGCTTCATCATCTTCTTCCGCACGACGAGGTAGTCGGCGACGGCGAGGACGAGGCCGGTGACCGCGACGACGCGGAACATCAGCACGGCCGAGTCGGTGAAGGTGGCCGCGACGGCCGAGAGCGGCAGCGAGCCCGCGGAGGAGACCAGCGTCTGGGCCCGCTCGCTGGTGACGATGACGACCGTGCCCAAGGCCACCGTCTTGATCAGCGCCTTCGACACCTCCCACAGGCCCTGGGTGCCGAACATGCGCTTGAACGCCGGCAGCGGGTTGAACTTCTTCAGCTTGGGCTGCATCGGCTTGGTCGTCGGGTGCACCCCGCCCTGGGCGGCGGAGGACACCAGGCCCACCAGCATCAGCGCGATCGCCGTCGGCAGCAGCGTGGTGAGGAAGGCGACCAGCGCCGTGCCGAGCAGCGCGGTGACGCTGCTGACCTGCGGGTCGTCGGCCACCGTCCCGACGTGCACGAACAGCTGCCGCACCGCGTCGAACGCGCTGCCCACCAGCACCGGCAGCAGGAAGCTGGCCGCCGCGACGCCGAGCCACGTCCCCAGCTCCTGCGTCCGGGGGATCTGCCCCTCGGTGCGCGCCTTCTTCAGGCGCTGGGGAGTGGGTGCCTCGGTCTTCTCACCACCCGGTCCGTCCTTGGCCATGCGTCACCCCCTCAGCCGCTGCGCAGCGAGGTCATGGCCCGGGCACCGTGCTCGAGCAGCGTGTCCAGCGCCGGCGGGAGCAGCGGGAAGGTCAGCCCGAGCATCGCCAGGGTGAGCATGATCTTCACCGGGAAGCCGAGGGAGAAGACGTTGAGCGCGGGCGCGGCGCGGCTGAGCAGGGCCAGGGCCACGTCGGCGAGCAGCAGCACCGCCACCATCGGCCCGGCGATCTGCAGCGCGGCCAGGAACATCATCGAGAACGCGGTGATGAGCACCGACGCGATCTGGTCGGTGGGCACCTCGCCGCCCACCGGCAGCCCCTCGTAGGAGGTCGCGAACCCCTTGACCATCAGCAGGTGCCCGCCGCTGGTGAACAGCAGCGTCGTCGCCAGCAGGTAGTGCAGCTTGCCCAGGGAGCTGTTCTGGGTCATGGCCATCGGGTCGTAGCCCGGCTGCAGCGAGAAGCCGCCGGCGAGGTCGAGGACGTCGCCGGCCATCTGCACCGCGGTGAAGAGCACCTGGACGACGAAGCCGAGCGCCGCGCCGATGACGACCTCGGTGACGGCGGTGACCAGCAGGAAGCCCGCCGTCGGCTCGGGCAGCGTGGGCGCGATCTGGGTGGAGAGCAGCACCGCCAGGGCGAGGGCGAGAGCACCCTTGACCGGCCCGGGGATCACCCGCGAGTTGAACGGCGGGGCGAGCAGGACGAAACCGGCGGCCCGCGCCGTGCCGAGGAGCAGGGCCGCGAGCGTGACCGCCGGGACCGAGAGGTCCACGCGGCTACGTCCGGTCGAGCAGTGCCGGGAGCTGGTCGAAGAGGGTGTGGGTGAAGCTGACCAGCTCGGAGAGCACCCAGTTCCCGGTCACCAGCATCGCGATCGCGACGGCGATCATCTTCGGGACGAAGGAGAGCGTGGCCTCCTGGATCTGGGTGGCCGCCTGGAACAGCGAGATCAGGAAGCCGACCAGCAGCGCGGTCAGCAGGATGGGGGCGGCGACCTTGGCGGCGACCATCATGGTCTGCGCGGCGATCTCGGTGACGTCGGCGTCGCTCACTAGCCCGCCCCTCCGTAGGAACCCACCAGCGCGGTGGTGATCAGCGCCCAGCCGTCGACGACGACGAAGAGCAGCAGCTTGAAGGGCAGCGACACGATGGTCGGCGGGACCATCATCATGCCGAGCGCCATGAGCGAGGCGCTGACGAGCATGTCCAGCACCAGGAACGGGATGAAGATGACCAGCCCGATGATGAAGGCGCTCTTGAGCTCGGAGAGCACGAACGCCGGGATCAGCGTGGTCATGCTGACCTGCGTCGCGTCCGCCGGGGCCTCCTCGCCGGAGAGCCCGATCATCAGCTTGAGCTCGTCCTGGCGGGTGTTGTCCAGGAGGAACTCGCGCAGCGGCACGACGCCGGCGTCGTAGGCCTGCGACACCGACATCGCGCCGTCCATGTAGGGCTGGACGGCGACCTCGTTGATGTCGGAGAACACCGGGCCCATCACGAAGAGCGTGAGGAACAGGGCGATGCCGGTGAGCACCTGGTTCGGCGGCGACGTCGCCATGCCCAGCGCGTTCCGGGTCAGCCCCAGCACCACGATGATCTTGGTGAACGAGGTGGCCAGCAGCAGCACCGACGGCGCCACCGACAGCACGGTGATCGCCAGGATCAGGGTGATGGAGTTGCTCGGCGAGCCGTTGCCGATGGAGATGTCCACGGCCCCGCCGACCTCGGGGGCGGTCGGTGCCGTCGGCGCGGTGGGTGCCGTCGGAGCGGCCCCGGCCGGGCCGGCGAGGACGACGGCGGCCACGGTGGCGGCCAGCAGGGCGAGCAGCACGACGAGCGCGCGGCCCCGCTGGGCACCCGCATGGGTCCGGCGCACGGCGGCGGTCATGACCGGCGGACCGTGCGCTCGCGCAGCTCGTCCACGAGCGTGCCCCAGCTGTTCCGGTCCAGGACCGAGCCGGCGAGCACGCCGTCGGGGGCGGGCCGGGCGGCCGGGACCGCCGGCGTCCCGTCGGACGCCTCGCCGGCGGGCCGCGGTCGCGCGGGGGAGCGCTCGGCGAGGGCGGCGTCGACCGCCTCGCCGTCGACCTCCGCCAGCAGGGTGACCTGCTCCTCGGTGGCGCCGATGACCAGGACGACGTCGGCGACGCGCACCACGTTGACCGTGCTGGCGCGGCCCAGGCGCTGGCGGGCGACCACCTGGATGACGCCGTTGCCCTGGCCCAGGCCCTTCTTCTTCGCCAGCCGGGCGGCGAACCACAGCACGCCGCCGATGAGCGCCAGCGACAGGAAGAGCCGGATGATCATCCACGTCATGAGGCCGCGGCCCCCAGCTCGGCGGCGTCTGTGACGATCTCGCTGATCCGCAGCCCGAAGTCCTCGTCGACGACGACGACCTCGCCGCGGGCGATGAGCGTGCCGTTGACCAGCAGGTCGGCGGGGGCGCTGGCGGCGCGGTCGAGCTCGACGACCTCGCCCGGGTGGAGCGAGAGCAGCTCCTGCACCGTCATGCGGGTGCGGCCGATCTCGACGGTGACCTCCATGGCCACGTGGCGCAGGAGCTCGAGGCTGCCCCGCTGCTCGCGCGCCGCGGGCAGGGTGACCTGCAGGGCGAGGGTGGCCTGGTGCTCGCCGTCGCCCACGAGCGGGACCGCGACGAACATGCCCTTGTCGCGCAGGCCGTCGAGGGCGGCGACCGGCTCCTCGGTGCGCTCCGAGGCGACCCGCACGCGGCCGAGCGCGGCGGCGGCCGCCTCCAGCGCGGGGCGCAGCGCGGCCGAGACGTCCATGTGCCCGACGGGGGAGTTCTGCAGCGCGTCGACGACGTCGCCGGAGACGACCAGCACGACGTCGCCGGAGACCTCGCCGGACAGGCCGGCGGTGACCGCGAGCGCGGCGGCCGGCGGCAGCGGGACCGTGTCGGGGTCGCTGACGGGGGCACCGGCGCTCAGCGCCGTGGTCGAGGGGACCAGGGCCGCGGCGGCGCGGGCGGCCGCGGCGACGACCGCCGTGACGGTCTGGGAGTCCTGCGAGTCGGTGCGGGGCGCGGTCATGCGGAGTCCTTCGCGGCGTGCGGGGTGGGGACGATCGAGGCGGCCAGGCGACGCCGGTGGTTGCTGGCGATGGCGTAGGCGAAGGTCACGTCGTTGGTGGTGACCTCCAGGGGGCTGTCCCGCGGGTGGCGGAGCAGCAGCACGTCGTCGACGGCGAGGGAGAGCAGGTCGGAGGAGGAGACGGTGAGCGGGGAGAACCGCACGCTCACGTCCACCGGCACCAAGTTCAGCCGGTCGATCAGCGCCTCGCGGGCCCGCTGGCGCTTGCGCAGCGCGGACTCCGAGAGCTGCGGGGAGGCGGCGTTGTTCAGCGCCTGGGCGAAGGACGAGAACGGCAGCACGACCGTCGCCTCGCCCTCGCGGTTGCCCACCTGCATCGCGAAGCTCGCGACCATCACCGTGTCCGAGCCGGCCGCGGCCTGGGCGAGCTGGGGGTTGTACTCCCGCCCGACGAGCACCGGCTGGATGGCGGTCACCGGTGCCAGCGAGACGGCGAACTCGTCGAGGAGCCGGTCCAGCAGGTGGTTGGTGATGGTGGTCTCCATCGCCGTCATCGGCCGGTTCGGCTGGGCGGCGGCCCCGGAGCCGCCGAGCATGTGGTCGACCATCGCCATGGCGATGTCCAGCGGGAAGGCCAGCAGGCCCTTCCCGGCCAGCGGCTCCAGCGAGAAGGTCGAGATGAAGCTGGGGTCGGGCAGCGTGCCGACGTAGTCGTCGTAGGAGAACTGCTCGATGCCGCCGAGCTCCAGGCGGGCGCCGGCGCGCAGGAAGGTCGTGAGGATCGTCGTCGCCTGGCGGGCGAAGTTCTCCTGGGCGATCTGCATGACCCGCACGTGCTCGCGGGACAGCTTCGTCGGCCGGCGGAAGTCGTAGGTGCGCGGCGCCCCGCGGCGGCTGCGGCCGGTCGGGGCCGCGACGGCGGGAGCCGCGGCGGCGGGGGCCGGAGCCGGGGCCGGGGCGGCGGCCGGGGCCGGTCCGGTCTCGGGGGTGGTCACGCATCCCCTCATCGGCGGGGACCGGGGGCACCCTGACCGGGCGCCGAGGGCCCACCGTGCCGGCCGGGGGGCGTGTGACGGGTGGTGCGGGAGGAGCGCAGCAGGGGTGCCCTCCGTGATCGGAGGGCACCCCTGCGTGGACGGAGCGTCAGGCGCTACTGGGTGACGTACTCCGTGTAGTAGATGCCCATGACCGTCTGGACACCGTCGAGGGTGTAGGCCTCGATGATCTTCTGCTCCAGCGACTCCTTCAGCGCCTCCCGGGCGTTGGTGACGTCGGCCGGGTTGGCCTGCGAGAAGGTGGAGATGATCGCGTCGTAGGCCTTGGCGCCGTCGACACCGCCCGCGCCGTGGCCGCCGGCCGCGGCCTCGACCGTGTAGTCCAGCGTGATCCCGATCTTCAGGTAGCCACCACCGGCGAGGTTGACCGCGATGGGCTCCAGCGCGGTGTAGCCGCCGTGCTCGGGCGCCGCCGCCTCCGCCTCGCCGGACCCGGCGAAGAGGAAGAAGTAGGCGGCACCGGCGCCGGCGAGCAGCACCAGGGCCAGCGCCAGGAACAGCTTGCCCTTGCCGCCCTTGCCCTCGGTCTCCTCACCGTCGGCGGGCGCGGTCTTGTCCTTCTTGCTCATTCGGTCACTCCTCGGTGGGCGGCGTCGAGGCCGGGCAGGAGGGCGTTGGCCTCCGCCGACGCGGTGGACAGGACGACGACGTCGACCCGTCGGTTGACGGTGAGTGCGGAGGGGTCGGACTCGGGCACCAGCGGCCGGGTCGAGGAGTAGCCGACGGCCGACAGGCGCGGCTGCGGTACCCCCTCCCCGGCCAGGTACCGGACGACCGTGGTCGCGCGGGTGGCCGAGAGCTCCCAGTTCGACGGCCACGGGCCGCCGGCGGTGACCGGGAGGTGGTTGGCGTGTCCCTCGACGCCGAGCTGGTTGGGCAGCTCGGTCAGGCTGGGCGCGACGGCGCCCAGGATCGCCCGCCCCTCCGGCCGGAGCACGGCCTCCTCGGCGTCGAAGAGCACCTCGTCGGCCACGATGTGCACGACCAGGCCCCGCTCGTCGATCTCGAAGCGGGCCGCGCCGGCGTACCCGGCCGCGGTGAGCGCCGCGTCGATCCGGTCGCGGGCTCGGGCCAGCTCGTCGTAGGCGGCCTGTGCCTCGCCGGCGACGCGCTCGGCCCGCTCCGCGGCGGCCTGTGCGGCGGCCTTGTCCACCTCGGCCTGCTGCACGGTCGGGTCCGTCGGGATCGCCGAGGCGATGTCGATGACGCCGGGCAGCCCGTCCAGGACGGAGCCCTCCGGGGTCGGGCCGGGCTGCACGGTGATCGGGCCGCCGAAGCTCTCGGCCATCCCCTTCGCCAGGGCGGCGAACTTCTGCTCGTCCACCTTGCTCATGGCGAAGAGCACCACGAACAGCACGAACAGCAGCGTCATCATGTCGAAGCCCGACACGAGCCACCGCTCGTGGTTCTCGTGCTCCTCGTGCTCCTCGTGCTTCTTGCCGCGGCGGCGGCCGTGCCCGCTGCTCACGAAGTCACGCCGCTTCCTTCGCCACCGAGCCCGGCGGCACGAGCGAGGTCAGCTTGAGCCGGACGGCGCGCGGGCTGGTGCCGGCCTGGATCTCGGCGATCCCCTCGACCAGCAGCTCCATCTGCGCGGCCTGCAGCTCGCTGACCCGGAGGATCTTGGCGCCCATCGGCAGGAACCAGAAGTTGGCGGCCATGACGCCCCACAGGGTGGCGATGAACGCCGCGGCGACCATGGGACCCAGCGTCTCCGGGTTGTTCAGGTTCCCCATGACGTTCATCAGGCCGACGATGCAGCCCAGGATGCCGATGGTCGGCGCGTAGCCGCCCATGTTGTTCATGAACTTGGCGGCGACCTTGTCCTCGGCCTTCTTGGCCGCGATCTCGCTCTCCAGGACGGCGCGCAGCTCCTCGGGGTCGGTGCCGTCGATGCCCATCTGCAGCCCGCGCTTGAGGAAGGGGTCCTCGATCTGCTTGACCTGCGCCTCGAGCGCGAGCAGGCCCTCCTTGCGGGCCTTCTCGGCGAGGCTGACCAGGGTCTGGATCTGGTCGGTCGGCGGCGGCACCTTCGCCGGCATCACGGCCATCTTGAACCAGTTGCCGACCTTCTTGAGGTCGTCCATCGTCTGGCTGGCCGCAGCCGCGCCGAAGGTGGCGACGACGACCAGGACGATCGCCGGCAGGAAGATCAGCGACGTCGGGTCGGCGCCCTCGAGGATCATGAAGACGACGAGGGCGATGATCGAGATGGTGAACCCGATCAGGGTGGCCGGATCCACGGGTCAGCGCTCCTCTCGGGTCGGGAAGGGCACGACGGACGAGTCGCCCACCGGCTGCCCCTGAACCTGCGGCCGGTAGGTGCCGCGGTCCATCTCGTAGGAGAGCGCGAGGATGCCCGCGCGGTACTCGCGGATCTCCTGCAGCACCTCGGCCACGCTCTCCCTGAGCAGGTACTTCGTGCCGTCGACGAGGAAGGCGACCGTGTCGGGGTGGCCCTCGACCTTCTCGATCAGGTCGGGGTTGAGCGCGAACTCGTCGCCGTTCAGGCGCGTCACTCGGATCACGGGTGGGTCCTCTTGCTCGGGGTGCCCGTGCATCGGGCGGGAACGGCACCTCTGTCATCGGCCCCGGCCGGGGCCTCCTTGAGCCGAAGGTGCTGGCGGGGGGCGTGTGACGGACGGCCCGGTCACCCATCCGGGTGACCGGGCCATCGGCGACGTGCTGGATCGGCCTGCCGCAGCGCGCCCGCTGCCACGCGGGTCGAGCCGCTCCAGCGACCGTCGAGCCGCGCCCTGGTGCGGCCCATCGGTCGGTGGTGCGGCTCGACCTCTCCGTCGTGTGCTCCAGCCGGTCCGGCCGTGTCTCCAGCGGGGAGCGCGCGAGGTCAGCAGGGCGCTCGGGTCACGCTGCTGCCGCACTCATCAGCGCTTGAGGTTCACCAGGTCCTGGAGGATCTCGTCGGAGGCCGTGATCACGCGGCTGTTGGCCTGGAAGCCGCGCTGGGCGACGATCAGGCTGGTGAACTCCTCGGAGAGGTCGACGTTGGACATCTCCAGGGCACCGGACACCAGCTGCCCGCGCCCCCCGGCGCCGGCGACGCCGATCATCGCCACCCCGGAGTTGTCGCCGACGCGGAACGAGGAGTTGCCGGCCTTCTCCAGCCCGCTGGGGTTGTTGAAGGCGGCCATGGCCAGCTGGCCGAGCGGCTGGCGCAGCCCGTTGGAGTAGACGCCGGTGATCGTGCCGTCGTTGGAGAGCGAGAACGACTGCAGCGAGCCCAGGGCGAAGCCGTCCTGCTCCGGGGCGGTGACCTCGCTGGAGCCGGCGAACTGGGTGATCGCGCCCCCGCCGAGGGCCACCGACACCGGGCCGGGCCAGCTGGCGCCGCCGGGCAGGAAGGAGATGGCGCCGGCCGGTGCGGTCATCACGCCGTTCACGTCGAACTGGACGGCCATGGCCTCGACCGGCAGGCCGCCGCCGTCGACCAGGGGCGTGCCGTCCGCGGCGCTGAACTGCTTCGGGTCGCCCGCGGCGTCCCGCACCACGAGGCTCCACTCGTTGTCGGCGGTCTTGGTGAACGTGTAGGTCATCGGCTGCTCGACGCCCTGGGCGTCGTACATCGTCGTCGGGGTCTGCACGAACGCGCCGACCGGCGAGGCGGCGTTGAGGTTGCCCTGGAGCTGGCCGGCGGTGGTGGCGCGCGGGTTGACGATCTGGCCGTAGGGCACGGTCAGGGCGCGGATCGGGCCGTTGGGGTTGATCGTGCCGTCGGCCTCGGCGACCCAGCCCTGCAGGACGCTGCCGTCCGGGGTCACCAGCCGGCCGCTGGCGTCGAAGTCGAACGAGCCCGCGCGGGTGAACAGCTGCTCGCCGCCGGGCCCGCTGGTCACGAAGAAGCCGTCGCCCTCGATCATGAAGTCGGTCGAGCGGCCGGTCGACTGCGCGGCGCCGTTGGTCCAGTTGGTGGTGACGGCGGCGAGCTTGACGCCCAGGCCGATCTGCGCCGGGTTCGTGCCGCCGCGGTCCTCGGCGGGGGCGCCGCCGGCGCGCACGATCTGCGAGAGCGTGTCCTGGAAGACGGTGGAGCTGCTCTTGAAGCCGACGGTGTTGACGTTGGCGATGTTGTTGCCGGTGACGTCCATCTTGGTCTGGTGGGCACGCAGGCCGGAGATGGCGGAGAACATGGAGCGGAGCATCGGGGGATCTCCTCCGGGTGGGGGGCGGGGCTGGGGGAGCGCGGGTCGGCGCGGGGTCTCGGAGGCGTCAGCCGACGTGGGTGATCCGGCCCACGGGCACGGAGACGCCGCCGATCGTGGCCTCGGCCTCGGCCTTGTCGGTGGCCAGGCGGACGGAGGTGACGACGCCGGTCCTCGCGGCGCCGGACGGGTCGGTGTAGGTGACGGCCTGGCCGACCATCGCCCCGGCGCTGCTGGAGCGCTGCAGGGCCAGCATCGAGGCGTTCTGCTTGGCGATCACCTCGAGCTTCTCCACCTGGCTGAAGGTCGCCGTCTGCGCCATCAGCTGGTTGGTGTCGGCCGGGTTGCCCGGGTCCTGGTACTTCATCTGCGCGACCAGCAGCTTGAGGAAGGTGTCCTTCCCCATCTGGTCGCCGCGGTCGACGGAGGTCGTCGCGGAATAGGTCGCGGCCGTACCCGTGGCACCGCTCACCGCGTCCGGCATGTGGGCTCCTCGCTCTCAGACGCGCACGTCCACGCCGGACGACGTGGATCGGTTCTGGGGGGCAGCACGCCCCTCTCCGCTATCGGCAGGCCGGCCACCCGGTCGTGACCACCCGGCGGCCTGGTCCTGCGCGCCGCCCCGGTTCCCGGTGCCCTGCCCGGCCTGCTGCTCGGCGGCGTGCCGGGACAGCCAGGAGCCGCCCGCGTCGGCGTCCACCTCGACCCGCGACGGGCTGAGCCCGGCGGCCTCGAGGTCACGGCGCAGCTCGGGGAGGGCCTCCAGCAGGGCCGCGCGGCCGAGCTCGTGCGCGCCGCGCAGGGTCAGGTCGAGGACGCCCTCGGCGACGGTGACCTGCAGCTGCACCGGGCCGAGGGTCTCGGGGGTGAGCACCAGCGTCATCGTGTGCGACCCGGCGCCGGCGTCACCGAGGAGGGCGACCTGCTGGAAGAGCTGCCCGGAGACCGGCAGGGCGGCACCGGTGCCGGTGGCCGGCGGGCCCGGGACGGCCGGCGCGGCCGGGGCGGTCGGGGTGCCCGCCGCTGCCGACGGCGAGCC